>DKBB01000037.1 GCA_002451015.1 Acidobacteria bacterium UBA6911
GGTTTCGAATCCGCGCGAGATGCTCGCTCTAAGAGATTCCCTTCGCGTCATACCCGCTATCCGGGATATGCTGCAATCCTATTCAGCCGGCCGACTGGCAGAGATACGGAACAATCTGGATCCCTTGGGAGATGTCGTACAAAGGATCGACCAATGCATTTCCGATAACGCGCCCGCATCTGCAAATGAAATCGGCATTGTCCGCTCCGGATATTCCGGCGAACTGGATGAACTCCGGGATATCCGGAGCAGCGGGAAAGGATTTATCGCGTCNNTGAAAATTATATTCGTAAACAGACCCTGGTAAACTGCGAACGTTTTGTAACGGAAGAACTCCAGGAGTATGAAGAGAAAATCCTTGGTGCCGAAGAACGCATTGCGTCGCTTGAAAAGGAGATTTTCATCGAGTTCCGGAAAAGCATCGGCCTCCAGGGAGACCGGATACAGAAAACGGCCCGGCTTATCGGAGAACTGGATGTCTATGCCGGCCTGTCGGAAACCGCCCTAAGGAATAACTATGTACGACCGGCATTGACCGAAGAGGATGAAATATATATTAGACAGGGACGTCATCCTGTGGTTGAAACCCAGAGTCGCCCATTTATCCCCAACGATCTGTACATGAATTCCGCGTCAGACCGGCTTATCCTCTTGACGGGACCGAATATGGGGGGCAAATCGACCTATCTCCGGCAAACCGCTTTGATAGTAATTCTTGCACAAATGGGTTCTTTTGTCCCGGCCCGGGAAGCACGAATCGGCTGCGTAGACCGAATATACACCCGTGTGGGCGCTTCAGACAACCTGGCAAAAGGCCGCTCCACCTTTATGGTGGAAATGATCGAAACCGCGAACATCCTAAACACGGCCACGAACCGCAGCCTGATACTCCTGGATGAAGTTGGCCGCGGCACAGCCACTTTTGACGGCCTCTCTCTTGCGTGGGCGATTGCAGAATATCTCGTTGCGAATCAAAGCCTGAGGCCTAAAACCCTTTTCGCCACCCACTATCATGAACTGACGAAAATGGCGTCGATCCATCCAGGCGTTAAAAATTACTGCATGACAATTCAGGAAGCCGGCGGGGAAATAATTTTCCTCCGAAGAGTTACGCCTGGTGTTGCGGATAAAAGTTACGGCATTGAAGTCGCCCGCCTGGCCGGAATGCCGCAGGATGTGCTGTCACGAGCTGCGGAGATACTGGAGCGCCTGGAAAGAAAGGACATAGACCTTGCCGGCCGCGCCCGGAAACGGTCTACGGATGAGGTGCTTGACGAAATACAGAAACCTCTTTTTTGATCTATCTGTATTCATCGGCATCCCAAACAGTTGCCTGTCGTTCAGGGGATAATTTGTAAATGTGTTTTTCACCCGGTGTTCTGAATCGCTTTCTTTCTAATTCGGCACACGAGGTGTTAAGGTGATCAGGACGGACTCAAAGGAAGCCATGGGCAGAGAACACAGTATTCAAATGTTGCCGGGACGGTGGACTCCCGGGGATTCCCCGATTTTCCTAATTTAATGCCATGCAGAATATCAGACTTCGCCTTTCTTCACCGGTCGTACATATCCTGATTTTAGTGTCCGTTTCACTCCCCTATTGTATCCGCATAGGCTCTTCCTCCATCTGGAATGCGAGCGAAGCCTTTTACGCGGAGACGTCGCGTGAAATGCTGGTTTCGGGAAATTATCTCGCGCCTCATTTCAATTTTGAACCCCGGGCCCAAAAGCCCCCCCTTACATACTGGGCAATCCTTGCGTCCTACAAGCTGTTCGGTGTCAACGAATTTTCCGTTCGCCTTCCAGGTTCAATCGCCGCCGTAGCGAGTATTCTTTTTTCCTATGCGATAGCCTATTTTCTATTCAATTCCAGGGTTGCCCTGATGACAGCGGCTATCACGGCCACCACCGCCCGCATCTTAATTCTTGCGCGACGTTTACCCATTGACATTCTGTTGCTTTTCTTCCTTTTAGGAACTTTTTTCTTTATTGTTCGGGCGATACAGACAAGAAATCGTTACTACTGGGCACTAACATATCTCTTCGCCGGTGCGGGATTCCTTACAAAGGGGCCGATTGGGATCCTTATTCCCGCATCCACCTACATGGTCTGGGTCCTGTGGAATAGAAAATTCGATATTTCTGATATCCGTCCCCTTATGGGAGTATCCATCCTTTCTGCCGTAATTCTTCCATGGTATGTCATGATCTACCATGAATATGGCTGGACTTATATTGAAACGTTCTTTTTAAAAGACAATCTGGGACGGTATCTGTCGGATTCCTTCGGGCCATCCAGAGGTCCTTTATATTATTTTTCCGTCTTTGCCTCGGACTTCTTTCCATGGTCCCTGCTTGCGGCTGTATCGCTGTATCTCTTGTGGAGGTATCGGAAACAGTGGCAGCCTGTTAAAAGCCTTTCTTTCGGCCTGCCTCTTATCTGGTGCCTTTTTATATTCCTCATGTTCTCGGTATCAAAGAACAAGCAGGAGTATTATATCGCTCCCATGTACCCCGTTGCCGCCCTCATACTGGCCGCCGTTCTGGACAAATGCCTGAAGGGCATTACTGAATGTTTTCGTAGCATAATTCCTGTGCCTTGTTCCGGAGATACGGGAAGAATTCCTCATGCAGAGACGGTTCCACCCACGGAACAAAGCTCCGGCCCCGGACAGTGTTCATCCGATATCTGGAAATGGATTTTTCTCTTCCTGGGCATTCTTCTTCTCGCGTTTTCTATTCTGGCATTTTTTGTCATTCACCGGTTTATGCCGCACCTTTCTCCCGTGTTACACTATGTTCCGTCTCTTGTCATTGCAGTGGCGGCGATATGGACATTAGGGTATGTCTTAAGAAAAAAAGTACATTACTGTTTTCCTGTAATAGCGACATCCATGTGGATGGTTTTTATGGCGGGAGCCCTTTATTATTTTCCCGCTCTGGAGACATATCGGCCGGTGAAAAGCTTCTGTAAAAAGATTGAAATGCACGCAGACGGCAATTTCCAGGCGGGCTATTACGGCGTAACGGTGCCGAGCATGGTATTCTATTTACAAAAACAGATCTTCCAGGAATACAAGGCCGCTTCCATGCGGCGCAGATTTCAGTTGGACACTCCTGTATTCTGCATATTAACCGCCAGAGATTATGCCTTTTTTATGGAAAATTCGGATACATATCTTCAAATTCTGGACCGACGCCCCAGATTTTCCGTAAAATTGAGAACGCTCTTGAACGCGGCATATGATCCCGACGAAGAGCTTGTCCTTGTATCCAATCGCCCGATTTCATTATCTGCGCTGAAGACGCAGGTTCAAAACAATGAAAACTAAAGTTTTAACGTTTATAAAAATCGCTGTCACGGCTTTATTGCTGTATTTCATTTTTCAGAAGATCGATTTTGAAAATTTTGGGGCCACACTGCGAAATGCCAGGATGGAGATCCTGGTTCTAGCATTCCTCCTGATGTGGCTGGGACACTATATTTGCATTTTTCGCTGGCGTTTACTCATGAGGCCCCTGATGCCGGTACGCTCCTTGAAGGATCTTTTCGGTATTTATTGCATCGGCCTCTTCTTCAACCTTGCGTTCCCGACCATGATTGGAGGGGATGTTGTAAAAATATATTACATCGGCAGGCACTCCAATTCCTACTCTCAAAGTTTCGCCTCCACTTTTCTCGATCGGGACACAGGCATGCTGGCTATGTTGATCATTGCCTGTGTCGCCATAGTACTTTATCCTGTTTCGGTGCCCGGCATTCCGGTGTCGATAATAATCTGGGGGGCGTTTGCCCTATTTATCACTGGTAATATGTGCCTTTTTGCGCCCCGATGCCACAGTATTCTGAACCGCCTGCTAAAACGCCTGAAAATGACCCGGATTGAAAGAAAAGCGGATAGAGTTGCGAATGCGTTTCACATTATCGGAGAGCGTAAATTCGTACTTCTGGGATCAATGCTTATCTCATTCGTCAACCAGTTCCTGTTTATATCTGCCATCTGGACTATGGCATTCGGAATGCGTCTTGAGATACCGTTTTCCTATTTTTTAGTGTTCGTTCCAGTCATCAATTTGATTTCAATGATACCGATCAGCCTGAACGGTATGGGATTGAGAGAATACGCATTCATGAGTCTCTTCGGAGGTATCGGAATGGAACCTGCCTCCTGCTTCGCCCTTGGACTGGTAACGTCGATTATGATTGTTTTGTCTTCCCTTCCAGGCGGCATCATTTACATATTTTATAGAAACCGCGGCGATCGACGACGGTTCGAATCATTGGAAACTGAATATTCATGAACGAAAAGGTTTCAATAATCGTGCCGGTATTCAACGAACGGGAAAACCTTGAGACTTTTGTAAGAGAACTTCTCCAGACTCTTGAATCGAGCAAAGAAGATTTCGAGGTTATTTTCGTTGACGATGGCAGCACGGACGGAAGCGGCGCATATCTTGAAACGCTGCCGGAGAAAGATCCTCGCATCAAGCTTATTATATTTCGTAGGAATTTCGGTCAAACAGCGGCCATGACGGCAGGATTCGACTATGCCTCGGGATCCATTCTTATACCCATCGATGCGGATATGCAGAACGATCCGCGGGATATCCAGTCCGTGCTATCAAAGTTGAGGGAAGGATATGATGTCGTCAGTTGCTGGAGACGGAACCGCCAGGATCC
>DKBB01000317.1 GCA_002451015.1 Acidobacteria bacterium UBA6911
TTTTGTCCGGGTTTACAATCAGATCCTGGAAACGGGAAAGGTTTCCCGTGGATTCCTGGGTATTTCCTACAATTCTTTGCCGTTTACCCCGGCTATGGCCGAGTATTTCGGTGTAAAGCAGGGCACCGGCGTGCTGGTGACACAAGTCATCAGCGGGGAAGGACCGGATGAAGAACCGGGGCCTGCCGCGAAAGCTGGCATTCTGCCCGAGGATGTGATCGTAGCGTTCAACGGCAAGAAGGTAGCCGGTCCCGAAGATTTTGTGGTTTCGGTGGCGGAAAAACTCCCGGGCAATGCGGTTAAGGTCAAAGTGGTCCGGAAGGGCCAGGAAAAAGAATTTACCGTCACACTGGCTGAAAGGCCTACGGAATCAGTTGAGGAGCAGAGAAGTCCCTTCAATTTTGAGGAGGATAAAGAGGAGCCTGAAACCAAAATAGGCCTGGAATTCGATAATGTCCCCGGCCAGATCGCCCGGAGCCTGAAAATCGAAGGGGGCGCCTATATTACGTCCGTTTCGCCGGGCGGTCTTGCGGACGAAGCGCAGTTGATCGGCAGCGACCCGACAAGAATCGGCGATATTATCGTTGAAGCGAATGGAGAGCCGGTTAAAAACGCCCAGGACCTACTGAATGCCGTTCAGAAACTGGACAGCGGGAAAGCCGTAATATTGAAGTTCCTGCGAATTATTGGGCAGGATGAAAGGAGCGATCCTGTAGTCGCAACTTTATATACCAGTATAGTTAAGCCGTAATTGACCACAATTTAGACACTTCTTCCGTAGTCAGGCGGATTTCCCGGCTGCACATGTAGGGAAATCCGCCGGAATCCATTCCTTCCATTTTGGAAATCCATCCCTGCTGTTTGACTTTAATTCAGCCGATACTATAATCTTTACTGGCAATTATTTACACTTGCCGGTGCGTGGTGTGCCTGTAAGAAAAGCCTGTTGGGAAACCATGGCAGATACAAACGAATACCTTTCAAGTGAGCGATTTAGAGAGATTCTTCACTGGGTTGTTTCTACGTATATTCTGACCGGGAAGCCGGTGGGATCCCGCAGAGTGGCCCAGCACAGCAGTGAACACCTCAGCGCCGCAACAGTCAGAAACATCATGGCGGATCTTGAGGAGATGGGGTATTTGCAGCAACCGCACGCCTCCGCCGGGCGTATTCCGACGGACAAAGCCTATCGGTTTTATGTGGATTATCTGATGGAGCGGCGCGAGATATCCGCCTACGACAGAAAATTAATTGACCGCGATCTTAAACTTGACGACAGTGCCGAGCATTTTATGGAGAGAACCAGCCAGGTACTGTCCCGGGTGTCAAAGAACGTGGGGATAGTCCTGTCGCCTCCCATTAGTGGTGTCGCACTGGAACATATTAATTTTATTAAACTTACGGATAAGAGAATCCTGGTAATTCTTGTCTCTAGATCTGGAATCGTCCAGAACCGGGTCATTCATTACCGGGAAGACATAACCCAAAGTGAGCTGGATCAGGCAGCACGTTATATTGTGGAGAATTTTAAAAACCGGACCCTGTTCGAAATCAGGCTACAGATTCTGAAAATGATCCGAAAGGAACAGGCTCTTTACGACAAATTCATGCAGCGTGTTATTACACTCAGCACTCGATCATTTACGGAATCAACGAGCGAGTCGGACGCACAAATATACCTGGACGGGGCTTCCAACCTAATAAAGGCGCCTCAATTCACCGATATAAATAAAATGAAGCTCCTGTTTGAAACTATAGAGGAAAAAAACAGGCTTGCAGCTCTAATATCCCGATGTATTGAGGAGGATACACAGGAAGTCCGAATTACGATCGGCGCCGAGAATGCGCTGCCGGGCATTGAGGATTGTACCCTTATTACTTCCCGTTACGTTGTGGATGAAAATACTAAAGGATCGCTGGGTATCTTAGGCCCTACGCGTATGGAATATGCTCGTGCGATTGCTCTTGTCGATTATGTGGCCAGGCTGTTTGGGCGCGTGCTCGAAACCGGGAACTGAACTATGACTTGGAGAATGAACATGCATCGATCGGAATCGGAAAATGCCGAACCCGATAAGACCAATGAAGCGGAAGTGAAAACGGAAACCATCACCACCCCGGCAGATCCAATGGTACAGGTGGAGGCCGATTTGAAGGCAGCCAGGGAAGAGGCGGCGGAGTGGCAGGACAAGTTTTTGCGGAAGGCGGCAGAATTTGAAAATTTTCGAAAGAGGACGGATAAAGAAAAAATCGACTCCATGACCCTGGCGAAGAGTTCCCTGCTGAGGGAGTTTCTGCCGGTTGCCGATGCCTGTGAAAGGGCATTACAAAGCATGGAGGACGGTGAGAACGCCGCAAGCGAACTGGAGCAATACAGGGAAGGAGTCGAGCTCCTTTACAAGCAATTGCTGGACACTTTGAGCAGGGCCGGAGTTGTTCCGATTGAGTCGGAGGGGAAGCCGTTTGATCCTCACCTGCATGAAGCATTGTCCAGAAGAGAAGATACAAATCATGAAGTAGACACGGTTGTCCAGGAATTGCGTCGCGGATACCTTTTCAAAGACAGGCTCCTTCGACCGGCTCAGGTAATTGTTGCCGTTAAATTCGAGGGGAAAAGCGAAGAAACCTAATGGGAAAAATCATAGGCATCGATCTGGGAACAACAAATTGCTGCGTTGCTGTTCTGGAAGGCCAGAAGGTCCAGATCATTCCCAACAGTATCGGCGGAAGAACAACTCCGTCCATTGTTGCATTTACGGAAAGAGATAAAAGGATCCTGGGCCAGATCGCAAAACGTCAGACGATTACCAACGCCGAGAATACGGTCTACGCGGTTAAGAGGATGATGGGCCGGCGCTTCGACGATCCCG
>DKBB01000164.1 GCA_002451015.1 Acidobacteria bacterium UBA6911
GCGGTCTATGGCATACGCGGCAGGGAAGGCCATGGTATGGTCTATATATACCGCTTTTGTTTTGCTGATACCGTAGTTGAATTCATCCCTCCTATCGGAAGGGCACACGTCGACGCAGGCTCTGCAAAGAGTGCAGGTATCCTTCACATATCGGGGAGAAATCCGGATCGTGGCTTCGTAGTCTCCTGCAGCCCCGGTCAGATCTACCAGTTCGGCCAGAGTATAAACTGTAATGCGGGGATTATTATTGATGCGTTTATAGTTGATTTCAAGACCGCAGGTCGGAGGACACATCTTCGGGAAATACTGGTGCATGCGAGCGACTCGTCCGCCGAGAAAGGCGGATTTTTCTATCAGGACGACACTGCATCCTGCCTCCGCCGCTTCGAGTGCGCTGGTGATACCTGCGATGCCGCCTCCGATAACGAGGACGGGCTTGGCGTTTTCATCCATTATTGCTTTGCCCCGTTTTTTGCATCCGTTCCGAGTTTCGATTCCATTACGGAACGGTTTATTTTCATCGATTTCTCCTTGAAAAGGCTGAATCGCAGCCATTGCATGGCGAAATCGGACAATTCCAGATCGTTTTTGCGCATCGCTTCAATCCTGTCTTCATCAACATCGAAAAGCTGGAAGAAACGGGTTTCAAAAATGAAACGTCGAAAACGGTCCAGGTCGTAGCATGCCATGTGGTACATGTCGATTTGCTCCGGCGAGAGCGTTTCCTCTCCGTTCCAGAAGGGATGCAGCATGAGTTCTTTAAAGGGAGACCCATAAGCGTCGTATTCTTCGATCCCCTGATCCGTTATCCATTCCGACACCGTTGTAGAATGGTCTTCATTGTGCCCGAGGCAGATTTCTTCCTTCAGAAGGAAATAAAAACGACGGTCTTCCGGAGTGGGATTGTCTGGTTCGGCCATCCCCAGCGGGTACATTCGGCATGCCCAGGGACGGTTCTCATATATGCCACAGCCTTTTTCCGACGAGACAAAAGGACAGCTCTTGGTCTCTTTCTCCATTTTCAGGAGAACAACAGGGACTTTCTGATCCTTCGTGAAGGGGGAAATCGTGTACTTCCTTAAGAAGGACGACGAATCCATCCTGAGCGCATGCTTCATGCGGAGAATATCGTATGGGGTCAAAACGATGGACACATCGTTGCAGCAGTTTGTAAAACATTCCAGGGATTGATAACACCGGAATGAAAAACTGTCATCCGGACCCATCCTGGGGTAGTCCCGAATAATGGATTCCGGATTGGCGTTCTTTTCAGTCATCCTCTTGCTCCTGCAGAATGCTTTCTCTCAGCGCGGATCTGGACCAGACGGGAAGAGGTCCTTTTTCTCCCGAGACAGGGTCGATCCTGTAGCGATAGGAGGCGGTTGCATTGTATTGATCCTTCATCCATGCCCATCCCCGCACAAAATAAGGGCAGTCGTCGTTGAAACACACAAACTGGTAGTCGCCGCCCCAGGTGCTCTGTTGCGGGTTGGA
Source organism: Acidobacteria bacterium UBA6911 (assembly GCA_002451015.1). Classification (GTDB taxonomy): domain Bacteria; phylum Acidobacteriota; class UBA6911; order UBA6911; family UBA6911; genus UBA6911. The sequence goes on from DKBB01000164.1 coordinate 1,495, forward strand.
CCAGCGTAGCATCGGATTATTGCAATGCGGACAAACAGATTGCATGATTCAGACTGTTTCGGCCTCAATTTCAAGTTTCAGGATATTAAAAATGTCGTTCTCTTTAAACATCAACAGATTAACCAGAATAGTTGCCATTTCCGACAAACATCGCTTTTTCCCGCTAACCTGTTGAAATCCAAATAAATCGATCCATCCTGGATCTGCATAGTTGAAATTGAGGTTGGCCGTTCTTCTGCAAAAGGGGATCTCCGCTTTAACAGCGAAAATCCCCCATTTGAGGAGAAAACCCTACCTAGTTTTAAAAACCTGGTAAGTTTAATTATTTGAAGATGTTATAAATTGGTCGAGAAATCATCTCCCATTCGCCGGAACTGGGATCACACTTGCAGTTGGCGAATTTGAGCCAGTTATCTTGATCCATTTTGGGCTTGTCAGCTCGGAGGTAATATCCGGGCCAGCGGGTTTCCTGCCTGAACAGCATCGTGCGGACATGCGCTTCTGCCTGCCACATACGCTGTACATTTTCCCAGCACCGCATAAGCTCATGCAGATCCGCCGCTCCCAGCTTTTCCGAATCTTCCTTCAACAGGGCCAGGAGTTCCAGCGCACGGTTGAGTTGAGCTTCGTTCGTGATGAACTGTGCCGTAACGCCGGCAGCATATTCATCCATTATTTTCTGGAGACGGAACATGAACATTTTGGGCAGGATGTAGTTCGGGTTCACATCCGGTGTTACGGTCGTTTTCTTGAACTGCTCATAGGTGTCGAGCGGTTTCAGAATAGTAGCTTTCATGGCTTCACATGCAGCCATGTCCACATTCGGCATCGTATTGTTTTCTACGATGTACTTGATCGCGGCTTTTGCTACGGAACGGCCTTCTGCATGGGATCCCGAAGAAAACTTGTGGCTCGAGGCTCCGGACGCGTCACCGGCACAGAAGAGGCCCTTAACCGTGGACATTCCCATGTAGCCCCAGAAGTAGTCGCCCTTGCTTTCATCGGACTGCAGGTCTTCAGGTCCGCTGACCCATGCACCGGACGCTCCCGAATGGGAACCGATGAAGTAAGGTTCGGCAGCGGCGATTTCAGAGCTTCTCTCTTCCGGCTGAACATTGGAAGCCGCCCAGAGAATGGCTTGAGAAATGGTCATATCCAGGAAGTCTTCCCATGCCTCGGATTCCAGCTCTTTTGTCTTTTTCTTGTATGCTTTGGGATCGTCTTTGTATTGGTCGGCGATCTTCTGCATGGCTTCTTCCGTACGCATGAAGATCGGTCCCTTGCCTTCCATGACATCGAGCATCCCAAGATAGTTGCGCAGGTTTGCCGGAATGGGTTTTACCTTTCCGTATGGAGCCCAGTTGTCCAGTTCGGGCTTGCGTTCCACCATATACTCTCCACCCATGGCGTTGGTAGCCCGGGACTTGAAGAGCAGGAACCAGGCACCGACCGGTCCGTATGCGTCTTTGAACCGGACAGGAATAAACCGGACTTCCTGGCAGGTCATTTCCGCACCGGCTCTCAGTGTGAAATAGGCGGAGGAACCAGAGTTCCATGGCGGATACCAGGCGCGGCCCAGGCCTTCACCCGAACTGCGGGGCTTGAATACGTGCACAGCGCCGCCCATCGCCGTGAACACAGCCTTGGCTTTGAAGATATAGAACTTGTTTTCACGAACCGAGAATCCGACGGCGCCGGCAACACGATCGCCGTCCATCAGCGGTTCTACGATGAAAACTCGTTCGAAGATTTCTCCGACGCCGCTCTGAAGTAGTGCGTTCTTGGCGGCTTCGGCGACGACCACCTTGTAGGACTCGCCGTTGATCATCAGCTGCCAGCGTCCTTCGTGGACATAGGCACCGGCTTCATCTTTCCAGATGGGGAGGCCCCATTTTTCAAAGAGATGCACCGACGAGTCCACGTGGCGGGCGATGTCGGCGACGAGATCTTCACGGGTAACGCCCATCAGGTCGTTACGAACATAGTCTACATAATCCTTAACACTGTTTTGCCCATCTCTCAATCCGACATACTGGTTGATGGCTGAAAGGCCCATCGCGACAGCTCCGGAACGATCCATCGCTGCCTTGTCGACAAGGGTGACCTTCAACCCCTGCTGTTTGGCCCAGTACGCGGCTTCGACCGCAGCGCCGCAGGACGCCATGCCGCCGCCGAGGATAAGTAGATCGGTTTCAACTACAACATTTTCAAAGTTCGCCATATGATTCCTCTCCTTCTATCCTTTAAGTGTAAAAACTTCGGGCAAACCGAGGGATTCGGGTTCCGTTGCCAATGCCGGACCGTTCAGATCCGAATGGGTGGCAAAACCGCCTTCCGGAACCGCTNNACCTCAACAGCCTGTGTGGGGCAAATCTTTACACAGTTGTAGCATTCCCAGCACATAGAGGGATCACGGTTGTAGGCCTTCATCTGCTCTTTTTCTAACACCATCAGATCGTTCGGGCAAATATGCTGGCAAGCTGTCTTGTCCAGCGCTTTGCATCCATCGCACTTCTCAGGATTCACAAAACTCGGCATTAGGCCTCCTCCTTTATGTTTTCAGATTCTTCCGATAATACGGAAGAATCCTGTTGGTCTTTCCGGTGAAGTTGATAAAAACATTTGCGCGCGCCAAACTGTCCAAACCTGCAATCTTCGCGATAATAAATTTCGCATTGCATGCATAGATCATCTTTTGGCTTGTTGGATCGCTGGCTGGCAATCCCACAGGCCAGGTTATCCAGAAGTTCGGCAGTGTGCCGAAGTACATCGGGTGAATATTTTGAAAAAATCTCTATGGCTTTTTGGTTCCTCGCTTCCTCGTAGGTCTTCAGGAGACGACGGCCAGATTCGGTCAGAGATAAATTGCTGGAGCGTCTGTCTCTTTGAGTATCGTTTCGCCGAAGCAATCTACGACGTACGAGCTTTTCCACAGTCTTACTAGCGGCCGGACTGCTTACTCCAAGGAAGAGAGCCGCTTCACCGATCGTCACCGAGTCGGCATGGGTAACCAGATAGAGCAACTTGAGTTGGGTCAGGGTCAATTTGGTGCCAGCGACACCCTCCAAAACCGCTCCTTCAATCACATCGCGTACAGCTTTTGCAAAGACGCGTGCCGCACTGAGGAATTCGTATATCCCGTTGGGGGTGATGGAACTGCTCATCGGGTGTCCTTACCAAAGTAGTAAAGCCGAATGCAATCGAAAGCGCTAGCAAGGGTGGCTACTGATGTAACCTGGGCAATCATAAACTTGATTAATGATTAATGCAAGAACATTTTCCCTGTCTGCGTCAATTTTCCGGCGCGGTAGAACCACTGGTTGCGAGCACAAAATACAGCTCTTTTAGTTACTGCGGGATAGGATGTTACCCCACGAAAAGAAACCTGAAAGCAAAAACTTTATTAAGCTTACGTTCTTATCCGGAATGGGAAGATCTCAATCGGAGCAGCAACATAGTTTAATTGACAGGAGAATCAATACTTTTAGAAATTTTTAGTTTCCGTTAAAAATGCTGGGCAGGGGAACAAAAAACTGCTCATTCAATCGGCACGGAAGCGCTATTTTCCTGTATCTTGTTTTATTCTAAATAGATAGATGACTCTATCTTAATATAACGATGGCTGTATTCAAGGGGGTGTGCCGGCGAAAAACCCAACAGGTATGTGTCCAATAGGTGGCAGATTGTGTGGGATTTGAGGCTTTCGATGCCGTTCAAGGGCGATGCTGAAGGATCCGGAAGTACTGCCCGATCCTCCAGCATTTTCCCATCCTGGTGATTCAGCGGTTTCTAGACGACTTTCACTGCCCGATTCTGACGGTATTCCGCTTTGGTAACGGAGTACTGTTTCTCAATCCCGTTGCGGAAAACGAGACCGGAGTTGTAGGCACAGAACGGATACAGGTGTCCGTCCGGCGCGGAATAGTGGATGACGCAGCGTTTGACGCGCTCCACGTCGTAGTTATAGGAATCCATGAAATGCATTCCCGCCACCATGAGGGTTTTGTAGGTGTAGGTGCCGTCATTTTTACCCCGGCCGGCTCTCTTGTCGAGCAGCCCTTCTATAGTCTGCCCCAGCTTCTTCAGCGTCAGCCCTTCAGGGGCCTTACTCTCGTCAAAATGCTTGTTGGCGCTGGCGAAAAGATTGAACTTGCTGAGGTTGTTGTACAGGGTCTTGAAGGTCGTTTTGTTTTTAAGCTTTTCCGCCTGCTTTTGAATGTCGTCGAACAGCCCTTTGATGTCAAGGAAACGGGTGACCGGCGTCGGTTTCCTGTTCTCGTCTACAAAGAAATAGGTTCCAAGTCCGCAGAGGGGATGGCAGGAAACCATGACATTGGGCTCATTCCTTAAAGCCTGGATCAGCTCGGTGATCGGGGTTGTGCAGGACAGGGGAAACCAGTCGTCCTTGGTCGTGTAACCTAAAGAGTTGACGCCGTTGGCCAGATCGGCCAGGGTGAAGCGCATCTTTTCGCGTTCCGCTTCGTCGATACGCCCGGTGATGGCCACCGGCTGGAAGCTGATGCCGGAACAGACGTCAATGGTGTCAAGGGCAAACTGGACGATTTTCGGCACCTGATCGTCGTTCAGGCCTCCGACGATGGTCGGGACGTAGACAATCTTCATCCCGGTCTTGCGGATTTTTTCAATGGCCTTCATCTTCACGTCCAGCAGGTCTTTCCGGCCGCGTATTTTTTCATAGAGGCCCGGATCGACGCCGTCAAATTGGAGGTAGAGCGTGTGGAGCCCGGCATCCCTGGATTTTTCCGCGAATCCGTCCTCGGCGAACTTCAGGCCGTTGGTCGCGCACTGCACTTGGGAAAATCCCATATCGATCGCTTTCGTCAGGATCCGGAACCAGTCCGGGTGCAGGGTGGGTTCTCCACCAGCAAACTGAACGACACGACCTGCAACGGGGCGGGAGTCGCGAAGCGTCTGCAGCATCTGAACGATCTCTTCGTAGGAGGGTTCGTAAATATAATCCTGGACATTGGCATTGGCGAAACATATCGGGCAGGCAAGGTTGCAGCGGTTGGTCAGGTCCACATTCGCCAGTACGGTGTGGCTGACGTGCAGGTTGCACATGCCGCAATCGTCCGGGCAGGACTTGGCGTCCGTAACAGCGGGATTGGAAACGCCGCAACCGACGTCCCGGTTCCATGCCATCACGCGGTGATAGAGCTCGGCATCCGAGAAGATGGTATCCCTGAAAAAACCGTGTTCCGGACAGGTTTTCTCCATAACGATCTTGCCGTCTTTTTCGAGCACCTGGGCGTCCACTTTCGCCGAGCATTCGGGACAGAGGGAAATCGTGCTGTAGGGTACGTCGCTCGGTAAAGGATTGATGGGGGCTCCGGTTAGTGTCTTTCTTCCGGACGGAGTTTTGTTAGTCATGAATCATCTCCTCGTGTATCTCAGTGTAAAAACAGGAACCGGCTTATGCTTTGAACCGTTTCGAATTCATCTCAATCATCTTCCGTTGATCGGGTCATTTCATTAATGACCCTGCCTTTGTCCGACTTTATTTTCTTCCAATCGTCAAACCCGGCATTTTACCGCAAAATCAGTCAGGTCAAATAATTATTTTAATGGATCGCAGAATTCTCAGCCACAGATTTTTTCAATGTCGGCTTCTCATGAGCCTCATAAGTGGAGTTCGTCGATTCCAAGATTCCGTCACGGGAAGCAAAAGCGAACCCTACCTGAATGCCGGGAATTTCAATGCCTGGTGCTTTTCTTAATCCGCATCTCTCACAAGCTTGTTAGTGTGGCGGCTGGTAGGTCCTGTCTATTGCTGAAGAAATATATGCAACGCCTTGTTGCAGGCGAAGCGACTAAATCGCTGCGAGAATGGTTGTTAAGACATTTTTGTTTCTGTGGGCAACAGTTTCAGGAATTTCAATCCCCAGAGAAACAGAATGCCTATCAGGCCGAAAATCCCGGATGCCTGGAGCCATTCGGGAAAGCTGATGGAATATCCGACAACGCCCTCGGGCATTACGGTGCTTTCCGGGAGGATTTCCCACCCGGGGAACAGATCGGGGGGAAACATCAGCCCGGGGAGAACCATGAGCCATCGTTCGAGAAATACACCGAAAAGAACCAGGGTTGAAGCGAATACAATACCGGGAACGCCGGTAGTCTTTCGGAGCAGAATATAGGCGGGAGTGATACAGCCAAGCAGGATCCAACCCATCCAGAAAAGGACGCTATGGAAACCGCCGAAAAGAAAAAAGAGCGCTGCCTGCCTCGATTCAACCTGATATATCCGGTAAATATTCTCGATCGCACTAAAGCACAATGCGGCAATCACAGCAATGGCCAGGATGCGACCGGCCCAGTCGAAAAACCCGAAATCCAGCTCCCGTATTGTAAGCTTGATTAAAGCAACGGTAACGAGCAGGAATACGCCGATTCCGGAGGCTATAGCGGCTGCAATATAAATGGGGGGTGTCAGAGGGGATCGGTACAATTCTCTTGGAAGAAGTCCGAACAGAAAACCGATGCCGCTGTACAGGGCGGCCGCCAGGAGGACTCCGATCAGCGAAATAATTTTTGATAGCCTCGCTTTGTCGTTAAGAAGCGCGTAAAGGAGAATGCAGCAGACAAGTCCGAACGGGAAATAAAAAATATGGTGAATGGAGAACAGGGACATTGGATTGAAATGAGTGAAGGATCCGGTCAGGGCGAAGCCTATCCGTCCCTGATTGGTCATCATCGACAGAATGGCGGCGATTGAAAACAACAGGGCCAGATAAACCGCAATCCGGGAAAAGGATTTGTATTTCCCATTACCGATGATCTCGTATAGAACACCTATTACAATACATCCGACGGCCATGCCGATATAGTAATCTGCCAGAACAGCCTGGATGCCCCAGGGGATTCTGTTCGTCAGCCCGGAAAGGAACATGCCGTGGTCGTGCAAAAGACAGGTGGCATACACGCCTCCAAGCGTCAGGGCCGCCAGCAGTAAACTCCATAAATAGAACATGATGGAACTGCCTTTGATTTTTTCGAACCGGATTCCCATCTCAATGTCTCGTATGCGTGCTACAGACCGATGTAGTAAACTTTAGGCTCTGTGCCCAGGCTCTCGCGGAGACGGCTGACAGAATTTTCCCGGATCGTCGTAGCGATATCGCTGTCCGGATCATTCAAGTCCCCGAAAATCAGGGCTTTCTGGTCGATTTTTTCACAAATTTCGACGCAAGCGGGCATTTTGCCTTCTTTCAGCCGTTCCGCGCAGAAATTGCAGGATTCCGCCACTCCGATGGGTCTTGGGGCAGCATCCGGATTGAACCGCAGTCTGTTCTGTTTGAAATTATAGTGCCTTGCGTTGTAGGGGCAAGCGACCATGCACTCCCTGCAACCGATGCATCGATCGGGATCGCAAACCACGATGCCGTCTTCACGCTTATAGGTAGCATGGACCGGGCAGACTTTTACGCAGGGCGGGTTCTCACAATGATTGCATATTAATAGAACGGGTTTGGTGCCCAATTCCGGCATATTGCTGTTTCGAATCGTGACTTTCCGAATTCGATGGACGTCCCAGCGGGCATCTCCATGGTAGGCCACATTATTTTCTTTCCTGCAGGCATCAAGGCAGGCATTACAGTCCGGCAGGCATTGATTGACATCGACAACCATGCCCCATTTTTCCCCCGCCGGCAGCACCGGTTCTCCCGACCCATGGGCTTTGAAAGTCGACAATAGAGGCAACCCGCATACACAGGCTGTACCGGCCGAAATAGCCACTCCCGTTTTCAGGAATTTCCTTCTGTCCATCGTTTCCTCACAAGTCCTAAACAGATTCTTTCCGAATATCGCAACGTATTTTCACCCGCTGCTTCCGGGATTGCAATAGACCTGTTGAAATGTTCCTAAGGGATTGCATTGTTTGCCTCATTGATCCCGATCCGGATTGCCGTCCTCCGTCAATTAAGCTTTACCCCGGGTAAAAGGAAAGTCCCATCGAACGAGATCCCGGAAATGACCGACGTGTTGAAGGGACGGATGAGGATCCGGAGATGCAGTGGGAGGATATGCCTAAGCTCGAGGAAAAACATGCTTTGGATTTCTGGAAAAATATTTTTGCTTCTTGGGCGTTTGCTCTGATATGCCGAAAAACAGGCGAGGGAAATGAGATCAATGATATCCCATTTCATAGACGCCCGCCTTCTATGTAAGAATTTGAGTCTAATAAGCCAGCAGATGGTATCCATTCGGCTAAGCGGGAAATTGGTATAATCAATAGGAACCGTAATTAAAAAACCAACCGGATTATGACCGTTACGATCCCGGTGCGCTGGTTTGAATGCCGTGCGGGACGGATTCGGCAAAGCATTCTTAAATTCCCCGGGTTATTCAAGACGCATCCTGTCGATTACCTTTGAAATCTCTCCGGACTTTCGCATCTCCTCGATATCCTTGCGCATCTTAGCGGCGGCGGCCTGGTCGGCAACGCCGATGATAAAACTCATCGGCTCGTCCCTGAACACCGCATTGTCTGCAATATCGAGATTGTTTGCCCGGATCATGCCCTTGAGAGTGTCTACATATTCCTGCCCGCGCTCTGAATATTTTGTTAATCCATCAGCCAAAGCGATGGAGTTCAGTGGCTTGCCGGAAGCCCGGAATTCGGCGCGGATCCGGCGAAAATCTTCGTAGGCAGGATGAGAACTCAGGTTCAGAAAATAGCCGCGTACGCTGTCGAACGGCCATTCGAAACTCGCAATCCGGTGATCGCCGAGTTCTTTGCGCTGCTGCTCCGGAATCAATCCCTTGCCTCCATAGGTCCATTGGCCGAACAGGGCATTCCCCTCGACCGCAAAGCGGGAGGTTGCGTAGCCGCTCTCATAGGCGGCCTGTCCCAGTACGAGACCGGCGGGAATTACATCCAGCCTGTACAAAGCCTCTTTCAGAACCTCCCGGAATTCGGCGGAACCGCTCATCCCGGCTGCCTGTTCCTGGGAGGCAATCCGTAACAGGATCGCCAGTTCCTTCAACTGCGCGATCTCCTCCACCGAAAGCTTCTCGCCCCGAACCAGTTTCGCATCCGCTCTTTGAATCCTGTCGCGTCTTTCCTGCACCATGTTATTGGCATGCAATACGAGCGGTAGCAGGGAACTGAAAAATAAATCTTTCTTGACGGCCACAGGCAGTTTCGGTGCATTCTTTCTCCACCGTTCCGATATCGCAACGATCATTTTGTAGGGCACATCAAGCTGTTGCCCACGCTTTTTCTCGACCCACCAATTATCCGAATTTAACAAGGCGAGAGTCTCTTCCTGGCTCCCCAGGACCGTCACCTCCTGCGCCGGTAAGGGCCCTGTAAATCCGTAAAAAAGGATTAAGACTGCTGTCCACTTCGTCATGCGATTCATTCGACATTTCCTTTCGCGAAAGTTTTTAAGATTAGCGACAGTTTATGGGCCGGGTATCTTTACAAACCAGGGGTGACTGTACCAAAGATAACGACCGTCATTCAGAGGTGCCGTGCAATTCACCCTCTGCCGTCCTGAACCAAGCGGGTGTTGGGGCGCAACTGCAAACCGTTTGCCGGTCTCCAGCCATCGAACCGCTACGCGCCCCTGGCCGCTGACGAAGCATGCAAGCTCGGCAAGACGCGCATCGGTTTCACCAAGCGTAATATCGATCTCGGGACGGGTGACGCCGACTACGGGTTCCCAGGGCGTCACATCACGAACGGGCATCGGCAGGCTTTTTACCTTGACTCTGAACTCCCCGATATCGGAATACGCCTCTGCGATGGGAAACCGTGGGAGAGCCCGCTGGTCACTTCCGGGGCCCACGGCTCCCGAGTGCTGTCCGAAACATATGTATCCCATCTCCTGCAATTTCCCGGCGATCGCGCCGTCAAACTCACCATAGGGATACGAAAAGACGTGGGGCACGGGTTCGAGTTCCTCTGAAAGGCGCATGCGCCCCTTCTCGAAATCCGCCAGCACCCGCCCGATCCGTTCCTGATCGGATTCACCTTTTAGTTTCGATATCATCGAAAGATGGCTTGCGCCATGGTTGGCGAAACTAGCACCTCCGCCTGCCATTTTCCTCATCTGTTCCCAGGTCATATAGGCTGTCATTCCTTCGTCGACGGGATCGGAAGACACGAATACCGTAAACGGGAATCCATACTCATGCAGCCTGGGAAAGGCGACTTCATAGACGGATCGATAGGCATCATCGATCGTTATCACCACGGAGTTGGACGGTAAAGGTTCCTTGTCCGTGAGGGATGCAAGAAGCCTGGAAAGCGGTATCACGGAATACCCTTCCTTTTTCAGGACCTCGAGCTGTGCCTCGAACCGTTCGATTCGAATGCTGGTTGAGGGATGTCGGTCTTCGCCGAAGCGATGGTACATCAGCACGACAGCCGAATGGTCCGCCCGGGCGGACATGAGGTTTAGACACAAAAGGACGAGTGTCAGTGCTGTAGAAAATCCGCGACGCATGTCTTGCCTGACTTTTTCAATTTCTCCAGATATCGATCCACTCCGACATGGACACTGTTATCAGAAGTGATACTTATAGGACTTTTGCTTCCTCGATCAGTTTAACATCGATCGCACTTTTTCATCATTAAATTGCGCTTTCCATGAAAAGCGGGAATTCGTGATTTAAAAGGATCTTTCTCAGCCGATGCTTAACCGGCATTCCCGGTAAGATACCTGTCTTGGCGGAACCTTCAAAAACCTGTCGGGCTTCATCCTTTTAAAATAGCCGGTTTATTCAAGTCTTTTCCGTACTTTCTATATAGATTGAATTCGATTGCTTTAATTTCCTAGGGAATCTGTGCACGCCGGCTATATCCAATCCGAAAGGGTTTTCAGACATGGGGAAAGATGCGCAGGATCGCACCGCAATCAAAACGAGAGGTTGTTTGTTGCCAAGCCTGGCAGCAGGGGCCCGAGCCGGGACAGGATGATGCAAATGAAATTGTAGTCTTCCTATAATGGGAGGACTGCAATCATCTTCATAGCCTGAAACGCGGTAAAGCCTAATTTATCAGGTTTTAATTCTGAAAACCCTCTGTTCAGGTGCCCGGTGACAGGATTTTCTGATTTCGCCCTGAGTACTCGGTGTAGACCAGGGCTACTGTCCTGTAAAGGACATGCGCCAGCTTGGAATATGGAAGATAGACCAGCAGATCGAACACGGCCACCAGGTGGACGAAATAAACCGAATAGGCCGCGACCATCAATTCTTTCCCTCCGTCAGGTTCAGCCACGTAGCGGAAGATCTCGGTCAGCAGGCCCGTCACTCCGACGATCAACAGAAGGCCCAGAAAGAGCCAGTCAAAGGATGAACTTGCTGGAGCATCCTCTTCTCCGCTCCGACGCTTTCGGATGGCCAGCACGCAACCAACCACCAGCGCGATCCCGCCGAGATTGGCCAATATTTTCCAGGGGCTCAGGATCGCGAAGGGATAAATCAGGTCCCGGTCGTGGCCCGGGATCATCGGATTGATGATGTAGAGGGCGACAACGGCCCAGACAGTCACCGCAAACAGTGCCGCAAAACCATAGAATGCCCCCAGGTGAGCCGTCTTCCGCGAAGCCTGGCTGGTACACGAACTGAAACGGTCGTGGACCAGAATCGACTTGATGGTCCGAATCCAGCTGCTAATTATGCCGGTGGAAGGCACCACGAGTCCCGCTGTCCGGTCGGCCGCCTTCATCGCCTTCCAGAACCGTAGGACGCCCACTATGCCCCCAATCATTGCCAGACCCCAGAAAAGCGTGTAGAAGCCGATCAGCAGCCAGTGAGGAAAGAGAGCGGCATAGAATCCCTCGTGATGAAGATAGGTCAATACTCCCTGGCCCGAATTCCACAGGGGATCACGAAGCAAGAGCGCCAGGGCAAGCAGGACAACCGGAAGAAACAACAACAGCAATATATTCCTCCTTCCGATCAAACGGCCGAGAAATCCGGGAACGGCATAGTGCCGGACCGCCTCCTGGCGAACGGTATTCAGCAGGTCGCCCGGTTTGGCGCCCCGCGGGCACATCGTAGAGCAGTCGTTGCACTGGTGACACCACCAGACGTCCGGGTCGGCGAACAGTCGATCCTTCAGGCCCCACTGGGCCCAGATCATTTCCTTGCGCGGAAAGGGGGCCCGGTCCGGTGAAACGCCGCAGGCTACCGAACAGGTGCCGCACTGCATACATAGTTTGAAAGTGCTTCCGTTCTCTTTACTGAGGCTTCGTATGAAATCCACATCCGGTTCGATCTGGACCGGAGGCGTGTTTTTGGAAGGAGCAGAGGCTGTTGACGAGCTCTCCTGTCTTTCTGACATCGGTTCTCCTGTAGACACTTCCCCTCACAGGGCAGGCAATCCTCCATGAGCTCGCGAAGATGCAGGTTAAAGGAGGGAACTCCCGAATGCAAGCGATTTGTTTGAATTATCCTAAATATAGCTGTTTCCCGGCAAAGCCAAATTCCCGGGTGATTGCCTCTATCGATTTGGACGAATCCGGGTTTTCCAAGATAATGGTATACTGACTTTTTAGCTTGTTTGAGGATCATACGGGTTTGGAAAATATCAGGATGATCAGGATTCTTTTCTTTTGCACGGGAAATGGGGGGCGCAGCCTGATGGCTGCGGCATTCGCCCGGAAAATGGCCCCGGACGGTCTGGAGATTGTATGCGCGGGCGATGCCAGCCAGCAGCTGCATCCTGTCGCTTCTGAAATGTTAGGCGAGATCGGGGAAGATCCCCGAAACCTCACAATTCATGGGTTGGAAGAGGTCCAGTATCAGTCTTTTGATGTTGTTGTGACGCTGTGTAATCACGCCAATGAAATCTGCCCGACTTTTCCCGGCAGCCCTACCAGGATCCATTGGCCATTGATGGATCCTACCAAAATGGACACGGATAAGGACAGGCTGTACGAAGCGTTCAGATTGACGCGGGATGAAATACGGCAACGTGTCGAAAGCCTCTTTTATCATGATTTTTTCAGGGCAATGCAGCAGCTGAGAGGAACGCTCGGCACACTACTGGACAACCTGACGGACGGTGTCCTGGCTCATGATTTCGAAAGGAAAATCTTTTTTTTCAACCGGGCGGCTCAGGAAATCACGGGATACGACTATACCGAAGTTGTGGGGCGGGATTGCCACGAAGTCTTTTCATCCCGTTTTTGCGGAGGAAATTGCCCGTTCTGTGAATACCCGAAAAATCCGAAGGGATCGAGGTTCCAATACCTCAGGACCTTTATCAATAAGAAAGGGGAAAGGCGCGATCTGGAGATGTCGGTCGTTATCATCAATGCTCCCCTGAATGAAAAGATGGGAGGCGCCCTGGTTATTTTTCGGGATATGACCGAAATTGTTCATTTGCGGAATCAGCTGGAGAGCAGCCGGGGTTTCTGCGGCATGGTCGGGCGCCATGCTTCAATGCAGGAAGTGTTCGATACGATTCGAGAACTGGCCGATATTAATGTCCCGATTTTGATACAGGGAGAAAGCGGAACCGGCAAGGAGATGGTGGCGACAGCGCTACATCAGTTGAGTAAAAGATCCGCAGGTCCTTTCGTACCGGTGAATTGCGGCGCGCTTCCCGAGGGAACCCTGGAAAGCGAGTTGTTCGGTCATGTCAAAGGGGCTTTTACGGGTGCCATCCACGACCGCAAAGGAAGATTTGCCCTGGCCGAGGGAGGGACGATCTTTCTGGACGAGATAGGAGAAATTTCTCCCGCAACCCAGGTGAAGCTTCTTCGGGTTATTCAGGAGAAGAGCTATATGCCCGTAGGGGGTGAAAAGAGTGTCCGGGCCGATGTTCGTGTCATCTGTGCCACCAATAAAGATCTCAAATTTTTGACGCAACAGGGGCATTTTCGATCCGACCTCTTTTACCGCCTGGCCGTTATGCCTATTAATCTGCCCTCTTTAAAGGATCGTGGACGGGATATCTCCCTATTGGCGGATTATTTTCTTGATAAATATTCCGGGGACACCGGGAAAACGGTAAAGGAGATCTCACCGGAAGCACTGGAACTTCTGATTCGATACAACTGGCCGGGAAACGTTCGGGAACTGGGGAATGCCATTCAATATGCAATGGTAAAATGCCACAGCGGTCTTCTGGATGTGGAACATTTGCCTATGGAGATCCGGGAATATTCCGAATCTCCCTCCGCTTCCAAAGCAGGGCGTCCGGCAAAACTCGAACTGGTGGCGGTTCGCGAGGCTTTGAGGACCACCGGGGGCAATCGAGCCGAGACGGCGCGTTTGCTGGGTGTCAGTCGAACGACTCTGTATCGCTTTCTCGAAAAGAACGAAGTGTTACAAAATACAAATGTGTAACGAAATAATTATGAAACAGTAGGCTTCTGTCGCAAAATGAAATAAGTTGTTATTTATAAACAACATAATTGTTATCCCCTTTTTCTCTTCACGAATACCTGTAGCAAAATTCCCCATCGATCCGTTTGGATTCCACGATCTATAATTTCAGAGCATTGGCATTTATCTTATTGAAAATAAATAATATAATTATTTAATGCCGGAAATAATTTCTCATGGCACACTTTATGCATGTGATTGTCTTGGAAGCAATTATCAGGGAGTCATAGTGACGAAGCCGTGCAATAAGAATATTATTAAAGTACTGCGCTTATCCCGCGACATGATGCTCCTTGCCGACAAAGGAGACGAAAGCCGGCAGGATCGGAGTTGCGGTGTGCTGTATGGTACGCTCAGGGACTCCGCCTACAAGCTTCGCAACCTGGCGGAACAGGAGATCAACATCCACAAGGACACGGGATTGTGGGATGTGGACGAGAGCAGCACAAGTTGAAAGCCAAATCAGGAGTCAGTAAATGCCCGAACAGAAGATGATTCAAAACTGCAATCTCCGGCTCATCCAACAAGATATTACAGATTTTGAAATTGAAGCATTTGTATTCTATGCACAGCCGAATCTTGAGTTGGGAGCNNTCCCTTTCCGTAACGGACGCTGTAGTAACAGGCGGAGGTCAATTAAAAGCCAAGTATGTTGTTCACGCTGTTGGCCCGGCCTTCCAGGAGGAGCGGATTGAGGAAAAACTGCACACGACGGTACTGACCGCTCTGAAAAAGGCAGAGGAAAAAGAAATCCGGCACATCGCCTTTCCTCCCATGGGAACCGGATTCTATGGAATTCCCCTTGCGAACAGCTTGGAAATCATGATGCGGTCCTTTGAAGAATATCTGTCTCAAGGCGGCAAAATGGAGGAGATCGTTATTTGTGCAAACGATCCGCGGGAATACCGGGCGTTCCAGGGTGCTTTTAAATAGGTTGTTCCCTGGTTGCGCTTTAACATTGATCCTTTTTTTGAATGGACTGAATGCAAATGCAAATAAGTGAATTGTTGCGTTTTTCAGAAAACGAGCTGCAGGAATTCGCGCTCCTGATCATGGCTTGCGTATACACCTTGCGGATAATCTGGATACTACACTTCAAGGCGGGACGGGAGCGGCAAGCCCCGACAGGACAATTCCGTACAAACAAGAAGAAGGGGATTGTCTATTCCTGGATGAATATTGCAATGCCCTGGGCCATGGAGAGTACACGAAAGAAGTCTTTTTTCTATGCTCAGTTCGTCATTTTCCATCTGGGCGTTGTCGCCGCTATCGGATTGTCCTTTATAATTCCCTACGCACCGGGATGGCTGGAATCGGTCTCCGTGGTCTACGCACTGCAAGCGATCATTGGACTGGCTTTTCTTGTATCCCTGATTCGGGTATTTCGCCGTATTACCGACAAGTACATGAGAGCCATCAGCTCGCCGGACGATTATTTCTCGCTTCTTTTACTTACCGTCTGGTTTTTCTTCGCCTTCTTTTCGGTTCCGAACAATCCGCAGGCGGGGGAGACAGTTCTGCTGGTTTTTTTCATGCTGACGGCTTTCTTTTTGATTTATGTTCCTTTCAGCAAGATTTCCCACTATCTGTATTATCCGTTCACGCGTTATTACTTCGGAAAGACAATGGGATATCGCGGTGTCTATCCGCTGGCAAAAGCAAAGCGCTGACCGGGAGTATGCGCCGGACCGGACTGCCCGCTGATTGCCGGGCCGCGGGTTCAGCTGATTGAATACGATATGAGGATTTTGAAATATTTTAAGGGAGAATGACGTGACTGATACACGCCGGGAAAAGCGATCCCACAAGGCCCAAAAAGTAATCGAAAGAATGTCAAAAAAACTCAACCGCCAGATGGTAGGCTCGTTGGCGGCTTGCGTTCATTGCGGGATGTGCACCGAAGCGTGCCATTACGTACTGGCAAATCCGGACGATCCCACTTACGCGCCTGCCTACAAGGCCGACCGCATTCGAAAAATATTCAAGCGGCATTTCGACTGGACCGGCCGGGTATTGCCCTGGTGGGTCGGTGCGAAGACCATTAAGACAGATGAGGATCTCGAAGAACTTAAAGATATCGTCTTCGGAAAATGCACCAACTGCCGGAGGTGCTCCATTAATTGTCCCATGGGCGTCGATTATGCGACCTTCAATCGTATGGCACGCGGCCTGCTTGTTTCAGTTGGGGTGATGCCGGAAGGCGTAGCGGTCGTCAGCAAGGACCAATGGGAAATAGGAAATCAGATGGGGGTGCTGAAGGAAGAATACATCGACACTCTGGAGTGGATGTCCGAAGAGTTGAGCGATGAAATGAACGATCCTAAGGCCGTAATTCCTATCGATAAGATGGACGCGGATATCGTCTACTCCATTAACCCGCGCGAGGTGAAATACGATCCCCGTACGATCGCCGATGCCGCAAAAATCTTTTATCTCGCCGGTGAAAACTGGACGATGCCCAGCGAAGGTTGGGATATGACGAATTTCGGGCTTTTTTCCGGGGATGATGACCTGGGTGGGGCCGTGGCGCTTCGGCTCTACGAAAAAGTAACGGAGTTGCACGGTAAGAAACTGGTAATTTCCGAATGCGGTCACGGCTACCGTTCTACGCGGTGTGAAGGCCCGAACTGGGCGGGGCATACCGTACCTTTTGAAATGGAAAGCTCTGTTCTGACCATGTTGCGATACATCAAGGAAGGCAAAATCAAGGTCGACAAGAGCAAAAACACCACTCCGGTTACATTCCATGATTCCTGCAACAATGCCCGGAGCTGCGGCCTGTTCGAGGAACCGAGGGAACTGCTGGAGCTTGTATGCACGGATTTTCGGGAAATGTACCCCAACCGGTCGGAGAATTATTGTTGTACAGGCGGCGGCGGGGCTATGTCGATGTCCGAATACACCCCGCAGCGCCTGAAGTCCGCTAGTGTTAAAGCGGACCAGCTAAAGGCTACCGGGGCCAAGGTCGTCGTGACTTCCTGCCATAACTGCGTCGACGGGCTGACGGACCTTATCCGCCATTATAAATTAGGGATGGAAGTAACGCAGCTGGTCAACCTTGTCGCGAATGCGGTTATCGTGCCTGAACCTACTGCCGAAAAGGAAACCGTGGAAGTGGAAAAGGCCGAGTGATGGATTATACGAATCCCGGCTTCGCGTCAGATCCATTCCTTGGACGGACATGAGCACGGGGCTCGTTTCCGGCAACGGGTCCGTCAGCGAAAATGTGGTCGCAGGAGAAGCCCACCGGTCCATCAATCTCCTGTTTTCATCATTCGCGACAAATCCTTTTAAAGCCGGGATCACGGTCTCAGAATCTTTATTTTCAGTCGGCTTTTACAAGATCCGAAACGGTCTTCCATGAATTACTGACTTTCCAAATTATTGAATTAAGAATATAATCTTTACGGGAAGTTGAAGCTTGGCTTATGGGATGGTACGAAAGTCCGGAGCTTCCCGCAAAGCGGTCAGGGACAGAGACCAAAGGGTTTTTAATCTAAGTTAATATTAATCAATTAGATCCAGCTTTTACCGCTTCTGTGGGCGATCTCTAAAAATGTTTCCCGTGGCTCTGCAAAAAATACATTCGTGCATTAGTTAATAATTAATCTGCTTAAGATATGCCGCGGGAACATTAGGGCATCCAACTGTATCTAAAATCGCTGGAATTGATACAATCGGATGAGTTCCTGTCAGGCCTGTATGAGGGGTAGTCTTGTATCCAAGGTACGTGCCGTTTTAAACATGATGCCTTTTTGTTTGTCGTCTAAAATTAAAATCACATCATGCTGAACCAGGTCAGCAGCAATATGGCCTTGATCGGAGGATTTCTACAATGAGTAAAGTAGCTATTGAAACGCTGGCGGATGATATGTTTCAGATGGTTTCCGAATATGCCGGTAAAAAGAATCTCAAAGCGGGTGATCTTACGAAAGCAATGATCGCCAAACATGGTGAAGATGCTTGTGATAAAGCCGATTGCAAAAAAGCCATACGACTGCTTATGGACTCCGGCCGGTGCGTATACAGCTATATGGGTGGATCCTATATTCAGCTTCCCCCGAAAGAGGGATCTGTCTAGAAGCACCTGCCGCGGTCTGTACACTGTACAGGCGCGGTATGAAAAATCTGCTTTTAGGGTCCCGATGTGTGCGGACAGTGTAACGGGTCCGACAATCTAAAGTACACGCCAAGCCTATTTCTAAGATCTCAAAAGGGCGGATTGAACAGAGAATAGAGCTGGATAGGGTTGTTTGGGGACCGGATCGATGAACGAGAAACAGCCCCATCCCCTGTATAAAATTCCGGATACGGCCACAGCCCTGAACCAGGACCGGGATTTTCCAGAGGCAGGAGACCCAGATCGGCAAGGGCGTGCGGCTGCAGGTAAGGGAAAGAAATTAAGATTTCGCTTTTTATTGTTCTGAGATATCGGCGCTCCGGAGGGACGGGAATTCCAGGGGCGCCAATCTTCCCTGTGGGATCGTGATATCGGACCCCATCGATGAGACTTCCTGCTCATCCGTAAAGTTTTCAACTGCTTGTTCCGATTTCCCTATGTCTTCGAAAACACATCCCGGACCGTTGAACGCTGTACTCCGCAAGTCGGCATTTCCAGGAGGATCTTGACTGCGGTGGTTTTACAAATAAAAACGGATTTTTTATATAAGCGGCCTTTCTTTATAAGTTTACGGGAAAAAGCCAGAATGCTCCGGCCTTTGGCTGGGGCCCCAGCCAAAGGCCGGGGATGAATGGCAGNNACCGTAGGTCGGAGTTCTTCACTGATTTGTCTGGAAGACGGTTTCCGGAAAGGATCATCAAATTTATGACAGACAGTGCCGTGTATGGGAATCCGGGGACCGTGTTCCTGGTCGGTGCGGGGCCGGGACATCCCGGTCTGATAACCCGATGGGGGTATGATCTTTTGCAGCAATGCGACGCCGTTGCTTACGATGCGCTGATCCCGATGGAGCTGATTTCCGGCTTGCCCGAAAGAGTTGAAAAGTACTATGTGGGCAAGCGGGCAGGGAAGCATTCTATTCCCCAACCCCAGATAAATGAGCTCCTGGTGAAATTGGCACGACGCGGACTGCGTGTCGTGCGGTTAAAAGGCGGGGATCCCTTTGTTTTTGGCAGGATCGGAGAAGAAGCCGCGCATCTTTCAACCGCCGGCATTCCTGTCGTTATGGTTCCCGGAGTGACGGCCGCGTCTGCCGCGGCGGCAATTTCCGGCTTTTCGCTGACGACCCGTCAGGAATCTTCCTGGATTTTCATAGCCACCGGGCATCCTGCAGAAAATTCGAGCACTCCCGTCCCGTGGGACCAGGTAGCGGCTCTGCCCGGGGGAACGCTGGTCATTTATATGGGGATCGCACGCCTTGACCGGATTGTGGAACAACTGCTCTCTTCCGGGATGTCGCCCGAAACTCCGGCGGTCGTGGTCCAGGCGGCGTCTACGGGATTGCAGCGATCCGTACATGCGCCTTTAAGCAATATAAGCGAAGAATGCCGGCGATCGCACATGAAGCCGCCTGCCCTGGTTATAATCGGGGAATCGGTACGATGCCATCTGAGCGACCCCGAAACCAGAATGAAGCCCCTTGCCCGGAAAAAAGTTCTTTTAACCGGTCCGTCAGGGAATATCGGGCCTGTCTGTGCCGCGCTTCGGGAAGCGGGTGCCGAGCCGTTTCCGTACCCGACCGTCACCCGTGGCAGGTTTGAGGATATCGCGGGGTGGAAACGTTTTCTAGCAATCATTCCCGGAAACGGGGCCTGTATTTTTCAGAATGAAGCGTCCGTACACAGTTTTTTTGATGCATTCATGCTTCACGGTCAGGATGTACGGAGCCTGGCAGGATTTAAAATGATCGTTTCGGGAAAAGATGCTGCCGCCGCTTTACTGTCGCACGGTATGCATGCGGATGCTGTACTGGCGGATATGGAAACAGATTCGCTGACCGCCTGCCTGTCGGACCTATTTTCGACCGCAGGTTTTCCCCTGGTATGGTTGCACGGGAATCCATCCTCCCCTATGCCGGCGACCGGTATTTGGGACCGGTGCACCGAAAGGATCCCTCTGGCTCTTGAAAAGGAATCTACTGCGGAATGGGATCCCAGCTGGATAGATGTGTTGTCCGCGGATCCGCCCGATTTTATTGTTTTTTCGAATAATTCCGAGGTTAAAGGATTTGTGGAACTGTTGGGACAGGATACGGCTTCGGATCTGATATGCAGATCTTTTGTTGTGGCTACGGAAGAAACCGTCAAGGATGTGCTGCAGCAATACGGATTCTCCTGCAATCTTGCCCTGAAAAGTCCCAATACGGGAAATCTTGTCGAGGCGCTTGCGGAGCACTCCCGGTAGCCTGCCGGGAGACCGCACGGACCAGGATCCCGGCAGATGTCCGGGAGAGAAGAAATTACGCGAACAGAAAGGATTTTCCGATCCGGGTCCTCGCAGGCGGAGAAACTGCATGTCCGGATTTTATTTCTGCACCGCAGCGCTGCGGTCCAAGATCGGAAGCTTGTCATAGTTTAAGGGAAAAAGGCACCGGGGGTTCCTATAGCTTTGGAATCCTGATAGGGGTCATGCTATGATTTTTGGCATCGAGTCGATTTTGTAGGAATGGCTGGCCCGTATTTCTGACGGGGGATTCTTCAGCTTCGTTTGCGCCGCGGTGGAAACCTCTTGAGAAATACGGGTCCGGAGTTCTTTCACGGCAGAGAAGAGCAGATTAGTATCAAGTAGATATTCAAATACGGTCCTCAGGAGGTCATCATGGCTCACAAGGCAACTTTAACCATCGATGGGAAGGTCCTGGAACTACCGGTCATCGAAGGAACGGAAGGGGAGCTGGCGATTGATATCGGCCAGTTGCGCGCTCAAACCGGCTATATTACCTATGATCCGGGTTTCGGCAATACGGGTTCCTGTAAAAGCGCCATCACTTTTATAGACGGGGAAAAGGGCATTCTGCGTTATCGGGGCATACCGATCGAGGAATTTGACCGTCCGCAGCCTGATTTCCTGGAAGTGGCGATGCTGATCATATTCGGGGAGCTTCCCAGTACGGAAGCGCGAGCAAGGTTCCGCAACGTCTGTAAAGCTACGGCCAACCTGGACGAAAGCATGAAGCACCATTTCGATGGTTTTCCGATCGGCGCCCCCCCCATGGCTCAGCTTTCCGCGATGATCAATGCAATATCCTGTTTTTACCCGGAGTATTTCGTGCTGAAGGACAGGGAAGTATTTGAAGATGCTGCAGCGCGGATTATCAGCCAGATTCGAACTGTTGCCGCCTATTCCTACCGGCGTTCCCGGGGCCTGCCGCTGATTTATCCCAATCCTTCCCTGAAATATTGTGAGAACTTCCTGCATATGATGTTCTCAATGCCCTACCAGGACTACGAGTCCGACCAGGATGTTCTGGATGCCCTCAACCTGCTCTTCATCCTGCACGGGGATCACGAACAGAACTGCAGTACATCCACGGTACGTATGGTCGGTTCCAGCGAGGCGAACATCTATGCTTCCTGCGCTTCGGGCGTCAGCGCGCTATGGGGACCGCGCCACGGCGGCGCCAACCTTGCCGTCATCGAGATGCTGGAGGAGATCCACCGGGGAAACAGAACCCCGGAGGAATGTATTGCGATGGTGAAAGACAAGTCGAAGGGATTCCGGCTTATGGGATTCGGCCACCGGGTATATAAAAACTATGATCCGCGCGCCAAAATTCTCAAAAAGGCATGTGACAAGGTGCTGAACAAGCTCGGAATCGATGATCCCATGCTGGAAATCGCCACGCGTCTTGAGGAGCTTGCCCTGAAAGACGATTATTTTATCGAGAAGAAGCTGTATCCCAATGTGGATTTCTACAGCGGGATAATCATGCGGGCAATCGGGATCCCCACAAGCATGTTTCCCGTTATGTTTTCTATCGGCCGCCTGCCGGGCTGGATCGCACAATGGAAAGAAAATCACGACGACCCGTCCATGCGTATTTCACGTCCGCGACAGATATACATCGGGAAAAAGGAACGCCACTACATCCCCAAAGAGCTGAGAACATAATTAAGTAGGTTCCTTCATCGGGAAGGGCACGGGAAGCCGCGCCCTTGGGAAAGCGATTATTTTGACAG
The DNA here is from genome assembly GCA_002451015.1 of Acidobacteria bacterium UBA6911. GTDB lineage: Bacteria > Acidobacteriota > UBA6911 > UBA6911 > UBA6911 > UBA6911. The sequence continues at coordinate 24,004 of DKBB01000164.1, forward strand.
ATAGAGAGCCGCGTTTTCTCCGGCGATTCGGCCCGAATTCAGGGCGAAACCGACCAGGTGGCCGGTGAGTCTGTAGCAATAGCTTTCCGACTCCCAGCACCCGGCGGTGGAGCCGGCGGCATATAGACCCGGGATCGGGTTGTCCCCGGAATCCAGCGCTTCCATCTTCTCGTTTATCTTGATCCCCCCGTACGCGTCGCACAAACCCAGGTGCCCCTTGACGGCGTAGAAAGGCGGGGTTTTCAGAGGCAGCAAGTACCTGCGGTCTTTGGAGAACAGGGTGTCGTGTTTGATTTCACAGAAAGTATTGTATTCCTCAATGCTGTATTTCAGAACAGCCGGATCCGCTCCCATCCAGCCGGCGATTTCATCCCAGGAATCGGACTCTTTCAGGTCACCTTTATCGGCCTGTTTTTGTACCTCTCGTTCCAGTCCCGGTAGCGGTGTGGCTGCAGATACAGGCAGCCAGTTTGCACGGGACGCCGCTCCGGGCCGAATCAGCCCCTCTTTTTCAATCTTGCGTAAGGTGTCGCTGTCGAAGAGGGTGTAGGTAATGCCTTCCGGCTGGAGGGCGACAGCGTTCCCGAAGGCGAAGAAGGCGAGGTTGTAGCCTTCGTCGATAAATCGCCTCCCGTTTTTGTTCACCCAGAGCATCTCCGGCTCCCATGCGAGGAACCATAACGAAATTCTTATCGGCGATCCGTTCGGCCCCTTGGCGTCCATTTTCATCCAGTGGGAATCGGACTTGGGCTTGATGAAAGGGCCGTGAATATTTACGGTTCCCAGCCCCGCGGTCGCGGCGCCGATTTCCATTCCCATCCGGATGCCGTCTCCCGTATTGCTGGGAGGCCCGTCGTACGTCATGGTGTCATGGTACTGGGCACAATACTTCTTCAGCATTTCCTTGTTGTTGCCGTAACCGCCGGTGGCGATAATAACGCTACCGGTTGCAATCGTGAATTCTCCTTCTTTGTTTTCCGCCAGGACTCCGGTGATAGTGCCTTTCGCATCGCGCAGGATTTTTTTCCCGGGAGTGCGGGTCAGTATTTTTACCCCCAGTTTCCGGCAATTATCGCGCAGGGTCTTCATCAGGGCATATCCGTGTCCTTTTACGGAGTGCCGGACCAGCGGCACCTGGTTCGGGTAATATTGAATCAGCTCAAAATTTAATCCTTTGCTTTCCAGCCACCCGATTGTGTCTCCGGATTTATCGATAAAGGCACGAACGATCCTGGGGTTTATCTTAGTCCAGTGGGCCCATTCCATGGCCGTCTTAAAGAGCGCATCCCTGGAGGCTTCGATCCCCTCTCGTTTCTGAACCGGGCTTTCGGCGCCGAAAGCCCGGTTCA
>DKBB01000071.1 GCA_002451015.1 Acidobacteria bacterium UBA6911
TTGTACGTCCTGAAATGCCCATGGCCTCCCCAGGCGCTTCTCCAGTTCCACGTTTTCCCAACGGCGCGGACCTTTATGAAAAAATGGGTGTCCCTCATAGGGTGTATCTGGAGGCCATTCCTTTCGAGGAACGGATGTCGAGGGCCGAACTTATAAAAACCGCGAACGTATACTTTTCAGGGCTTGAAAAAAACGACGGTCTTTAGGTGTACCCCTTCACAGATGATTGCGATCGCATAGAAGGCGGTATGCAAACGACCAATGTTCCTGTGCCGGAAGGACAACTCGCCCGGATCCCAAAACTGCCACGATGTATTCATCCTATTGGAGCTGCAAAGAGCAGTTCGAGTCGGGATTAATCCACTTCGTATGGCGTATTCGCGATTGCCGGTTTGTAGCCGTCGATCAGGAACACGGGATTGTTTTTGCATTCGCCTTTTTCGACCATGCTCTCGGCGAGGATTGCACCTTTCAAACGCCGGATGGACGGAGGATAACCGCCGGCCCGATGGAGCCAAACAGCTGGCAGCTCGCTGAGCTATTCAAAATCGAAAATGGTCTGATTCGCTGGATAGAGGCCATTATGCTCCCGCCACCTTATGGAATGAATTCCGGATGGAGTAGCTGGGAGGATGGCCTGTCCAGTGAAGCCCGAGATGTCACCACGTCCGGTAGTTAGACAATACCGATAAACCTGTTCTATGAAGATGGATCCCCTGGTATATAGCAGAGTGCTGCCGTATACCAGGACTTCAGCTCCGGGATGTCTCATTGCGGATACTACCGCATCATACATTGAAAAAGGCTACCGCCAGTCGTCGATCAGCGTGCCCCTGCCAAGCATGAAATCTGTTACGAACCAGGTTGTCTGGATGCCTCCACCTGTTACCAGGATCTTTATACCGGTGGCCTGATGGAACGGTTTAATCATCTTGTCTAGCGGGTATTTCGCCCATGTCGCGTAAGGTTCGATTCCCTGTGCGCCGGATCCGGTGAGTGTCCCCGAAAGCACGCCGTTACCGAGATAACTGGCGAGAGGTTTTTCAACATTATCGGAAAACCATTGACTCAACTGGTCCTTGGTCTGAAATCCCTGGCTCTCCTTGAGCAATTCGGCAACTGTGGGATCCATTATGACAGTCGCACGTGAGCCCATTCCGGAAAGTGCTTTCATGTAATCCCGCATTAACATATGAGCCGGGTAATTCCGCTGAACTTCACCGACGCTGGAGATGTACGTCCAGCCTGTAGCGACGGTAATCACACTGTCTGTCGGCTTGAAGCCCATCTGTACGTGGAAAGGTTCCCATCCCTCGGGCAAGGCCTCCTCGTTTTCGGCAATGCACACATTGTTGTATTGCATGGTGCTTCCAAGCGTACTCCATGTAGTTTTCTCACTATGCAAGCCGCCAGTCGTTTTCGACATCAAGGTAAAAGTCCGGCCGATAACCGAATTAGCTTCATTGTGCGGTCCCATGACGTTGGCTCCGTAATTCATGCCGATTTCGTTCCGAATGGGACCATTAACCAGAATCATGTTGGCCATGGATGAAGTTGAATTGCCAAACGGCACCGCCTTGGCCAGGGCCAGAATAACAGGAAGGTATTCCGGATTGGCACCGGCCATAACGGCGCAGACAGCTGCTTTTTCCACCGTGAGATCTCTGTTGCCCCCGGGCCAGTTTACCGTTTGAATGACTTCATCTGGCGTGTGTGTCGTACCTTTCAGAACCTCCGCGACTCTTTCCTCAGTAGGCAGGATGATCGGATTATAATCTGTCCAGTCACGATCCTTGAACAGACGCTGTAAATTTTCTTCTGTATCAGGTCCCAGTAGACGGGATTCCACCATGGATTCGGGTGCGGGACCTTCATATTTCTCCTCGTCCGTTAAAGGAACCGTCAAAGCGTCGATAAACGCCTGCATCATCGGTTTTTCGCTGACTACATCGTTGCCTTCAAAAACGTATTGATGGTGGACGGATTGCGGCTGACCGGCTACAGGGAAGGGAAATGATATGTAGCGAATAGGCATGCCGTTAGTATATTCAAAGTCGTATCCAAGAGCGTATTCTACGATATTTGATGCCGCTCCAGCTACGGTGGGGATATTGAACTTTTGTTCCAGTGTTTTGCAATAACGGCTCACGGCCGATGTACAGCCGTCTCAACCGGATATTCCGATCATAGCCGCCTGTCCGTTCTCGGAAATTTCCTTCCAGAGTTCCGGTTGATTCCCCATATAGGAACCCTTGATCTTTCGGATTTCCACTTTCACGCTGGGCATATTCTGAGCAAACCAGGCCCTCATTTCCTCGTAAACGCTTGGTGCTGCCTGGGGACCTCCCCAACCGATATCTACCAGGAATATGGTTTTGCCTTCCAGGGTATCCAGCCGGGGCGAAAGCGGTACCCGGTCAACCATCTTATTAGAGGCTGTCGGATTCAGTACTGTAAGCTTCCCAGACGAGCATGACGTGAGAAGCGCGGTAGCCACTATCAAAGTCATTATTACAGACCTTCTCTTTTTCAATGTGCACTCTCCCTTCCGGGTTCATTCTGTAATTCGTTTTTCAGTAGTTAACCCGGTTTTTCGCTATCCTACTATTATTTTGTGGGTACCGAAATACTTCTCTTCGGATTTTCCGCTTAGCCTTGCAATGCTCGTTGGCGTGGATCCAATGAAGTAAAATTAAGGTCCATGAATGCTTCGGTATCACAAAAGTATACCAAAGGAAATGGGTGTCCATTCATGACGTATGTAGAACAATGGGTGTCCATGAAATTTCATAGATTATGCTGAAGGATATTCTGGATGAATGGCCGGAAACGGATCACGCTGCGAGCTTTTTAAGAGTGAGGCCTTGAACGAGGATGGAGAAAACAACAATTATGTANNGCGATCGGAATGCCGACACTTATAAGCCGAGCCAGCAGGACCAGTGGAATCATTAGAACACCGGCCAGGATGTATTTGTGCGTAAGTGTGAGAATTACTATTTCCAGCCCGATCAGCACAAAAAGAACCGCGTTCATAATTTCATCCATTAATTCCCAGAACATATCCAGGTGATCCCGTGTAACTGCCGACATAGCGAAGGATCGGCCATGATTGCCGATCAGCAAACCCGCTACGACAATCGCCAGGGGGCCTGAAATGTGCAGGGTGTTGGCAAACCCATATCCTCCCATAACAAGTGCCAGGGTAATCAGTACTTCCACCTGATAGTTGTCAACCTTCTTGAGCATCCGATAGGCGATCCACCCGATGCAGAAGCCGAAGACAACACCGCCGAGAGCCTCCTGCAAAAAAATCAGCATTACTGACCATAGCGTTACTACGTGGCTTCCTGACGCTATATCAAGTAGAACAATAAATAGGACAACGCCGATGCCATCGTTGAATAGCGATTCGCCCGTAATTTTTACCCTGAGGCTGTCCGAGGTCGATGTCACTTTAAGTATGCTCAGGACCGCGACAGGATCGGTTGGGGAAATGAGTGCACCAAACAGAAGGCAGTATATGAATGGAACTTGGAGATCCATTGCATAAAGAAC
>DKBB01000015.1 GCA_002451015.1 Acidobacteria bacterium UBA6911
TCAAATCCTTCCTTTTAACTCAGCCGAAGTTATAAATAGGCGAATCGGATCCATTCCAGCGGGGAAGAGTGTCAGGAAAAGACGCTATCCGCGATTAAACACTACACACAAAAGACCTGCCGACAGGTTATATGCACCTTAATTAAGGTGCTGCTATGCCATGATTTCGCGAAAGATGTATAATCAGAGCCGCCGCATAAATTGTAAGCGACGAAGGAGACCATGGCCGAAGATAAGGAAATTAGTAAAGCCCGCAGAAAAAGGATCCCTGAACGACGAATAGCTTCCAGCCTGGAGATCCTTGAAAGTGAACGTGCCGAGATTATGGGGCAACGGGAGCCCCCGGTTGGTCACCCTCCACCCAGGAAACTTTCCCAGTGGTTTGCCACGGCTATATGCGGCAACGACATTACATCGTCCTGCCTTTACGTGGCCGCAATCTGTACGGCTTATGCCGGACGCCTCGCGCCGCTCTGTCTTCTGCTGGTTGCCTGTCTTCTTTACCTCTTCCGTCGGATCTATGGCGAGGTGGTCGGCGCACTTCCCCTGAATGGGGGCGCGTACAATGCCCTGCTCAACTCTACGACGAAATTTAAAGCATCCATGGCGGCGTGCATGACTATCCTCTCTTATATGGCTACCGCCGTGATCAGCGCCAAGACCGCTGTAGAATACAGCTCTACATTGATCAACATTCCTATTCTACCTTTAACCGTCGCCGTACTGGCAATATTCGCATTACTTGCAATTCTTGGAATCACCGAATCTGCCCGGGTGGCCCTGGCTATCTTTGTTGTACACCTGGCCACACTGACGGTGCTCGTCCTTGCAGCCGTAATCTACATGTTTGGCCACCTGGAAATCATCACCGCAAACTGGCAGATGCCGCTTCCCGGGGAACACACTTTCCTTGTGGCTCTTTTCTTTGGTTTCGCCTCCGGTTTGCTGGGGATCTCAGGTTTCGAGTCGAGCGCCAATTTTGTGGAAGAGCAGGCATCGGGTGTATTCCCTAAGACACTGCGGAATATGTGGATCGCGGTGAGTATTTTCAACCCGCTGATCGCTCTACTCGCCATGGGATTATTGCCGATCCCCGAGATCTCTAATGAGGTAAATCGGGAATTCCTGCTTGCCTCCATGGGGCACGTGGCCGCGGGCCGCTGGCTGCAGATTCTGATTGCGGTGGATGCTCCTCTGGTCCTTTGCGGCGCCGTGTTGACGTCTTTTGTGGGAGTCGGCGGCCTGGTGCGCCGGATGACTCTTGACAGATGTTTGCCTCAGTTCCTTTTGAAAACAAACCGGCGGGGCACCACACACAGAATTTTTATCCTGTTCTTTGCGCTCTGCGCGTCAATCATGCTGCTCACCGGCGGCGATCTTTTCGCTCTGGCCGGGGTTTACACCCTATCCTTCCTGGGTGTGATGTCACTGTTCGTCATTGGTAATATACTGCTTAAGGTGAGACGGGCAAGGCTACCGCGACCGGAACGGGCAGGGTGGTTGGTTGTTCTTATTGCCCTTGCAGCCACGCTGGCAGGTATTATTGGAAACGCACTGATTGACACACGATATATAGGCTTCTTCCTGACTTACTTTGTGCCTACGGTCCTGGTGGTCGCCGTAATGTTCCTTCGCATCCATCTGCTTAAGCTTATATTGGTTATGGTTCGTGGATTTGCGGATCGAGTCCAACTTCTGAGCCGCACAATTTCAGGCAGAGTCGTAAAAAAGATGGATGAAATCAACTCGCTTGGCATCATCTTTTTTGCGGACGGTAATGAAGATCTGGCTACGCTGAACCGTGCCATGCTCTATGTTCGGCAAAACGAATTAACCAAGCGAGTGCGCGTGGTTCATGTCTACAAGAACAAGAAAGACGTGCCTGAGCACCTCAAGCGGAACCTCAAGCTTCTTGATGAGGTTTATCCGGAGATACGAATCGAATTAGTGCTTGCAGAGGGAGTCTTCGATCCGGAAACCATCCAAGAAATCTCCAAACGCTATCGGGTTCCACAAAACTATATGTTCATCGGACACCCGAGCAAAAGCTTTCCTTACAGGCTGGAAGAACTGGGAGGTGTGCGACTGATCGTTTAGAAAGAGATTTGAGTTTATTCCTTTCTTAACAGGGATAGTATGCGAAAAGCCTTGTCCACCGCCGGAACAATATAGACCTGTTCGCCGGATCCCGTGCGGGTATCTTTCGTGTTCCTCTTCAACAGGCACTCCTTGTTGCCTTTTGTGTTTACGCAAGCCAATATTTTTTACACATCGGGCGGTGTGAAATCCGAAGGTCCGATAATGTTCACATTCATTCCGAACAGTGCGTCTTCAATTGCTTTTGTATGACTTCCCAGGAGCATAATCATATGAGCCCCGGGGATGTTTTGAAGAAACCTGTCGGCATCTCTTATTTTCACATCCATCGTATTCGCGCAGACGTCGAGGGTGAATCCGGCCGGTGAAGCGGATCGATCCGTGTCCTTTACCTGCGTCTGAATTCGGCCGGGCCACAACAGGAAACTTTTCATATCCTTGGTGAAAGAACCCGCAATGACTTCCGTGCCAACCGGGAATTCAACCTCCGGCACGACTCCCCTTCCAAACCCATGATAGTCGTGCAGCCTGTACCGCATCGGCGCCGTGTTCGCGCCACGGAGGCTTAAGGGCGCGGCACAGTGACTGAGCAGGACTGTGGACTCCTCGACATTCAATGAATTTACGTTGCACATGAAGGAGGATTTTCCGCAGATTCCCTGCAAAAACATCATGGACAGCATTGCATGGACATCCGCCTCACAGACGGCCGCGATCCCTTCGTCCCGCAATCTTGCGAAGGCAAGACACGGATACGGCAATATTAGCTTTGGGCCCAGGGTAAAGCCCAGGCAGTCGATCCCGATTGCGGACAGTCCCTCGCTGTCAACAATGGAACGCAGCAGAACGTACAGCCTGCATGAATCGAGTATCGTTTCATCCGGAACCTGAACGACTTCAACCGCCTCGCTTTTCCAGCGCTGCATTTCGCTCCTTGCGCTCCCTTCGTCGACATCTTCAAGGAGCGCCGCCAGTTCCTCGATCGGACGGTACCGGACCCTGACGCCCGTACTGTTGAAGACCCGCTCTTCCGAGAGGCTGCGTGCGGGTACGCTGGTCGAATCGAACGGCCTTCCGAAAAGCAACGCTTTCTTGTCTTCGAGAATTCCCGGGGACGCCGCGATTTTCACCAGTTCCAGCGCCTGGCTTTGCGACAGGGCAAGCCTGACATGGACCCCGTTTGCCCGCAGCGACGCGGCCAGATTCGCGTCGATCAACAGGACGTCCTTATTTGAAGAAAGCACTATCACGGGAATATTCAAAGCATCGAGATCGTCGCCGAGATTACCGAAGTTGAATACAAACCGGGATATGCAAAGGAGCAGAACATCTGCGTTCAGACAACAGAAGGTATCGATGATTTCCTGCGGTTTTTGAAAGTCGACCTTGAGTGAGGTCACGAGGAGGTTTGTATCCGGGATAGCCTTTATCGATTCAATCAATTGTTCATAAGCCTCCGGGGAGTCGCTCAGGCAAAGCAGACTCTTTCTCTTCAGCCGTTTTTCCGAGGGACTTTCAGTATCCTGTCCCGCAAGCCCTGTTCCCGGCAGGGTGGCGGCTACGCCTGCAAGGGCGGTTGTTTTTATGAAATCGCGCCGTCCAAAATGGATTTCCTTATGATTCTTTCCGGACATTTGTCCTCCTCTTTTCGGTGTTCCCGCCTTGCCTGGCGATTATTACCTACAGATTAAGTGAAGAACCGGATTAAAGAGTATTAGTCCCGAAAACTGGAACAGTATTATAATAATTCAAATAAGAAAATAAATGGCATACNNACGAGAATTTAAAAGCACTTCGCGCGAGGAGAGAAAAAGAGATGAGAAAAACACGAAGAGACTTCGTCAAAGAAGTGGCTATAGGCACTGCTGGGCTTTCGTTCGCAGGCGCACTGGATCTCCGGGCGGCGGTTGCACCCTCCGAATTCGGTCATCTCCATCACAAATTTGTTTTTGAAAAAGGAACCAGTGGCCCCGGGGCCGCCGACCATCTTTTCCGAATGGAGAGCAAGGATCTGAACGACTGCAGTGCCTGTTTTTCTTTTGGGTATTACAGCAAAGTGGGGGCCTGGAATACGGACGAGCCCGCCGGCTGCACGCATCCCTACAATGAATGCCTGGTCTTTGCGGGGCTGGATCCGAAAAATCCCCATTATCTGGGCGCGGAAATCGAGATAGCGCTCGGACCGGAGTATGAAAAGCACGTCATTGACGTACCCTCGATTGTTTGCGTTCCCAAGGGCCTGCCGCATGGTCCCATAGTAACCAGGAAGGCCGAAAAGCCTTTTGCCCATTACTCCATCAGCCTTGCCAAAAGTTACCAGACAACCAAATTGCCGGGAAGCCCCGCCGGGACTTCATCGAAGAACGAATACGGACACTTGATCAAGTTGATGTCCGATACTGAAAGCCTGCAGCCAATGGTAATAGGGACAGGAAACGCCGAATGGCTTACATGGCCTAAAAGCAAAAACCTGGAAGGATTCATCGTTAATTTCACGTGGGGATTCTATAGCGGATTGGGCGATTGGCACGGCAAAATACCCGGATTTGATCCACACGTACACGAGGGGGACGAATATCTGTGCTATGTGGGCCTGGATGCCAAAAGACCGGATTATCTGGGAGCGGAAATCGATTTCTACATGGGCGAGAATAAGGATGAAAAATTTGTAATCGACAGCCCTATGGTTTCAGTGGCGCCTTCGATGGTCTGGCATGCTCCGGCCATCACTCAGAAAGTCGATCAGACCTATATATTTTTCCTGATTCGTACCGATTCCGGAGAATTCTACAGTCCGCCAAAGAAAAAAGAGGGATCTTAAGATTCGAGCTTCAGTAATAAGTAGCGGAAATGAAAACTGAATTTATTTTGAGTCTGCCGGTGGTTCCATCACCGATTCCTCAATGGAGGATGCTATGAAAGTTTTCGCTGTTCCCAATATTGCCACACCAGGCAGACCGGCAATTTTCAACCCGGAAATATGCAACGGTTGCAATATTTGTGTCGACCGCTGCCCTTCGGATGTTTTCATCCCTAATCCTGTCGAAGGCCGATGTCCCATCATCCTGCATCCTGAGGAATGCTGGTATTGCGGCACTTGTGTCAACGATTGCCCGTGTCCCGGCGCCGTTCGATTCAACTGGCCGCTTCAACAGAGGGGATATTGGAAACGTAAGGAAACCGGTCGGATCTTCCAGGCCTGATTTATGGTGTTTCCGAGTTGCCCACTACTGCCCCTTCATGATGGAGGTAATGAATGACTACATTTCAAGAATTTATCGGGAATGAAGGTCATGTCCCTGAATGGCCATACGGTATTCGTTATGATCAAGAGCAGGAAATTGAAGCGGATGTCCTCGTCATCGGCGGAGGGATTGCCGGGTGTTGGGCTGCCATAAGCGCCGCCAGAAAAGGAGTAAAAGTCGCTCTGGTTGAAAAATCCGCAACAGTGCGGAGCGGCGCCGGAGGACCGGGATGTGACCACTGGTGTGATACGGCGGCAAATCCTCTATCCAAAGTGGATCCCGATGAATGGGCCCAACGGCTGACTAAGGGTTTCGGCGGATATGGCTGCGGTATCGGCCGCGAGATACAGTGCCGGGAAAATTATCATACTCTTCTGGAACTGGAAAAGATGGGCGGCAAGATCCGGGATGACGAGGATCAGTTCAAAGGTGTCGAAGGACGCGACGAGAAAACCAAATTCCTGATTTCTCCCCGGATGAACCCTTTTCACGACACTAATGTGGTTATCCGTGTCTGGGGAACAACTTTCAAACCGGCGCTCAAAAAGGAGTGTGAGCGCTTGGGCGTAAAAATTTACGACCGAATTATGGCCACAAGCCTGCTGACCGAAAAGGGGATTCAGGGGGGCAGAGTCATAGGAGCAACCGGATTGAATGCCCGAACGGGTGAATTCATGGTCTTCAAATCCGGGGCAACCATACTCTGCTCATCTTCGGGCGGATCCATCTGGCTCATCAGCACCGAGCTGTCCGGCTACAACACCATGTCACCCCGTGCAGTGTCCGGAGACGGTATTGCCATGGCCTGGAAAGCGGGTGCCGAATTCACCCTCATGGAAAGGTCCGGAATAATGGGCATTACGCCCGGATTCAAACACCGATGGTATACGGGCGCGGGAGACGCCAGTTACGAGAACGTCCCCCTGGTCGACGGCAACGGCAGGGAACTCCCTATTGTTACGGAGCCCGGTTGGGGAAAGAAAGATGTCGACCGGATGGGATTCGGTTGGAGTGCAATTCGTGAGGATGTGCTGCGAGGCAAGTATGCGTTGCCGTTCTACGGGGATTTTCCCTCCATGCCTGCAATCGAACGTAAGGTCACCTGGAACATGTTGTTGGAAGAAGAGTGCACGGGGAAAATCATTGTAGATACCTATACGAAAGCAGGATTCGATCCGGGCAAAGATCAACTTCAAAACTATGCGTTGATCGAAGGATCCAGCCTGCCTCAATGGCGGGAAGCGCACGGTGGCGGCCTGGTTGTTGATTGGGATTTGAGAACCAGCCTTGAAGGGCTCTATGCTGCCGGTACGCAGTTGTTCTCTCCGGGAGACCATAGTTTCGCGGCGGCTACCGGCAGGTATGCAGGAAGAAAGGCGGCGGTATTCGCCCGCACGGCAAACCAGCCGACAGTATCAAAAGAGCAGATCTCTATTGAGAAGGAAAGAATCTATGCTCCCATTAAAAGAAGTAACGGGATAGACTGGAAAGAGCTGCACGCAGGAATCGCCCGGGTAATGCAGTACTACTGCAGTGAATATAAAACAGAATCACTCTTTAAAATTGGGATGGACTCTCTTCTAGAAATCGAAGAAAAATGGACGCCTGCCCTGTTTGCCCCGGATCCCCATAAGCTGATGCGCAGTCTTGAAGATTTGAGCATGCTGACGCATGCCCAAATCATAATGCATGCTTCGCTGGCGCGCAGGGCCAGCAGTAAATTCCTCGGTTTTAACAGGATTGACTATCCTCAGTTGGATCCACCGGAGTGGCATAAATTCATTACCGTGAAACAGGAGAACGGAGACGTAAAGACTGGAGAGCTATCCCTGGATCATGGGGGTAATCTCAAAAAAAATTATGAAGCGTACAACCGGGAATATATAAAAGAACACGAAGGATAATTAGGAGTATGTCGTAAGCAGTAATTGGTATTTAGGTTTCTAAAATAAGAGATACTTCATTATTATGTGCACTTTAATCGTCGCTCAATAGATCCAATAAAGAAATTTGGGAACTTAAAGGGTTGCGTAGGTTCCCCACGATACATCTGATTGCTATACTTCCAAGCATATAAGCAACCATTCCACACTAATATTTTAATAAATCTGTCCGATTTAGAAATAAGGCGTTCTTGTGTTTAGATCCGTAGATCGACAAGCGACGGGTGAATGTTTCATGTAGGGCGAAAAAGCTTCTAGTCATTGTAACTGGAGGTCCAATCAGTAAATGAATCGATTTGAACTGGTGGCTCAAGGCGCAAAGGATGGTCTCTGGGATTGGGATCTTACTACCAACCGGATGCATTTTTCCAACCGGTGGAGCTCAATGCTGGGCGGTGACGAATCCACAATCGGAAACACTCCGGAAGAGTGGTTTAAACGGATTCATCCTGAAGATCTCGAGCAGGTTCAATACGAAATCAGGTCTCACCTGGAAAATGACTCGAATCAGTTTAGTATTCAACACCGCATGCTTGACAAAGATAACATGTACCGATGGATGTCCTGCCGCGGCGTTATTACAAGAGATAATGAAGGGAAAGCAATTCGGATAGCAGGGACTCATTCAGACACTGATGGCGAAAAAGTAGTGGATGATCTCACGGGCCTGCCAAACCGAATCCTGCTCCTGGATCGTCTGACGCGTTCCATTGAAACAACCAGGAAACACAGCAGCAATCTTTTTGCAGTTCTCATCCTGGATCTTGAACTTCCTGAATATGTGGACGATTTTTTTGAGCCCACAGAACGAAATCTTTTCCTGGTTACAACGGCACGCCGTCTGGAAACTTGTTTGAGGGCCGTTAGAACTATATCCCGTCCGGGGCGCGATTATGTAGTAGCCCGCTCAGAAGGCGGGGAGTTTATCATTTTAATAGATGGATTAAACGATTTAAGCGAATCGAAAACAATTGCCGAGCGATTGTTGAAAGAGATTTCCTCACCCCTTGAAGTTAGTGGCCGCGAGGTGTTTCTATCGGCAAGTATTGGCATCGCTCTAAGTGTCACAGGGTATCAAACTGCACAAGAGGTGCTCCGTGATGCAGATATAGCCCTGTATCGTTCCAAATCGCTGGGAAAGGGCCGTTGCGAAGTATTTGATACAGCCATATTGAAATCGGTTAAGGCTAGAATTGAGTTGGAAACCGATCTTCAGCAAGCGCTGAAACGGCAAGAATTTTCTGTTTTATATCAGCCAATTATATCTTTATCCACCTATCAGATCGCCGGTTTCGAAGCCCTGATACGATGGGAGCACCCCGCTCGAGGCACGATTCCCCCATCGGAATTTATTCCTAATGCCGAGAAGACGGGACTCATTATTCCTCTGGGACGCTGGGTAATACATGAGGCGTGCCGACAGCTGAAGGCTTTGAAGGATAACCCAGAAGTACCGGAAGATATATGGATTTCAGTTAATCTGTCCAGTGTCCAATTCAAACACAACTTGTTGGTTACGGACATCGGTAATGCCCTTGCGACGGTTCATGATGCCAACGGTCTGGTTTTAGAGTTGACCGAAGGAGGAGTGATGGAGAATCCGGAAGCAGCCAACAGGATTCTCATGCAGTTGCGCGTTACCGGCGCGCGGATAGCACTGGACGATTTCGGTACAGGCTATTCATCTTTCGCTCATCTTTGTCGGTTCCCATTGGATTATTTGAAAATCGATAAATCTTTCGTGAAAAACCTTGAAACCAGTAAAGATGCAAGGGAGATTGTTCGGTCCATATGTAGCCTGGCGCATCAATTGGGATTGCGTGTGATCGCTGAGGGAATTGAAAATCAGGGGCAACTGGATAGGATCAGCTCTCTCGATTGCGAGTACGGGCAGGGATTTCTTTTTTCCGAACCCGTAAGTAAAGATAAAGTCGAATCGTTATTAAAGAAAGAATTCGTATCGGCTAAAGGGGATACCCGGGCGGTTACGCCAAAGGATGAAGGTGATATCAAACACGTTCCTGACCGTTTCGAAACTTCAATCTATCCATTGATCAAACCGGGATTGCAACAAAAATGGATCGAAAAGTTGAGAGGAAAGGTCAGAGTAAACAGGTTATTAATTTTAATCGGTACCGCAACCATAATCCTATATTTTACAGTAGGGATGTTTGAAAGCTACAAGGCATCGACACCCAATTCTCCTGCAAAGGAGATCCAGAGCCCGATACCCGAAACGGTTAAACCGATACTGCCCCCGGAAGCTCCGAAGACGTCTAAAAGTAAAAAACCTTTGCCTGTTTATGAATTCCGCGTCGTACACGATCATATCATCGGTAGCTGCAGCGGGACTCTCACGGTAACACACAATACTCTTTCCTATATTTCAGATAATAATCGCCACCGTTTTGATTTAAGTTACGATCAGATCGATTTTTCTTTGGACGGAGACCGATTGAAAATTAAAACGGAATCTAAACCTTATAACTTCAAATCAGAAAAACCCGCGTCTGAAGATGAAAACCAATCTCAACTTCAAAAAATCTTTAAAGCCATCTCCCGATACCGGTCTTGAAGTGGATATATCGAATGCCTTGGGAAATCCAAATTTTGTCGGTGGATATTTTCTTCAAATATGCTTTTGACTTTAATCAAGACATTCATTGTCGGATCTAAAAATACCTGACAAAACCATAAAGAACAGAAAGCCGGCATTTTTATATCCAATTATAAGTCTATTTATTGCAAGGTATACGGCCATTATAAAAAGATCTTGAAAACCGTTCGGGGTGCAGGCTCCTCGCGGGTTCGAATCTACTTCCTCCGCCATTGAAACCGGATCCATCCCGAAGAGATGGGGAACACTTTGGGGTCAAAAGGTTTTTTGCCCATAGGTTCGATCCGATCCACCTCATTAACAAAAAAATCCTAAATCGTAATCCATAATACAGACTAGCCGGATATCGCCTGTTATTTCGGTTATGCCGACATATATATACGGCAGGGTGCCGACCCTCCTTTTGGAATCGGAATAGTAATAAGTTAATAACATGTTGACAGAATTCCGGTTCTTTCAATAGAATGCTTGAAAATTTGAAATAAAAATCCTTATAGGCTTCTCGGAATACCTGCATCCTTACAGGTCTGTGTCTGGATGGCATTTTAATGATCCAGGCACAACCCGAAACCAGTGCAAAATGTGGAGGGATTATAAAAAAGTCGGCGATTCTTGGAATAACGCGGAGGATGCTTCTAGCTACTTTACCAAATATAAATGTCACAATAAAATCCTGTTTCTTCTGCATGGGGGACGCAAAACATGAAACGAAAAGCTAAAGATATTTTGAAAGACACTGTTGTGCTGGTGGGCTTGGTCGGGCTACTGACAGTTGCTGTTCCAGTTGGCCTTAACGGGCAGCAAATGGAATTTCCCCGCAACGACATGGCACCCAGCGGCCCGGATCCCATGGATCTGAGTGTTGAAATGCTGGGGGAGAAAGAGATCTCCCTCCGCACGTATGCCGCCCAGGTGGGATCGGCTATCGCGACGAATATTTCCTCCGATGGAGAACCCGCTGTAATCGGCGACGAGTTTACATTCAACGTTAGTGATAGTGGCTTAGGCATGGGATATGACGAAAAATTCGTCGTTGTATTGGATGGCGCGCATGGGATTATTCTCATTCCCAAAGATGCCTATGACAGTTTCGACGGAACCAACTATCACTTTGCCAATCCTATCGGCGATGATTCTGAGCCCTGGTTGAGAAGCGAAGACCTTTTGACGCCGGACCAGCTTATGTACATGCTGGCAGAATTTGACAACAACATATACCCCACCGTAGGCGCCGTCTTTGGAGAGCCGTTGCCGCGGGGTGATGAAGGCCAGAAGGTTTGGATCCTTATTCTTAATATCCGGGATGAGGCTTATTACGATCCAAATGCGACTTCGTATGTGGCCGGCTATTTCTCGGCCAGTGAGAGTGCCGATAATAATAAGAACATAATGCACATCGACACATTTGACTGGGTCAATCGTATAGGCCCCGATGCCGACCGGCCCTATCTGTATGAGGGAACTTTCGCCCACGAGTTCGAGCATTTGGTCCACTTCGACATCGATCCCGACGAACCCTCCTGGGTGGATGAAGGTCTGGCCGATTTGTCCGGATACCTTTGCGGTTATGGCCACTCTCAAGGCCACATCGCGTATTACATGGTGTACCACCCTTTTACGGCACTTACCTATTGGGGGGGCGGTCTGGAGGATTACGGGGCAAGCTACCTTTTCCAGCTGTATCTCTATGAAAAATATGGCGGAGCCGCGTTTACGTCCGCACTGGTGCAGGAACAGACCAACGGCATCGAAGGGATAGAAAAAACCTTGAGAGCATTCGGCGGCAAGCAAACCTTTGATGAGATTTTTGATAATTGGACAATCGCCAACTACGTGGATGATACCCGGAAAGCCGGCGGCAAGTATGGATACGACACACTCGACATTGGATCAATAGATTCCTGGGGCTATACCATCGAATATGCCTTGGGCAATTTCTGGTGGGGGCCGCCTGACGAAGCGGGCTTTGAATTTCCTTCCTATTGGTTGGGTGATCCGCTGCCCTACACGGCCCATTATTATCGCTTTACCAATTCCAAGGCAGCCGCAGCATACATTGACGGGGATGATTTCGTCGGCACACCGGCCTACAGCGGCTCCTATGAATGGCACTCCGGTATTGAAAACTGGGCTTGGCGCAGTTTCTATCAGACCTTTGACATTCCCTCAGGCGGGGCTACTCTCAATTTCTACGCTTCCTACGAAATAGAGGCGGACTGGGATTATGCCTATGTAGAGGTCCATGATCGGGTCACGGGAGAATGGTACACGCTGGATGCCGCAGGGACGGTGAATTACGTATTTTACTCTCAAGACAATCCCAACACGCCCGATGAACGTGAACCCACAGCATATGAAACCGCTGGTCGTTGGCACGCTTTTACGGGGAACAGTGGTGGCTGGATTCCGGTTTCGATGGATCTGACCCCGTTCGCCGGGCATGCTATTGATCTGTACTTTACCAGCTGGCAGGATGCTTTCGTCAGCGAGAGAGGAATGTACGTCGACGACATCGTTATTCCTGAAATTGGTTTCTTCGATGACGTGGAGTCGGGAGAGGACGGCTGGACAACCACTGGTTGGACTGTAACCGATGGTATTTTCAATAACGGAATCGGCGTTGTCACCATAGACACCAAGTGGGTGCCGACAGCACGCTATCCTGAGCCGGCAATTCCCAATGCGATGCCCCTGCATGCCATTAGCGCCATGAAAGTTGATGCCGTCACTCAAGACGGCGAGGATATCCTTTCGGCGACGCCGATTAAGTCCGGCCGCGTCAAAGTATCGATCATTTCAAATCATGTGGACCATGATTTCCCATCCGGATACGTATTTAGCGTACGATAGGGTTGCAGTATGTTTGGCTTCTAAAGCGGGAAGGCTGACAGTCTTCCCGCTTTTTTGCGTTATTACCCCAATGAGTTAGACAATCGGGCATTGGCGAACAAGAATGTAATGATTTTCATCTCTGAAATCCGTTTTTTCCCTTATAATAAACCCATACTATAAAAAGGTTTTCCAGATACCATCCACGTTCGTTTTCTGGGAGACGTTTATGTCCATGATCGTGGAGAACGGAACTCATTCCGCGATCGTAAAAGAAGTAAGGTGAAGATACAGGGTGTCCGCCAGACAATAATCCTCAAACTGTGGATGGCATTCAAGATAAGGAGTCATTATGCAGACTATAGGATTGTTACATAAGGCATCTTATCAGAGACCAACGGAAATTTTCGACGGAGGACAAGATTTTAAAGCTGCCGTTCATTCTTCCCATGCCAAAAAAGTACTGTGTCCCCCTGGAGTGAAAATCATTTCTATTCTTCAGAACCTATCCAGGTTGGCAGTTGGGCTCTTGGCATTATCCGGAATTTTTTTCCACTCCAATGCCGGCAACTGTGCCCCTGCTTATGAGACGCAGTCTGATTCTGCCTCCGCCGGGGAGGGGCAAGATTATTTAATTGACGAAGCCGAAGAAAACGCCTATCGCGCTGCCAGGAGGGAAACGGATCCCGGGAAACGCGCGACAAAGCTGTTCGAGTTTTATCAGAAGTACCCCGAATCGGCCCTCATGCGGAAATCCGATTTTGAAGAAATAAAGATAATTGAAAATGCTCATAATAATTACCATGCCGCCCGGAATGAGCCTGATTTAGAAAAACGCGCTGCGTTACTGATTGAGTTTGACAGAAAGTATCCCGATTCGAATTTGATCGGATACATCGATGATGATTACAAGAGTTTGCTGAAGGAATTGTGGCAAGAGAAAAAATACGCACTGTTGGAATCTCTTTCGGAGAAATGGCTGAAAATCCACCCGAAAGACAGGGAAGCCCTTGTTTTTATTGCCGAGGCAGCGACGAACTTGCATAAATTTGACAAGTGTGGGGAGTCCCTTGAAGCAATCTATGAAATGAACCCATCCCCCAGCCTGGCCAAGGAAATTCACAATTGCTACCAGAAGACGGAAAATCTTGACAAAAGAATTGAATGGGCGGACAGGCTTTTCAAAATTCCTGAGTTCGATGATGATTTCATGCTTCGCTATGATTGCATGACTAAATTTTATGAAGACAGGAACCTTTCCCAGGCCGCAAAATATGCGAAGCTTACATTGGAGTCCGCCGATTTGGCGGAACAAAGGGGGACAAGCAACCACGGCCAGCTGACGACGGTTCGCCGGGCCGGCTACCACATTATCGCCAGCGATTTTCTGGATAAGGAAGATTGTGACGCGGCAGTTACGTACATCAAGAAGAGCATCCAACCCGAGCAATACGACCAGGCCTACTACCAAATCGGAAGATGTTTCGATAAACAGAAAGAGATAGAAGCGGCCATGCTTTACTATGCTATGGCCGAATTAGTGAACGGGAAGAATGCCCCGAAGGCAAAATCCAGACTGGAAAAATTGTACAGAGCTCTTCACAATCAGACTCTGGTTGGCATTGACAAGGTATATAAAAAAGCCGAAGAGTCCCTGGCGGAATATGCCGAACCATGAATCCTCCAATCTGTGAGTGAGTTAAAAATTCGGAATGCGATGGGGTAACAACGTTGCGATGGGCAGGGACTCTTGATAAGGCTTTGATATTCCCAGCGGGAATCCATGAATAAGATTTGCCATTATTCGGCCTGTATTTTGCTCCTATTGTTTTTCCCTCTTTTCTCCTCCTCAGCACCCGGCGCCGAACTCAAACCCCAGACGGTCGAGGCGTGGCGGCATTACGTTGCACGGACTGAATCTCGAATCGATGCAGAGCTTGAGGATAAGAGCCGCTTTCTGGTTACGGAATTCATGTCGCAGGGGGACGCCGCGGAATGCCGCAAAGAAGTGGCGAAAGGGAACGTTTGTGTCGAGAGCCTTGAGACCCGAGACGGGCGCGGAAAGAAGATTGAAGTGCCGGAAGGAACTATAAGTCACTGGCTGGGGAGCGTACGCATAAATAACGCGAAGCTCGACACCCTCATACCTTTCGTCCAGAGCTATGATATTCACGAGCGATATTTTGACGATGTCGAGCGGTCCAGGCTCATTGCTCGGGACGGCGATGAATTCAAGTTTTTCTACCGGCTCAAACAGGCGACGCTCTGGGTCACTGTCCGTTACAATACGACACACGAAGTGCGCTACAGGAGGCACAGTGCACGGCGTGTTTCAAGCGCATCACGAACGACCCGTATCCTTGAACTGGACAAGGCGGGAAAAGACGGGGAAAGAGAAAAGCCCGAGGGCAAGGACAACGGATTCATGTGGCGACTCAATTCCTATTGGCGTTTTCAACAGGACGGAAATGGTGTGGTAGTAACGCTGGAGTCCCTTACCCTGAGCCGTGGTATTCCCAGTTTGGCGTTATTCGTAAGACCCATTGTAAAGAAAATCTCCAGCGGACTTCTGGAGAATACGCTACTGGCACTGCGCGACGGGTATCATGCGTACCTTCAGGAGACAGCCAAACCCCCGGTTGAGCCCGGTGAAGTTTCGCCGGGAACGCCTTAGCTTAGTCTGCAAGCGGCACGAGTTCCGGGCTGTATCCTGGAAGCCGTCCAGGCCAATCGGACCACTCGGTGCCGGGATAGAGACTCATATACCCACCGATAACAGGAATTCCGCCATTATGGGATTTATGAAGAGTGTTCAAGGGTGAACCATGCTAAAAGAGGCAAGCGTTTCAGATTTACACAGAAAAGGGATACCCAGGGACTGTCGCATTCTCGTAAACCGGGGAAGGGGAAACGATGCACTGGCTCCCTCGGAGGCGCTCTATAAGAATTTTAAGAAAAAGAAGCGCCAGATCCTCAAACATGTCTGGGGTTACGATATCCTGGTGAACAACCGCAGTGTTGATCGTTGCATTAACACTTTGCGCAATAAGATCGAAAAAAACCCGGATAGCCCTGTCTTTATCAAAACAATCCGCGACGTAGGCTACCGATTTGAATGTTAGCAACGGATCCGATATCTTAACGGACGGAGGACACGCTCATTCGTCCAGAATGAATGAGACGCCCTTTGCGGGCCCCGACGTGAAATTCTTACTATTTCAATGGATTCCTCGCGCAATAACACGACAGCCTCAGTCAAGGCTTCGGGTCAAAGGATCGGAATCCATGAATAAGCTTGAAATCATTTGTGTTCCAGCCACGAAATTCTCAAGGCGTTCACGGTTTCGCAGAAGGCGAGCCAGCGGCTCGCCTTAATTAATTACAATACCGTATAGGATCGGTAACACAATGGTAACATTGCCGCACTACTATAGTGATAAGCGAAAGCACTTGCGGGAAATAGCCGCAATGCCCCAGCCAAAGGCTGGGGATGCATGGCAGTCGGAAGTTCGGGGGCAGAAGCCCCATGGCTTTTTCTTTAGGAAGAAACTCCGACCTACGGTCGGAGTTTCTTCCCAAGGAAAAAGCCATGG
>DKBB01000005.1 GCA_002451015.1 Acidobacteria bacterium UBA6911
CTGGGATACATGCTGCTGTTCCATGAAATCGGCCTGGATTACACCTTCAGCGCTTTCGCCGGCGAAGGAGGCAACTTCGGCCTTTTTTCATCCCATGAGATGATTAAAAGACTGAACGCCAAGATCTACTCAGAAGCGAAAAGGCTGGGAGTGAAGTGGATTATCGGCGGCGAGTGCGGACACATGTGGCGGGTGTTGCATCAATACATGGACACCATGAACGGGCCGGCCGATTTCCTCGAGGAGCCGGTATCGCCCGTAACGGGCACCCGGTTTGATAATGCCCTTTCCACAAAGATGGTCCATATCTGCGAATTCACCGCCGATCTCATCAGGCACAATAAACTGAAACTCGAGCCCAGCCGGAACGACCACAGGAAAGTTACCTTCCATGATTCCTGCAACCCGGCCAGGGCGATGGGCTTATTGGAAGAACCCAGATACATCCTGCGCAATGCATGCAATCATTTCCACGACATGCCCGAGAACACGATTCGCGAGCAGACCTTCTGTTGTGGCAGCGGCGCCGGTCTGGGCACCGACGAGAATCTTGAAATGAGGATGCGGGGAGGATTCCCGCGGGCAAATGCGGTCAAATACGTCAAAGACAAGTTCGACGTGAATATGCTGTCGTGCATTTGCGCTATTGACAAAGCAACGCTGCCGGGCCTTCTGGAATACTGGGTGCCGGGAGTCGAAGTCGGCGGAGTGCANNGATTTGCGCGGAGATGAAATGGAACAATCAGGAGCTGAGACAACCGATGCGTGATCGAAGCCTCATCTATATTGGCCTGCTGGTGTTCCTGGCTGTCATTACATTGCCCTTTACCTATAACTTGGTAGGGGGGATGCCGGAATCTATGCCGGAACTCGAACTTCCCGAGAATGAAACGCAGTGCGTGGAACCGACGGAGTTTATGAGAAGCTCCCACATGCAGCTGCTGCTCGACTGGCGCGAGAATATGGTACGGGAAAACATCCGGACATACACTGCAAATGACGGCAGGACTTTCAATATCGGACTAACGAACACATGCCTTGCGCAGTGTCATGCCAGTAAAGCGGATTTCTGCGACCGTTGCCATAACTATGCGGGTGTGCAGAACCCATACTGCTGGGACTGCCACATCGATCCGGAACAAATTCAGCGGAGCGCACGATGATTATCAGCCGAAAGAAGTTTTTAAAGCTTACGGGAATCTCCATGCTGGCGGTCACCGGAGAGAGATTCGCGCAGCCGATTGCCGGAGCCATGCAATCCACTCCACAGGGATCGCCCCAGGCGCTGACTGCAGACCGGTGGGCAATGGTCATCGACCTGGATAAATGCGCTCAGGAAGAGGGTTGCACGAAGTGTATCGACGCCTGCCATCGGTACCACAACGTTCCCGATATTGACGACAAAGCCCGTGGGGTCGAGTGGATCTGGAAAGAATCGTTTCAAAAGGCTTTTCCTTCCGATCATAATGAATATCAGGCCACCAAAATCAAACACCTGCAGGTTCCCCTTCTCTGCAACCACTGCGATAATCCGCCCTGCGTAAGAGTCTGCCCCGCACAGGCAACGTGGAAGCGGGAGGACGGGATCGTAACGATGGACTGGCACCGCTGCATCGGCTGCCGGTACTGTATGGCCGCGTGCCCCTACGGATCTCGCAGCTTCAACTGGACGGATCCCAGACCGAACATCGCGCAGCAGAACCCGGAGTTCCCAACCAGAACCAAGGGTGTCGTGGAAAAATGCACATTCTGCGAATCGCGGCTCGCCAAAGGGAAACTGCCGGCATGCGTTGAAGCCTGCCCGCAGAATGCTATGTTATTTGGTGATCTAGACGTTGCCGGCTCGGAAATCAGGCAGTTGTTGGAGTCTGAATACGCCATCCGGCGGAAACCGGAACTCGGCACCAAACCCGAGATCTTCTATATCGTGTGAGGCGCTTCTCATGTTCATGTTTGAAAAAGCACTAACGGGAAGTCGGAAGTATTGGTATTGGATTCTCTGCCTGTTGGCCGTTGTTTTCCTGGGATCCCTTGCCTACCTCCGGCAACTGGATGTAGGACTTGGCATCACGGGAATGACCCGGGATGTCACATGGGGCATCTACATCGCCCAGTTCACCTTTTTCGTAGGGGTCGCCGCTTCGGCGGTCATGGTGGTCCTTCCCTACTACCTGCATAACTATAAAACTTTTGGCAAGGTCACGATTCTCGGGGAATTTCTAGCCATTTCCGCCGTAACCATGTGCATGCTTTTTATCTTCGTCGATATGGGGCAGCCTTCCAGAGTCATTAATGTGATGCTGCATCCGACACCGAATTCCCCCATGTTCTGGGATATGATATCCCTCGGAGGATACTTCCTGCTCAATGCGGTTATTGCACTGATTACCCTGAGTGCGGAACGGAAGGGCATCGCTCCACCGAAATGGATCAAGCCCGTCATCATCATTTCCATCCCCTGGGCCATCAGCATCCATACGGTCACCGCATTCCTTTACAGCGGTCTTCCCGGGCGCTCCTTCTGGTTGACGGCTATCCTGGCGCCGCGCTTTCTTGCGTCGGCTTTCGCTGCCGGGCCCGCGTTGCTGATTCTTTTATGCCTGTTAATACGGAAACTGACGCGCTACGACGTAGGGCAGGAAGCGCTTCGGAAACTCGCCGTCATTGTTACCTATGGAATGATCCTGAATGTTTTCTTTCTGCTGATGGAAGTCTTTACAGCATTCTACAGCGGCATACCGGAGCATATGGAACACTTCCAGTATCTGTTCGTCGGCCTGGAAGGGCACAATGCCCTGGTGCCGTGGATGTGGACATCGGCCATTCTTGCCGTGCTTTCCCTTCTGCTGCTGGTAACAGCGAAAATTAGAAACAACGAGAAGTGGCTGCCGGTAGTCTGCGTAATCGTTTTTGTGTCGCTTTGGATCGATAAGGGTCTCGGCCTGATTGTCGGTGGGTTTATTCCATCACCGCTGGGAGCTATCACGGAGTATGCCCCCACGCTAATCGAAATCACAATAACTTTGGGGATCTGGGCGCTTGGATTTTTGATGGTCACCATCTTCTATAAGATCACCCTTTCAGTCCGTGAAGGTTTTTCAGAATAATTCCTTCGTCCCGGCATCGGCGGAGGATTGGTAAAGTCGCCATCAGGGAAGGAAGTATGGCATTGAGGCCATGTCGGGCATGCACCCATACTGAACACGCAAAGGATTGCTGCGGTTCCGTCCTGAAACGTCTCAATGCGGCACGAACGGGAGGGGAAACCGAAAACAGTCCTTTCGGAAAAACGCCTTTCGGTTAATCGAATCGGGCTGGATTTTCCACGACAGGACGTCCTGAATACTGGCAGGGGCATATCCGGTAATCTGATCCGCAAAAAGATCCCGCTGAACAGGCTTGGAGTGCGGATTCATTTGAATTTGTTGTTCTGGCACCTTACTTCAGGCGAGGGGAAAATGGCCATCATCACTATTTCCAGGGGTTCCGCAACCGGCGGTTTATTACTTGCCGAGGGCCTGGCAAAAAAACTGAACTACAAACTCGTCAGACGGGAAGACATCCTCCAGGGAACCGCCAAGTTCGGAGTTGAAGCGGCGAAGCTGGAAAAATTCCTTTTCGGGCCTCCTACCTTCTCGGACGATTTCAAACAGGATATTCGGAATTACATCGCCTTCTTTCAGGTAGCACTGTATGAATACATCCAGATGCAGGATGTTATTTACCTCGGCAATGTCGGGCATTTAATGCTCCGGGACATTCCTGATGTGCTTACGATCCGGCTTATCGCTCCCTTTGAATTCCGTATCCGGATGCTGATTGAACGTGGAAAAATGACCCGCGAGGAAGCATCCAATTATATCGAAAAAATCGATGCCCAGCGCAGAGCCTGGACCCTTTTCCTTTACGGCGTGGACTGGCTGAATCCAATACTCTACGACCTGACCCTTAATCTGGAAAACATGAATATCGACACCGCCGTGGAAATTGCCGCCACCGCCGCCAGGCTTAAAAAATATTCAGAATCGGACCAGAATCAAAAAACAATGGAAAACATGCTTATGGCTGCCAGAACAAGGGCGGAGCTTCTGGCGGATCCCCGTCTGGCTTCATACGATATTGAAGTCGAAGCCGACACCAGCACTGCCACAGTGTACCTCGAAGGGAAACTCTCCCCAGATTTGACAGGTCATGCAGTCGAAATAGCGGGGAATATTGCAGGTGTAAACAAGGTCGACACCTGCCGGATTGTAAGCATCGAACAGGAAAGCTGAGCCTTACGCATCGTTCGATTCCGATGCCCCTGCAGCACGCAACAGGCCTTCGATCCAGGAAGTCGATCCGAGAGCATGCAGGTGCAGGTAACTCGCCACCACGTTTTTATATATCATGCCGTCGCGCCCGTTTCCCGTCCCGACACCTCTTTTTACCTTGAAAATAGTGTTGATGGTTCCCGTCGATTCCAGCCTCGAATAGTGGAATTCGTGCCCGCGCAGCACGGTGCCGGTCGACAGAAAGGAATTTGGATGGTCCACGACTACTTCCTCGTAACCATGCCCGGCAGGTTTCCGATCCAGCACAATATCCGCCGGGAAAATCCCGGCCATCGGATACCGGCTGCCCTGCCAATGCACCGACCGGCAGAGAAACATTAGCCCCCCACACTCCGCCCATATCGGCAATCCCCGCTGTGCGGCCTGAAAAACTGATCGGCGGAAAGACTCGTTGGCCGACAACACGGTCGCATGTGTCTCCGGAAATCCGCCGCCGATGTAGAGGGCGTCCAGGTCTTCAGGCAATGCGCTGTCACACACCGGATCGACCGGGATCTTCAATGCCCCATAACGATCGATCTCTTCAAGATTTTCCGGGTAATAGAAGGTGAAGGCGGAACTGCGGAAAATTCCTATTTTCAAGCCCGGCGCTGGAGTGAACGATTTATCGGGTCTCTTTTCCTGCGCTTCAATCGGCTCCGTTTTTCCCGCAATCAGGGACAATCTCTCCAGATCGACCGACCCCTCGACAATGTCCGCCGCCCTGTCAATCGATTCCCTGCTCCGACTGCATTCCTCCGGTGTCACCAAACCGAGATGTCGGCTCGCCAGCAGTTCTCCCGAGAACCGCCGGATCGCCCCCAGCACGGGAATTCCGGTGCTTTCTTCAATGGAGGATCGGATCAACGCCTCCTGGCGCGATGTTGCGACACGGTTCAGAATCACCCCTGCCAGAGCGACATCGCGATCCATCGACTTGAGTCCCAGCACCAGGGCGGCCGCAGTGCGTGTGATCTTGACCGTCGGGATAATGACGACTACTGGAACCTTGAGCAATTTCGACAGTTCGGCCGATGAGTGCGTCCCCCCGGCATCCTCTCCGTCATACAAGCCTCGATTCCCCTCAATCAGATTCAATCCGTCGGTGGAGGCATGCTTCGTAAAGGACTCTGCAACCACTCTGGGACCCATCATCCAGGTATCGAGATTGCGAGCAGGCTTGCCGGCCGCAATTCCCAACCAGGCGGGATCGATGTAGTCCGGTCCCTTCTTAAAAGGCACGACCGTTAGTCCTTTTCGACGCCAGGCTGCCGCAACTCCGAGACTGACCAGGGTTTTCCCGCAATCACCGCTGATTCCGGACAGCATTATCCGGGGAAGATAGAATTTTTTCATGAGAGTTACATAGTATCATCGAAGCAGCGGAATGTGTGAGAGCCCGCGCATAAAAATGCCCGATGAAGAGTATCCGCAAAGCTTTAAATTAATATTATCCTCAAGAATATTTTTACAGTTTCGTCGTTACAAAAGGCAATATGGGTACCCGTAAAACAAATAAACCGCCGTTGTAGAAGAAACTCCTCCAATTCAAGGCTGATATATTTCAAATGAACCGTTTCAGGCTGAGTTC
>DKBB01000061.1 GCA_002451015.1 Acidobacteria bacterium UBA6911
GGCCGAGATCACCCGGCGCGAGGCAAGAATACTGCTGATATATGGATTACTGGCTATTGTTTTTTCTTTCGGCCTGCTGGGCTGGATTGCATTTCGGCTGAGTGGATGTCTGATTGCGTATCTCCAGGCAACTGGTTTTTCCTCGCCGTCACCCTTTGGTTTTTAATATTTCGTTATCCTTTGCAGCGTCTAAACTCGAATACGGTCCAATGGCTGACAAAAAGGAAAGGACGGCTGCATTTCCGGCGCATCGGAAGACTTCCTACATTCAAGAAATCTTGCCAATAATTCCAAGTGCAAAAGCGTAAAAGTCAGTCGAACTATGAGCCGTTTTCATACTCATAAGTTGATTGCCAAGATTCCCTATTCACGGAGATGGAAAGAAACAAAGCGCTGAAAACAGATCATGACCCTATCATTGTGTTTGAGGGATGTTGCGTTTCCTGAACTCTTTCATTTGATAAAGGTTATTGAATTATTTCGATAAAACGTTCGGATACAAGTGTAATGCGATATACCCGCAACAGGGAATTTTAATCTTCCTCAAACGGCGAGGACATTGGTGACTCCAGGAATTACTGGATTTCGGTCGGTAGATTTGTGGTTTTACTTATTAGCTCCGCCCCGCCGGTATCAGCATCCCCCATTAATGAAGACTTCGATACGTTTATTACACGCGCCCTTGACGTCAGGGACACAGCCTTCTTTTGATACAGATTTTAGCGTAGATGCAACCCTTGCTGCCGAGCGAACGGAAAGAGGCTGAAACTCTTAAAACCATAGGGCTTCAGCCCCTTTTGGTGGTGAACAGCTTTGGGAATGAGGTTTCAACACCTTGTCTATAATCAAACACGGGAAAAAGAAAAAAGTTCCGAAAAAAATTTGTTCAGTGAGTAAAAATAGATAAATTTCGCCAAAATGATACGATGGGCCATTAAGGATTTTAATAGTGCAATTTAATCAAAATACGATGGTTTGACAGTCCCCGTATTATGACCGCGGTTTAGCTGCTCTCTGTACAGGCCTCTCAGAGAAATGAAGTAGGCGTGATAGTTGTCTGCGGCATAGTCGGGGAAGGTCCATGGAAACGCCCGCCAGGCTCCACTCTTTTCATAATGCAGGGTAACTTCCGCGTAGATGCCGTGCGACAAATATATCCGGTGAGAGAAATTCTTCGTGGAAGCCAGCACCAGTTTTGATTCTTCTATATAACCCGGGTCCAGGTTGATGGGACGAGAAACCGCGGTCCATTTGGAAGCAAAGGCCGATTCCAGTTCGTTCGTCGCCGCTTTGATTTCCGCGATCGATTCCGGTTTTATAAGGTTTTCGAAACTCATGAAATAGCGATAAATGGGACTTCCCATGGTTTTTTCATAATAACGGGTCCAGTCGAAAGCGTAAGGTTGGCTTCGGGTGTCGACGGATCCGTAGAAGGCCGACAGCCGCTTTTCGGCTTCGGAAAGAATATCCGGAATGGAAGTCAGCACTCCTACGAAGAGTTTGACCGGGAGCGGCCGGGTAATTTCGCCCATAATTGTCTAACTCCTGTACCGGGTTGGGTCCGGAATCGTTGTTTCCTCGAATCCTTTACGGCGCAGGATGCAGGAGTCACATGCGCCGCAGGCCAGACCTTCCGGGGAAGGGTCGTAGCAGCTGTGCGTGAGGGCGAAATCCACACCGGCTTCGCTCCCGGCCCGGATAATTTCCGCTTTGCTCATTTGGAGAAGGGGTGCGTGGATCCTGTAGCGGGAGGAACCCTCGACACCGGCTTTCGTCGCCAGGTTGGCCAGATGTTCATAGGCTTCGAGGAACTCCGGCCTGCAGTCGGGGTATCCCGAGTAATCGATCGCATTCACGCCCAGGAATATGTCCTGTGCCTTGAGAATTTCACACCACCCGAGGGCGAAGCTGAGGAAGATGGTGTTTCGCGCAGGTACATACGTTACGGGAATTCCGTCTGAAATCCTTGATATATCCCTGTTTTTCGGCACGTCAATATCGTCCGTCAGCGCGGAGCCGCCGAAAGCCCTGAGGTCGATAGGCGCGATGACATGGTCCTCAATGCCCAGCGACCGTACCACATTTTTTGCAGCGTCCAGTTCGCACCGGTGACGTTGTCCGTAGTCGAAACTCAAGGCATGAATCAAGAATCCCTGCTTTATGGCAATAGCCATGGCTGTGCTGGAGTCAATGCCTCCGCTGGCGAGAGCTACCGCGTGCTTGTTGGGTGTCACGTGCAATCTCCATGAAAATATACTTTCCCTGCGCATCCGATCCTGCCGGATTCGCCGCAAATAAAGCGCATTAGTCTGTGCTCGGCACATCGCGGATGTTAGAATAATCCATTTTTGGAGAAAAGATGCTTCAAATCAAGGGCCTTGGTAAAGCATTTCGCGGCGAATGGCTGTTTCGCTCCCTGGATTTTCAAATTAACGAGCAGGAACGGATCGGTCTTGTCGGTGACAATGGAACCGGAAAGTCCACACTGATGAAAATGATTGCCGGCATTACGTCCGCCGACGAAGGGGAGGTTGTCGGCGCCCGGAGCCTGACTTTTGGATACCTGCCGCAGGACGGCTTGTTTGCACGCGGGAGAACGATTCTTGAAGAGGTTCTTTCCGTTTTTGATTTGGTGCGGATGCTGGAGAAAGAGATTGGACAGCTGGAGAACGAACTTGCCGATATGCGGCATTCGGGCCCGGAATACGAGAAGAAAATGTCTCGCTATTCCATGATTACCCAGCAATTTCAGCTGCTGGGGGGGTATTCGATTGAGGCCAAGGCGGGATCGGTTCTGATGGGATTGGGGTTTTCCAGGGAGGATCTGGGCCGTTCCTGTGAGGAATTCAGCGGTGGATGGCAAATGCGCCTGGCCCTCGCGAAACTCCTGCTCCGTAAGCCAAACCTGCTTCTCCTGGACGAACCTACCAACCACCTCGATCTCGAGGCCCGGAACTGGCTCGAGGACTACCTGAAGACTTACCCGCATGCCATTGTCCTGGTGTCCCACGACCGGTTCTTTCTGGATGCGACTGTCGGGCGTGTCCTGGAGATCAGAAACCGTTCCGTCCATTTTTATAAGGCAAATTATACCCAGTTCCTTCACCAGAAGGAGGAGAGGCTGGAGAAACTCAGGGCTGCGCATGAGGCACAGCAGAAGGAGATCGCCCGGATCAAGGCATTCGCCGACAAGTTCCGCTACAAGGCGACCAAAGCAGCCCAGGTCCAGAGCCGTTTGAAAGACCTGGAACGTATGGAGCTAATTGAAGTTCCGCCGGAATCAAAGCCGATTCACCTGCGGTTCCCCGAAGGCCCCCGTACAGGACGGAATGTCATCGAGCTGTCCGGCGTTTGTGCCGGTTATGGTGGCACACCTGTTTTTGAGGGTCTGCATTATATCCTGGAAAAAGGGGAGCGTGTCGCCCTGGTCGGCCCCAATGGAGCTGGGAAATCGACATTGATGAAAATACTTGCGGGGCGCCTGGCACTTACGGAAGGAACCAGGAAGTTGGGGCACAATGTCATCGTTTCCTATTTTTCCCAGGATCAGGACGACCTTCTGGCTTCTTCCAAAACCGTATGGGATGAAGTGTATTCCGTGGCGCCGGACTATATCATGCCCCAGCTTCGCACGCTTCTCGGGTGCTTCCTTTTTTCCGGGGATGCTGTAGAAAAACCGGTTTCGGTGCTGAGCGGCGGAGAAAGGAGCCGCCTCGTACTCTGCAAGCTCCTACTGTCTCCGGCCAATTGCCTGCTTCTGGACGAGCCGACCAATCACCTCGATATCCGGTCCAAGGACATATTGATGGACGCGCTGCAGGATTATCAGGGAACGATTGTTTTCGTGAGCCACGACAGATATTTTCTCGACGGCCTGGCTACGGGCGTTCTGGAAATCGGCGACCGCACGGCGGTTCCCTACCTCGGCAATTACGAGGAATACCTCCTCAAAAAAGCTGTGCTGGAATTGCAGCAGGGAATTCCACCGGACAAGGCGGATGCGACCGTGCCGTCTTGCGGGACGGATGAAAATCCGGAGCCGGCGCCAACTCAAAAGAAAAGAGTGAATCCGATAAAGATTCAGCAAGTGAGAGACCGGATAGAAAAACTCGAGGAGCAAATCCAGGTCCATGAAACCAGGATCGCCGTACTGAATCGGATGCTGGCTTCCGAAGAACTCTACCGCGATCACCAGCTCTTCCGCTCCACCATGGAGGAACATGACGGTCTGCAGGCGGAACTGGACCGGTTCATGCAACAGTGGGAACGCCTGAACTCGGAACTGGAAGCCCTGCAGCAGCAGGAGTAAAGAGACTCTAGCGTTCAAACGTTCAAAGAAGCTTATTGTTTTTAAAGTGCAACGTTTAACCTGAAATATGCAACGCTCCCGGGATAATCTTTATGGAACTTATTGTCTCCCGCTCCGTAAGTATATTCCGGGAGCAAGTTGCAATGGGAATTTTGAAGAAAAATATTGTTAGTGCGACGAAAGAAATTCTGGGTGTGATTGCGGCGGTGACTGTAATTCAGGTGGGCTTTGTACAGGCTTATTTTGTCCCCACCGGTTCCATGGAAGGGACCATCCTGCCGGGAGAAGTGGTGATTGCGGACAAAATGACTTTGGGGCCGAGAACGCCGGATTGGATCGGGATACCCTGGACTGAATTCGGCTTTCCCATACCTGCAATAAAGTTTCCTGGCATTCGAGAAATCCGGCAGGGAGACATTGTGGTTGTAAGGACGCCTGTTAACAGGCATGTGCCCTACGTGAAACGTGTTGTCGCCCTGGGCGGGCAGGTTGTTCGGATTCGGGATAAAGCGCTGCTGGTAGATGGAGTTCCGTTTCCCTTGCCGGAGAAGGCTCAGCATGCGGACCCAAGAACCTTTCCCATGGGAGCCCGGTCCGGCGGAATTCATCCGGGCTTTGGCAATCGCGACAACTGGGGACCCTGTCGGATTCCCGAAGATCATGTGTTCCTGATGGGGGATAACCGGGACATTTCCATGGACAGCCGTTATTTCGGACCTGTTCCCGTTAAAAATATAATCGGCCGGGCAAGACTGATTGCCTTTTCCCTAGATAAGGGCTCCGATATTCCTCTGTACCGGCGACCCAGGTTGAACAGGATGATCACCACACTCGATTGACGATGTCTTGCTCGCTGAAATATGCTCTCCTTTGATACGAAGACAGGGGCGTCGCCAGGTGCGCCTGTCTTCGCCTTTCATTTATTCAAGCCCTTTCTAAGACCTTTGTCCCGGCGAATAAAGGAAAATTTCCTATACTGGAAAATCGCTTTGCATCATAATCCTTTCAAAACGGATCCGGAATCCGATATTGAAAACTCCAGCCGCAGGAAACCGTTGAGAGGGGAAAATGAACGTTATAATCCGATTAATGAATGCAGTTTTCCTTATTGTGATCACAGCCATTTTAGGCTTCGCGCTGTCGGCGCAAACCTATCCTTTCCAGGACACCGGGCTGACGGACGATGCACGCCTGGATAACCTGATTTCCCTGATGACCCTTGAGGAGAAGATCAACAATCTTTCTCCAATGCTCCCTGGAGTCCCTAGGCTGGGAGTGCGGGGAACCCGGATTGTGGAAGGGCTCCACGGGCTGGCATGGAGCGGTCCCGCCAACTGGGCCGTCAAAGGAGAAGGGGAAGCACCGACAACGACATTCCCCCAGGCAATCGGCCTGGCCCAGATGTGGAACACGGAACTGCTGGAGCAGGTTGCGGCCTGGGAGGCGTATGAAACCCGCTACCTCACGCAGAACGCGGATTACGGCATGGCCGGTCTTATCGTGCTGGCCCCCAATGCGGATTTGGGAAGGGACATCCGCTGGGGAAGAACGGAGGAATGTTACGGGGAAGACGCGTTTCTTGCCGCTGCAATGACGGTGGCCTATGTAAAGGGCCTGCAGGGAGATCACCCCCGGTACTGGAAGACCGCGTCGCTTATGAAGCATTTTCTGGCAAACAGTAATGAAAATAACCGTTTTGTAGACTCTTCCGATTTCGATGAACGGCTTTTCCGGGAATACTATGCCTATCCTTTTTATAAGGGAGTCGTGCAGGGAGGGTCCCGTGCCTACATGGCCGCCTATAACAAATACAACGGTATACCCTGCACGGTACATCCGGTACTGAAGGGCGTAACCGTTGCGGAGTGGGGACAGAACGGCATCATCTGCACCGATGGAGGGGCTTTCAAGCGACTGGTGGATTCTCACAAGTATTTTGAGGATTACACAGAAGCGGCCGCAGCATGCATTCGCTCCGGCATCACGATGTTTCTGGATCAGTATATGCCGTATCTCCAGCAGGCTCTGGAAGGGGGAATGGTGGAGGAGGAGGACATCGATGCGTCCGTTCGGGGCACTTTGCGGGTAATGCTGAAACTGGGACTGATGGACGACGGGGCCGATAATCCCTATATCAAAATCGGGATCGAAGATACCGAAAAACCGTGGACAAAGCCGGAGGCTTCGGAGCTGGCGCGGAAAGTAACGGTCCAATCGATTGTTTTAATGAAGAATGAAGGCCTGCTCCCTCTGGATAAACAAAGATTGAAATCGATTGCGGTCATCGGTCCGAGGGCTGACCTGGTGGTTTCCGACTGGTATGCCGGGACACCGATCTATAAGGTCTCCATTCTGGACGGAATACGAAATGGGGTCGGTGACGGTGTCCGGATTCATTTTGCCGCCGACAACGGGGCCGATGCGGCGGTTGAGGCCGCAAGAAAATCCGATGTGGCCATAGTATGCGTGGGCAATCATCCTCTCAGTTACGGCCTTGGCTGGGCGGAGAATCATGTGGCCAGTGACGGCAGGGAAGCGATTGACCGCCAGGCTATTTCCCTCGAACAGGAAGATCTTGTGCGGCTGGTGAGAGCGGCCAATCCTAATACCGTTCTCGTCCTGGTGTCCAGTTTCCCTTATGCGATTCCATGGTCAAAGGCCAACGTGCCGGCTATTCTTCATGTTGCTCAGTCCAGCCAGGAGCTTGGCAACGGGGTGGCGGACATTCTGTTCGGCCTTGAAAATCCGGCCGCCCGGCTGGTGCAGACGTGGTCCGCTTCCATAGACCAGCTGCCGCCGATTCTGGATTACAACATCCGCAACGGACGCACCTACATGTACGATCGCTACGAGCCGCTGTTCGCGTTCGGGCACGGCCTAAGCTACACAACCTTTGATTACGGGGACATGAAGACGGACCGGTCCACAATTAAGGAGGGGGAAACCTTGAACATAACAGTAAATGTAATGAACATTGGTTCAAGAAGCGGCGATGAGGTTCTGCAGCTCTACGTGAGTTTTCCCGATTCGAAAGTTGAAAGGCCGGTCAGGGCGCTTAAGGGATTCAAGCGCGTACATATTCCGGTCGGGCAAAGTATGGCGGTTTCCATTCCCCTGAAAGCGGAGGACCTGACCTACTGGAACC
Source organism: Acidobacteria bacterium UBA6911 (assembly GCA_002451015.1). GTDB lineage: Bacteria > Acidobacteriota > UBA6911 > UBA6911 > UBA6911 > UBA6911. The sequence continues at coordinate 7,455 of DKBB01000061.1, forward strand.
AAGACCGGCACGCGTTTGTCCTGGAGAAAGGGACTGTGAAACTGATGGTCGGCGCGGCTTCCGACGATATCCGCCTCGACGGCACAATAGAGGTCAGATAACCTTGGGGGGATGCATTCAACAGGCTGACGAATAAGGGCGACAGTCAGAGTATTCGACTTGCCGCCTCGCGGTGCGATCCCATGGCATAAGCGGGATCGCCATAACCCCGTTTTCGGATTTTACTCCGGTATATGGCGTCTAATGAATGTTCGGATTATTGACTCGAATAAAGGAATGGGCGGTTGAACCCAATATGCATCATTTGCAGTGCTGTTAATCTTCAATCTAATGCATTATTCATTCTGGACAAGGTGATAGGTGCCGTTGTCGTCTTTTTCCACTTTCAGTTTATAGGCTTCGACAACCTTTGCCAGCGGACGACCCAGAAGAAAATCAAGTTCTTCTGCGCCGTGTCTCAACCGTTCGGTGAAGAAATTCCGAATAATCAAATCCTGGCTTAACATTTCGACAACCGGATCGAGTAAAGAAGTTTCTCCGCTTTCCCAGAATTTCTTGATGGCACTGTCGAGCTTTTCCGTAGAACAGCGTTGTTCGTGCACTTCGAGCAACTCCCTCAATTCGGGATCGTCTTTCAGGAAATAGCGCCTGGTCAGTTTTTCCCTGCTCCAGAGCTCCTCGAGAGCCTGAGGGTTCCAGCATTCCTGTGTGCGGCACTGAAGCGGCCGCCGCTCGTATATCCGGCAGCTTTTCGCCGATGTGTCGTAAAAGCAACATTGCTGATTCTCGGGGGTTTCCTTTATCTTGATCAGCTCTTCCGAGAGAGTGTCCAGGTTTCCTGTTATGTTATTCAGGACAGGCTCCCCTTTTCTAATGGCGTATAAATCGCTGTGTCGGAGAATCCCATCCTTTAAAAGTCCGAGATCCTCGGGATGCAGGGAAGGACTTACCCGGCTGCAGCAATCCCCGCATCGCAGACAATAGGGACGGGCTTCATATACGGTTCGTACAATATGTTCCAATTGTTGCCGCCACTTCCGGTTTCTTTCTTCCGGCTCAAGGTCCTCCCATGAATTTTTTATATCCTCATAGAAAGAATTCTTCTCAATTTCTTCCAGTATTTCTTCCAGACGTTCTTCCTCGACGTGGAGGCTTGTGAGAATACGGCTGGTAGCCAGACGCACTGCCGCTACGAAATCGTCCTGGTTGTCGGATTGAGCAAACTCCCGGATGCCGGCCGCATTTTCGGAAGGCGAATTTATTGAATCCTCAGACATTGTTGTTCTCCCGTTTGCAAAACTATAAAGTATAGATCGGAAACATGGAATAGACCATGCCTTCGCGGAAAAACAGGACATTTCATTGTTTTTGCCGTATCTTTCGCCGGATTGGATGGTAACTCGAACATCATTTCGTGTTCGACCTTCGCTCTTACTTGTGATAATGTAAATATTCAACAGTTTTGGCGGCAGCTCCACAGACTTTTTATTCGAGAAAATTGGATCCATTCAGCCTCCGGTGGCTGTCACCGCATAACACCCTCCAGCCCCCAGCTGAGAGAGTGACAACACATATAGCAGGAAGTACTTCAAAGCAGACTTGATCTATTAAAATCGATATTCCGGAAAGCACGATTCCCGTTGTGTTTTACCGGACATCCATCGGGACAAGGAGTAAAATGTCCAGAAAATATCGTCAAACCGGTTATATGGACTCGGACCGGGAAAAAAGGCCGAAGCTGCCTCCCCGAAAGAAAGGGGTCGGCGGAAGGGTCGAAACAAAGTTCCACCTGGTTACCCGATGCAATAACTGCGCTGCGGAAATACAGGTGATGGATCAGATACAGGTTACCGATCAATGCAGTCACTGCAATACGGACCTTCATACCTGCAGAAATTGCCTTAATTTTGATCCATCGGCGCTCAACGAATGCGTCAAGCCGGTTGCAGTCCGGGTGGTTAATAAAAGCAAAAACAATCTATGCCCATTGTTCGAAGCGAAGGTACTCATTGAAAAGCAGGGAAGCGGCGCCGCTCCCAAGGTGGTCGACAGCAATCGTCAAGCTTTCCTGGATCTCTTCAAGAAATAACCGGCAATTCATTTTCTTAAAAGCCATCCTCTCACGGCAACAATACACCCGCTTAGGATCCGTGCGGTTCTTTTACAACATCATATTCAGTGAACTCGGTTGCCTTCGGATGGGCGTGCGAGAGCTTTGCCCGCGTGATTGCCACCGCCTTTTTATTGAAATGCGGGCTAGTAATCAATACCGCAGCTTACTCCCGAACTCCGAAACTAAGAACGAAAACGGCACCCGGTTATGAATTCACAAATTTCCGGACTAATTGTTTCCAGGAATACTGAAATTGGTGAATTCATAACCGGGCGCCATTTTTTACCGTTCTATTTTGACTCCGCCCAATTGTCCGGAAAGTGTGGATTCGGGCTGCCAGGGCCCATGTAAACGCACCTGCCTTCAGCCAAATCATTCAATGCCTGACAAGCTAGTGATCGTTCCGGATCCGAAGATTGATCACACAAATGCTCAAGCAATTGCTCAGCCTGGTCACGATATTTCCACCCGACCTCCTGCCGGTTCTTGTTGGAAGTCGTACTGAGACCATTGCCGTATCGGAATGTTTCATAGGCAATCCTGCAAACTCGGGCCAATTCCAGTTCCGCTTCGAGAAGATGGTTGTTAGCGGGATTTTCTTTGATGAACATCTCGATTGATTCGATCTGTTTCAGCGCAGCATCGGCATACCCTTCATATTCGTAGGGAGTAGCGGCAGCTTTGGCACGCAGCCAGCGAGCCTTATCCAGGTGCGAAGAATGGGGATATTGGTTAAGAAATGACTCCCATAGAAAAACCCGTTTCGAATTGTCTCCATCTCCAAAATAGGCTTCCAGAAGGCAGAGTGCCTTGACCAGTGAAAAAGCTTCACCGTCCGGCATAGCGCCGAAGAGGCACTGCGGATTGACTGTCGCAGCTTGCAGAAGCGCTTGAATTTTCTGTATTTCGGCTTCATCAAATCGAGGGCTGTTCTGTTCAGTCAGCCTTGCCTGTTCGAGCACGTTCTGTAAATCGATCCGGACGTTCGTGCACGGTTTTTGATACCACCCGGCGGTCGCAGCATTGTTGCCGAGTCCCAGAACGAGGATCCAAAAAATAACGTACTGCATTGCTATTGCAAATCCCTTCATATCCTTTTTAGTTTCCCCCGGGGCATTAAAGAATAAACGTTGCAAGCTTTCCTGCACACAATTTCGAAAGATTCAATCAACAAACACGAACGTTTACTTAAAAACTGACCACATTTTACTACACAACTCCTCCAAAGCCGCGTTATGGAAATTGAAATGACTTGTTAGGGTGGTTTTGTCGGTTAATCGGCTTGTCGGAACTTGAGGATTGAAAACTATCACGCAGATTGGAGTAAGGTATATTTCCTTTTGCTAATGAGTCAGCGGAGGGATGGCCGAGTGGTTGAAGGCGGCTGTCTTGAAACGCAGACTTTGTCGATTGAATAGCTTTCGGACCTGACTCCACCAAATCCAATCTGAAATTTCTAAGACTGCTTTTTCTCTTTCAACTCTTTCCTGTACCGCTTCAGGAAATAATCGATGGTTTCGACCCGAAGTTTGATTGATCCGGTCGGCTTGTTTTCATCGATATCTTTGAAGGCGAAGTACGGGGTTCCTGAGTTCTCGATGATTTTTTCAATAGTGGCGTAAATGGGCGCATCGTGGCCGCATTTGAAATTGGACAGTTCGACCGCGACAAGGTTTGGATGTCGAGCGGTGAATTTTGCCGCCCATAATTTTTGCGCGCTGTTGGCGGAAAAGGTGTGTTTCCAGACATCGCTAACGTCTAGGGGGTGCGTAATAATGCCCTGCTTTACCTCTTCCCCAAAGAGGCGATCCAGCAGGTCCGGGTCCAGCGGCAGGGTTGACTGGGAAAAGACGGGGTAGCCCCTCTTCTGCAGCTCTTCGGGAATGCCCTGGTTAATGCCAGGGTCGTGATGATACGGCCGTCCCAGCAACACAATGCCGACGTTGTTTTCCTCCTCCAACCGGTCGATTATTTCCCGTGATTTGCGTCGGATGGAAGTTTCGTATTGTTCGAGTGCCTTGAAGCCGATCTCCACGGCCTCCAGGTTTTCCTTTCTGGAAAGTCCGAGGATGGATTGCCATTCCGCGAACATCTGTCTGGCCAGAAGATGGGGTTTGGACATATCCAGAAGAGTATCGATGTACCGGATGCCGTGCTGGGCAAAAAGATCCGCTTCCTTGGTAAAAGCGGCGCGGACCACTTCAGGAGTGAGGGCTGTGGTCGGGCAGGCATTGCTTGCCCGGATGTTTACCAGAGGGGAGCGGAGCACATCGAACATTGGAAAGAATATGCAGTCGATCGGCTTCCCCTTGTGCTTTTCAAAGAGGAGATTGTGGATGTGGGCCAATCCCAGCTTGGACGGATAGCAGGGATCGATCGATCCTCGCTTGGATCCTGCCCGGAACAGTTCCTCGGTTGTGAAGTCCGAATAGACCAGATTGCCGGACGACACCCCGAGATATTCGAAATAGCTGTTGAAGAACGGGGCATAGATGAACATCCCGAGCACCCTGGGGATGCCGATCCGGATCTTATCCCTTCGCGCCATTATGTTTTTTCGACGCAGATTCCACGGTGTCGGTGGGGGTGCTTTTTCGTGCGCGTGGACCTTCCATACTTCGCGTCCGGCATAGTCGAGCAGATTCGGATTCGCTTTGCGGGCTGCGTTGAGTTCGGCCTGGATGGCTTTCATGGCTCCCAGGTCTTCCACCGTACCCTTTTCGCAGGTGGCGACGATAAGTCTCCGTCTGCTGTTTTCCGATGCCAGGCCCGAGCCGTTTCCGGAGCCGATATCGATGAATGTGCGGAGACAGTTGTTTTTGCAGAAATGACACCGGGTCTCTTCTCCAACCGTGGTCTCGTATTCAATATTCCTGACGGCGTCCAGGCCTATGAAGGTTGTTTTTCTCCCCTGCTGCCACAGTGTCATGGATTCGAATGCGGCCCCGATGGCACCGGCTTCTCCCGCGTGTTTGTGCACGATGATTTCGGGTGTTTTGTCGGAGTTGCGGAATCGTTCCTTGATAAAGTCGACCTGGGCTTTCACGGCGGCAAGATTGTTCTGCGTTCCTCCCTGGAGGATAAACCGGCTGCCTAGTTCGGACAGATTGGGGATCTTTGCTATATAGAGCCAGACGTTTTTGGGCAATACGGCCGCAAGCCCGGCGAGAATCTCGTTCGGCTTCCACCCCTGCCCCTGGAAACTGGCGATGTCCGACTGCAAAAATATGGCGCAGCCGTAAGGAAAAATGGGCATCTCGCGCGCGGTGAAGGCAGTTTCGGCGAACTGCTCCACTCTATAGCCGAATCCTTCCGATATGGCTTGAAGAAAATATCCGTTGCCGGCCGAACACTGCGTGTTCAGTTTGAAGTCCTTGACCCGGCCGTCCTTGAGAATGATCAGCTTGATGTCCTGCCCGCCCACGTCGCAGATCACGTCGGCGTCCGGGAAGTAGTGCAGCGCGGCCGTGGCATGCGCCACGGTCTCGNNATCCGGGGTATCGTAGTAGTGTAGGGCGGATTTTGTGTGGGCGACCGTTTCGACCAATGCAACATCCGCGCAAATAACATCCCGCAGCGTATCTTTGGCGTAGCCCGTAGTCGCCGCTCCCAGAACTTCGATGC
>DKBB01000126.1 GCA_002451015.1 Acidobacteria bacterium UBA6911
ACGTATCTCGGCAGAAACCGGTTCCTGATTTTTGACAACGGATCGGAGCGTCCGGAAGGGAACCGTTCCGCAGTGATCGAGGTGGATGCCAGAACCGGCAGTATCGAATGGCAATATACCGCGCCGACATCCAACAGCTTCTATACGGCGCGGCAGGGAGGCGCCCAGCGGCTGCCCAATGGGAATACCTTCATCACCTCATCAAACAGCGGTCACCTGTTCGAGGTGACTCCGGACAAGGAAGTTGTCTGGGATTATGTCTGCCCGATCGTGGGTCAGGATGAGATACGCTGTTTCATGGGAGGGAGCGGATTCGCTTTTAACATGATTCACCGGGCTTATCGATACGGGAAAGACTATCCGGGGCTTGAAGGCAAGGACCTCGGCAAGCGAACGCCGCTGGCGAAAGAATGCCCGGAATTCTACAAGCTTTATAAAACCGATGTGAAGCCGCCGCCGAAGAAAAAAGCCCCGCCGAAACGGTAGGATTGAGTCGGGTATATTTGCATGCAGGGGCGAACCTTGTGTTCGCCCTTTTTTTTATTTTACGGTTCCGGAGAGAAGCCCGCTGTAGCCGTTTCCGATATCGTTCCTGGCGTCGGAATAAATAACGATTCTTTCCAGGTATCTTCCCGGTTCATCGGGCTGTACTACAAGGTTTACCGTGTGCGTCTGTCCGGGGGCAATTTCGATTTTCCCCGCATAGTATTCCGTTTCGGATTTCATGGAAACAATCCGGGATACCGTCAGGGGCGCATCGCCGTCGTTTTCAAGAACGATACGCACTTCGTTTTCTCTGTTTAATGCCAGATCCCCGACCAGGGTCTTGCGCGGTTCCATACGGATAACCCCCATGGGGATCGGGTCCACGGTGCCGATCAATCGTATGACGCTTTCTTCCGCGTCCTGAAGATCGCCTTCAAGGCCGCTGTACGGTCCCGTAAATATGCTGACCGACTTGTCGAATTTTCCGGGATACTTGAACGTTTTGTAATGAATAACGAGGTCGGTGCTTTCCCCCGGCTCCAGATCGCGCTTCCCGAGCGCAACACTGGTGCAGGCTCAGCTGGCGACCGCGTTGGCGATCCTGAGGGGCTCGGTCCCTTTATTGGTAAGGACGACAGTCTTGATTACGGGCGGTCCTTCCTTAACCGTACCGAAGTCGATAGTGGACGCACTCAATTCGAGGTCGGCCGCCGGGCCTGCAACCGCAAAAAAGATAATTCCCAGAAAAGCTGTAGCAAAACGCATTTTCGTCATGTTACCCGCCGTGCACCAACAGGGACTTCTTCTCAAAGTCGAAATTCTTGTCCTGCCCTTCGGTATGGCATTTCCGGCAGACGTCTTCTCCGGTTTTGCCGACAATATCTTCGATACTGAGAGTTTCCGTGTGTTTTCTCCCGGGACCGTGGCAGGATTCGCACTGGACGTCCTTGAGTTCGGGAGTCAATTCCATGTCGATAAATCCGCCTTCTTCTTCATAAGCGACCACGTGGCATTGAATGCAGCCCGGATTTTCCTGTTTTTCTTCTCCCTGGGTTTTCAGGCTGTCGAACGCTCGGGCATGTGCCGTGGTTTTCCACCCCACCACCAGTTCTGCATGGCATGTCTCGCAGGTCGTATAGCCGGTGTAGTCCCCGAATAATTCACCGTGCGCCGCCGTGGATCCCCACCCCAGAAGTAAAAGTGCGGAACAAAAAAAAGTGGTTAATTTCAGACCGGACATGGATCGTCTCCTTTAACAATTGCAATCATCGACGGATTCGATGAAAAGGTATTTCTTCAACTGGCGCAGAAGCTTGATGTCGATGCCAGGAATGTCCAGGAGTTCTTCCATATCGATATACTCGCCGTTTTCTTTCCTGAGCTCTATAATTTTTGCCGCCAGCCCCTTGTCCAGACCGGGGATTTTGGCCAGTTCTTCCGCTGTTGCAGCGTTCAGGTTGAGTTTTTCGCCATCTTCGGCAAAAACTCCGCCGGCCAGGGTGCACAACAAGATGAATACTCCGAAGCAACCTGCGATTTTCTTTGCCTTCATGTCAGACTCCTTTTACCAACCAAGATAATGATAACTGTAGAGGGCCAGCCAGACCAGAGCGGAAATTCCGTACGACACAATGGCGCCGATAACTTTCCTGCCGAAACCGGTTTCAGGGCGGTGTGCCTTAAAAAATCCTAGGTGTATGGCTCCACCACCCGAAAGAATCAACAGGAGCATTAGTAAAATAAATACAATAGTCATAAACATAACAGATTCCCGTTCTCCGCTCAGGGTTCACCGTTCAAGGTTTACAACGCATTTTAGGATTTAATACCAGCCCAGGTATTGCGACAGGGTTAAGAGTGCCATGAGAATAACGGCCAGAAGCATGCCGCACCTATCCCGGTCTTTCTCTTCCCGGCCGGAATTGGCCATGAAGTCGAATCCCTGATCGTCCACGCGTTGGGATTTGCCCATGCATTCTCTCCTAAATTTGTAAAAATCCGGCTTTAATACAGACCGCTATAACCGCCAGGAGCAGTACAATCCGTATTACTCCCGTTGCAATCGTCAAAACGAATCCCCGAATGCCGACTGAAGCAATGTCCCTAAAAGAAATGCTCAATCCGAGCGCGGCAGCAGCCAGCGAAAAATCCCATTGAACCATGTTGAAAACCGCCTGGTGCGCCGGTTCCTTGAACAGGTGCAGGCAGGCCAGAATCCAGGCGAATACGAATACTCCCAGCCATAAAGGAAATGTATCGACTCCCCGGGTGGCCTGAATGTCCGGATCGTGCGGACGACGCAGTTTGCGCAGGAACATGAATAGGAAAACATAAAGAAATCCCGCCGGCATGATTACGTGACGGCCTATATCGAACCACAGGGCGTACCGTCCGGCTTCATATCCGTATTCATAGGCTGCATATAAAGCCTGGTGCCCGTTTCCGACTCCAATGACAGAAGCGAGTCCGACATAGATTTGGGGTAGATCGAACAATCCGGCCAGCCAGGGGAGAAGCAGCATCGCAATGAAGCCGAATCCGATCACCCCGATCGATGCGTTCAGAACCTGGCCGCCTTTGGCTTTGATCAACGGCATAAGGATCACGCCCGCATGAGGATCTCCGGTGGACAGGCTGCCGGCGATAATGGAAGCGTGCCGGTCGTCCACTTTGAACAGCCTGGCAAGCAGCAGAGTCGCCGAAGCGGTCAGGAACATGAATCCCGCGCAGAGAGCAATAGGCCAGAATCCGAGTTTGAAGGCGTGCCCGAGCATGAAATGGGGCGCCAGCATTATAATGCCGAGCGGCATCAGCATATGTATAGTGCTGAGCCCGCGCTTCCAGCAGTCCGGAACTCCGAAGATATTGCCGATAAGGAAGCCGAGCAGCAGGGGATTCCAGACAAAATTTGAATTGAGGATCTGGAAAAACGGCTGGTGGTTCCATGGGCCGATCACCCCGTCCAGCCAGTGAAAAAGATTTTCAAGGGTAAACGGATTGGGCACTCCGGGGAGATTGTTGCTGAAAATGGCAATGTAAAGCATTGCCAGGAGACCCGGCAAAACAGCCCTGAAGCCGTAAAGAGAACTCAAAAACGATTTCCTGGTCAGATCGTAATTCGTTGTCGCCGAAGCGGCCATATATTCATTCCTTAACTGCTTTATTTCCAATCGTCTGAACGGTCACAGGTCCATAGTCCAAAGCATACAAACCGTTAAAGGTCTGTGTAGGAGCTGGAACGCGTTTGTTGACGTTCGACCTTCGACTGTTTTTCTACCGACGGATGTGCGCCGATCCCCCGGTGTTCACCGAGCCCGAAAGTTTGTCGACAGGGGCTTTGCCGCTGGTTCTCCAGTACTCCATGAATCCAAGTCGGGGGAGCATCGAGAGGCGCAGAAAACCTTCGGTCGTGCCGTTTACTCCCAGAAGAACATCCAGGTTGGCCCTGGGCCTGAATGCAAGATTCTCCGTTTTCACCCGTTCCTCGCCTTCGCCGGATTCAATGTGCCAGGCGTGGATCATTTCACCGTCGAAATCATCGACGACAATACGAAAGAGAGGTTTCCCGTCTCTCCCCCTGGGGCCTTCGTAGGTCGGATTTTTTTCATCCAGGATGATGGGATCGGGATTGTCCAGGAGCACTTCATTGACCTGGTAGCAGTGGCCGCACACGTCCGGCCGGACCATGAACCGCGGATCAAAGGGAAAGGGGGCCCCTCTTTCGAGTTCCCGGACGCCCGTAAAGAGATAAAGGCGCACCTTGTTCCCCTCAAACGGCTCCTCTAGATCAAGTTCCGCCTGCACGTCCCGGTAGCGGAACTGCATGGCTGCGACCGCCGTCTGGTGTTGGGGAAGGATATCGATCATGGCCTGATTCAGTGGCCCCAGAGTTTTTGATTGCAGCAATTGGCCGTTTTTATCCTTGAGAACAAGTTCAGCGGACCGTGCGGCTGTGTTTACGGACGTGCATTCGAGTGTGTATTCGCCGAGAGGCATGCTCTCTCCGCGGCCCAGGACGGCCTCTTCCGGTTTGTTATAGGAAAATGAGATGGCTTCGATGGACGGCGTCGCAAACTCCTTGATCTTGATATAGTTGGATCCTACGTATTCGGGCACGACATAGGTGGCGCCCTCGGCGAAGACTTCCGGCATCAGGTAGCGATTCCCGCTGTTCCGGTCGAGGCCCTGGGTCAGGAAGAAGTGCGCGCCCCAGCGATTTCCGGAATATTTCATCAGGCTTACTTCCAGTCCCGGCCGGTCGTCCAGATAGAAATGCTGGGTGAAACGGAGAGCCTTGTTGCGGACTCCCAGGAGTTCATCCTGCCAGTACATGAGGTTGCCGTCCCCCATGGGCTGGTTCTTCCAGAAATCCAGGTCGAAGTTCTTGCGCACGAAAGTACTCGATTGGAACGAGGACAGAAAGGCTCTTTCCCCAAGCATAAAAAAGGATTCCCCCGCCAATGTGCGCATGTTGCGGGCGTTCCGGGTGCTGTAACAGAGTCCGGCGGGAGGAATTACAATCCGGTTGTTTCGATAATCGACATAGCTGCCCCGGATATAAACGCTTTCGGCGGAAAGCAGCCTCTCGCTTTTGCGGTTTCTGTAAATTCTACGATTTAATCCCTTGTATCTTGCCACGAAAGGCGCGGTGTGATCGGGTTCGTAAAATGAGCTGTCGGAAACCACCTTGGGATAGGATGTAAAATGGGATCCTTCAACGACAGTTCCGAAAGTTGGGTCCGCCATACGTTCGAGAAAAGTGCTTTCCAGAATGGGCTCCAGGGCAGGAGAGGATCCGAGGAAAAAGTCGATGTTTTCCCTTCCCTCCTCTTCCCAGAAGACCATATTGTCGGTCCGCATGAAAAAGTAATCCCGCACATAGAGTTCTTTCACAACAGTACCGGAAGGTTCCCCGTCAAGGACCGTATCTTCGAATTTCCGCGCAACCACCTTGAATGCGGGGCGGTTCCAGATGTTCGAATACTTCACCGGGCCGGTATAGGCGTCGCTTTCGTTGCTGAAGGTGATAGGCCCGGCATTTTCAATCACCAGGCGTTGCAGCATTCCGGTCATCAGGTTCGGTTCGAGCAGAACCTTGTAGCGGTCGTCCAGGGGCCAGGCTTCGCCATGGCGGAGCGTCATCAATTTCCGGTAGATGATAAATCGCATAGTCCCCTGGTTAAAGCCGTGAGACTGACCGCTGGACCATGGCACAAAATCCGAGTTCTTCAGGAATTGTGGGTTTAGAGCGATCTCTATGCGGATATCCAGCTCGGGGATGGTGAGGTGATATTTGTCCTTTTCTTTGGGATCGCTTTTGTAGTTCTGGGACGTGATCGGCTTAACCAGTTTTTCCGCGTATACTTTGCTTCCCGTAAAATTGGTTACCTTGACCCAAAAGCCGTCGGGACGGCGATAGGCGTAGATCCGTTTGTTGAAATAGAACCGGTAATCTTCCTGGCGCACTTCCAGCACCATCGGGCGGTGCATGGAAAAGGTCGCTTCAGTGATGACGGGGAATTCGATTGTTTCGAATTCAGCCGTATCGTTATCAAGCTTTTTCGCTACAAACCGTGTGGCGCCATACAGATACTCTCTATCCAGGTAGAATTTCTTCAACTGCTCGGCGTATCCTTCTTCCAGATCCAGTTCCCGGACCGCGTCTCTTCCTGGAAACTCGCTTGAGACCGGGAACTCCAGCGGCCAGCTTCCCGACGGCGATATAAGAGCCAGCTCCCCGTAAGGTTTCTCGTAATGGTCGGTTGCGTAATCGAACCACATCCGGTACCCGGTGTCTTCCACCGGGGCTTTTTCACTATTGTCTACCTTGAGTCCCCTAACCGTCCGAACGGTCGAAACCAGGTCCACAAGATAAGCGTGTTCTCCAAGGATTAAAAAGGGATCCCGTACGAGCGGTTCGGCGTGGCCTTCGGTTTCGGAGAGATAGAACAATCCCCCTGCCGGCACGGTGGCTTTGCCTTCGGAAATACTGCTTTTCCTCAGCACAATCGCTTCCGAAAGGTGTTTTTCCCGGCCCGACTGGTTGCGATATTTTTTGTTTTTCAAACCGGCGAGTTTCGGTATGAAGACCATATTTTCAGCAGGTTCCAGGCCGTGGGGATCCTCATCCGCGAACAGGGGCGCCGTGCTTACTAAAATGCACAACACCGTCGCGAAAGTAAGCACGTGCTTACATATCCAGATTCTGGATTCTGACTTCTGGCTTTTGACTTCTGGTTTCTTTAGCATTTTGAGGGGCTGAGCGGAATGTCGTCGTCTTCGAGTTCCTCTCCTTCGCGCGGGACGGTATAGAGCTCTCCTTCGGTCCCTTTCTTAGGATTGATCTTTTTGTAAATTTCCCCTGTAATCCCGGGAACTTTCAGCAGGTCCTCCGGATCCTTGAAAGGAGCGATATCCTCCCGGTATTCGATGATGGCATCGGCAAGCTCCAGGTTCATTCCGGGAGCTTTCGCCAGATTCTCCGCAGAGGAAACGTTGAAATAGATTCTGGCTTCTCCCAGTCCTCCGGTATGGCCGCGCTGTTGAGCTAAAACCGGAACAGCCACGCATCCGGCCAGAATGAGAAGGCACAGGGTTCGTATGATCGTTGTCTTCATGTGTCCACTCCTTAGATAACTGTAAATCAAAATTGCTTTTCCGACCCGGCTCCGGGTGTTTGTTTGAGCGTTGACCGGTTCCCGGAGGGCAGTATTTTATTGTCCGGAGGAACGATCGCCTCTTCAACCGGCGCTTTCAGTTGCGGGATATAGCCATAGGGCACGCGGTAAGCCCGGTAGACCATATTNNACGGTTTCATATTCCGGCGTCACTTCAAACAGTCGGCCGAAGGCGCCCTCGGTGATCAGGGTGTTTCCGTTCGGCAGCCTCTGGGCGGAGCTGACGTAGTCGCTGTAAAATTTTGCCAGGTCCCGGTTGCCGGCTTTGTTGGCGTCGTATTCCCAGACGATTTTCATTCCGACCGGATCCAGTTCGATGACCCGCGAATAGTCCCTCCGGGCATTGTTCATGCCGAAGGGAGCCGTCGGGTTGGGAGCACCGTAACCCGCAAATCCGCCATTGTCGAAAATGAGAATGTTTCCTTCCCCCGGCAGCCCTTTGGGAATCATGTGCGCGTGATGGAGGCCTACCGTGCAGCCGATGTCCCGCAGCTCTTCGGTGGATTCGAAATCGGGACCGAGGTGCCAGACGATCTTTCCCGTCTTGTGGTCTATAATGCCGGTCGTGTTAGTTTGGCGGCCGTCGTAAATGATATTTTCAGGATGAAAACGTTCGTCTCCCTGTTCGTACCACCTGTTGGGCCCCAGCCAGCTTGCCGTGTTGATGTGGATCCAGTCGCCGCCGACCTTTCCCGGGGTTCGGGACATGACGTAGTTCGGATAACGAAACAGGGTATTGCGGGCTTCTACGGAGAAACCCATTTCGTCTATATGGTCGCTGGCCAGCCACTCCCAGGTGATATTCCCCTCTTCATCAATAATGTAAAGTATGTCGTCCAGCAGGGGCCGGTAGGATATCTTCCGTTTAGTCACGATCTTGTTGGAAAGTATAAGGGTTTTTCCGCCTTGAACCACCGGTTCCAGATCCGGTGCGTAATACCCGACGGGATTTCCTGTCCGTTCAAAGTCGTGATGCATCCCGGCTCTCGGATAGGTCCATACAATGTTGTCATTCCAGTCGGCGATTGCCAGGGCGTTCGACTCTTCATCTCCAATGATTCTTCCCGGATTTCCGGTTGCGCCCATGATGTGCCCGCCCGGCATCATTTTAACCGGGTGGTCCACCGTTCCTACATTCTTCCATTGGCGGACGACATTGCCGCGCATGTCGATCAGGAAGGCCCCGAAGTTATCCACCGAAAACAGGGTGTAACCGCTGTAGGCCTTTTCCGGATAGTAGATCGTTGTTCCATGGGGGAAAACCGAAGGATACGACCACAGCAGAACAGCCCCGGCGCAAAGAAGAAGCGGCAGAAAAACAAGTATTGCTCGTTTCATTCTCCATTCTCTCCTTTTCAGGATTAAAAATTTAAGATTATGTTGTTTCCTTTTGGAAAATTCATTCCATAATCATTGAAATTTGATGGGATGCGCTAAATTCCATACGGGCTGCCAATTTCTTCAATGCGTCGACTTTTACCGCAGCTCAACCTTCAATCTTGTTAATACGCCCTCAGCCCGCCGGGGACTTCATCCAGGTCAAACCATTCCTGCAGCAGTTCCATCCATGTTTCCCTTGATTCGCTTCGCGCTGCGGCTGCCGCGGCGGCATCGCTGCCGGCGAAAACAAGTACCTTCTGGCCGGGTTTCCAGACATTTTCCTTCAGGAACATCTTCTTCGCCCCCTCCGATTGCAGGGAAGCGACCTCGGCATCTCCGATCACTCCTTTTAGCAATTCTTGGCATCCGGTTTCATCGAGACCTCCCGTAATGACGATGAAGTCATGATTTTTCACCAGGTCCAGTTCCGACAGTACATAGTGTTCGACCGGCAGTTCATATCTCTGCAGGAAATCGATCCATGCCTGGGCCTGGATCCGGCTTTCTTTAGCGGCCAGGAGAAATAAAGTGTCCTCGGTTTGTGCTTTTGTGGCGACCGGAAGAAGAAAACAAAATATGAATGCGGAGAGAATCCACCCGGGGGCATGCTTCATTGAACACTCCTTTTTCTACAATGTAAATCCCGGGTGGCGGAGCGCCCGGGGCTAATGCTACTTCCAAATCCCGAATATATTATCAAGAGGCGACACTATTGTCACTTTTTTGAGACACTTTTCGGGATATTCTGGCATAGAATACGCCTTGTCCTTTATTTGATTTTTTGAATTTTGCGATGAAACGAAATTTGTGAGGCGGGTGGAAAGGAGAGGCATTGATGAAGAGCCTATTATGGAAAGCAATTACATGGATCGCACTGGTATCGGCATGTTTCGTAACGGCGCCTGCGTATGAATCCCTGGTCGGTCCCACCGGTGTACTTAAATACGATGCTGAGAAATCTTACGGGGGATACACTCTTTTCTCACCGATGATAAATTCCAAGACAACGTATCTGATTGATATGGAAGGGAATATTGTCCATCAATGGGACGCCGAATATGCTCCCGGCGCTTACGCCGTGCTGTTGCCGAACGGGAACCTCCTCAGGGGAGGAGTTCTGGAAAATCCTCCAGCGAACTTTGGCGGCGCCGGAGGTATTGTCCAGGAGATCGACTGGGACGGGAATGTTGTCTGGGAGTACAAGCTGATGACTCCGACCGAGATCCAGCACCACTGTTTCACGCGCATACCGAACGGCAATACCCTGATCCTGGCCTGGGAATTCAAATCCATTGATGANNGATTATTATCCGAATTTCGACTGGACCCATTTCAATACGGTCGACTATGTTGAGGAGACCGACCAGATACTCCTCAATTCCCGCAATTTCAGTGAAACCTACCTTGTCAATCACAAAACGGGGGCGATCGAATGGCGCTGGGGCAACCCGAGCGCCTACGGACAGGGAAAAGCCCCTTCCTGGTACGACAACGGCGATCAGAAAATCTTTGGTTCCCACAACGCGACACCGCTCGATAACGGGAATATCCAGATTTTCGACAACGGATCGGAACGCCCGGAAGGGAACCGTTCGGCGGTTATTGAGGTTAATCCCAAGACAAACGAAATCGTCTGGGAATATTCCGCCAACGATTCCACAAGTTTCTTCAGCTACCGCCAGGGTTCCGCTCAACGGCTTTCGAACGGAAATGTTCTGGTAACCTCAACGAATCACGGTCATATTTTTGAAGTGACGCAGAGAAAGCAGATTGTATGGGATTACGTGGTGCCGATTCGCAACGGGGAACCTGTGTGCACGATAGAAGATGGCGATATGAATAACAGCGTCATGAATATGGTGCACAGGGCCTATCGTTACGGAAATGACTATCCCGGGCTGAAGGGGAAGGATCTCAAAGTCAAAAGCCCGCTGGCTGAAGGGTGTCCCCAGTTTTACAAAGTTTTCAAAGTGAAATAATCCTGTTCCTTTATATCCTCTCGGTAAGGACTTTCGAACCAGCATGAGTGTGTTCTCACGCTGGTTCGAAAGCCTTCGAATTTTATCCGGGCAGTTATGTAAAGCAATGGATCGTTCAAACTCGCTGCGAAACCCCGTAAGAAATGGGGATTAAAGGTTTTTCAGTGCTTCGAGCACCTGGTCGTTCGTAGGCCGGATCCTGTAATCGACTTCCACGAATTTCCAGCGTACGATTCCTTCTTTATCGATCACATAAGTNNTTCCGCAGATCCTCTTTCCGATCGACGGTGACGGCTAGAACGATGGTGTCTTCAGGAGAAGATTCCGTAAGCAGAGTGTTCAGCTTGCCAAGCTGAGCGACGCAAAACGGTCACCAGTAGCCGCGATAAAATACGAGAACCACGTTTTTTTTATCCCGGTAACTTGAAAGGGTAATTTGTTCTTTATCCGCGGATTCCAGAGTGAAGTCGGGCGCTTGCACACCCTCAACCACCCGGTTCAGGTCGGTCGCCGGCAGATTCCCTTCGCTGCCGGAATCAGCGACCTGTCCAAAGGCGGCTGAAGTGCATGCGGCAAGGAAAAGGATCAGGCTGAAAAAGGTTGTTTTCATTGTTTTATTCCTTCTTTGTCAGATATCCATACTGAATACTTAATATCCATGACAGCCGATATCAAGGTGAGACGGAAAAATTACAGGAGTTCACCGGTTTTCTGATGCACATTCCGGGCCCGATTGAGGATCCGGCCGGACAACGGACCCGGTAAAAGAGTATGGACCCCGGGAAAACTACGCGTTACTATGTCCCTTTTTGTGGAAACCCATAGAATGAAGAAGAACCTTTAGCAGGGGAACATTAAACATGGAAGAGCAGCTGAATGCGATTTTATCATCCCATAAAAAAAGACGGGACAGCCTGATCCCGATTCTGCAGCAGGTTCAGGAGGCGTTCGGGTATCTTCCTGAAGACGCAATGCTGAAGGTCGCCAGGGCGATTGGAGTGCCTGAAAGCCGCGTTTACGCCGTAGCGACTTTTTATACGCAGTTCCGCTTTACTCCCATGGGGAAAAACAGGATTACGATCTGCAGGGGTACGGCCTGCCATGTCCGCGGCGCCACCCGGATCCTGGAGGAAGTGGAGCGGCAACTGAGTATCAAGGAAGGGGAGACGAGCGAAGATCTCGAATACACCCTGGAAACGGCCGCCTGCATCGGATGCTGCGCGCTGGCGCCGTGTATCATGGTAAATGACGACGTGGAAGCCAAATTGACCCCTAAAAAGGTGGCGGATTTATTTGGTAAGGAGAACAAAGATGAAGTTCAGTGACATCAAGAAATGTGCTGAAGATGAATGGAATGGACTGCTGCAAAGCAACAAGCCGTTGATATTCATCGGAGCCGCTACCTGCGGGCGTTCCGCCGGCGCCTTGGGTGTGAAACAGACTTTTCAGGATGAGCTTGAAAAAAGGGGCATGGATGCGGCCATCGTCGAAGTGGGGTGCCTTGGCCCCTGCTATGCCGAACCTCTCGTGAATATCATCAAGCCCGGCGGCCCCAATATTCTCTATAAAAACGTTACTAACGAAATTGCCGTTGAACTTATTGAAAATTACTTGATGAACGACAACCCGCTGCCGGAGTACGCCCTCGGGACACTTGGAGACAGCCGTGTGAATGGAATTCCCGTGCTGATGGAAACCCCTTTTTTCAAGTCCCAGGCGAGAGAACTGTTCCGAAACTCCGGATTTATCGACCCTACGAATATAAACCATTATATCGCCAATGGAGGCTACAGCGGGCTCGCAAAGGTCCTGAATATGGAACCGGCGAAAGTGGTCCAGGAGATAAAAGATTCGGGCCTGCGCGGCCGGGGGGGCGGCGGTTTTCCAACCGGCACCAAGTGGGAGTTCTGCTTTAATGCCCCGGGCGATGAAAAGTACGTCATCTGCAATGCGGATGAGGGCGATCCGGGGGCCTTCATGGACCGATCGCTGCTGGAGTCCGATACCTATGCTTTACTGGAAGGCATGACGATCGCGGGATATACGATCGGAGCCGGCAAGGGCTACATTTATTGCAGAGCCGAGTATCCTCTGGCTGTTAAACGCTTACGCAATGCGATTGCACAAGCAAAGGAAAAAGGCTTTCTGGGTGAGAATATACTTGGCGGGAAGTTTTCCTTTGATCTTGAAGTATTCCTCGGCGCCGGGGCTTTTGTCTGCGGTGAGGAGACCGCGCTGATTGCGTCCATCGAAGGCGGCCGCGGAATGCCCAGGCATCGTCCTCCTTTCCCCGCCCAATCCGGATTGCGGGGCAAACCCACGCTTCTGAATAATGTGAAAACGTACAGCTACGTTCCCAAAATAATCAATCGCGGAGCGGAATGGTTTGCCGGAATCGGTACGGAAAAAAGCAAGGGCACGGCGGTCTTCGCTCTTACGGGCAAGGTGACCAACTGTGGCCTGATCGAAGTTCCGATGGGAATTTCCCTGCGCGAGATCATTTATGATATCGGCGGCGGAATTTCCGGGGGCAAGAAATTTAAGGCGGTTCAGCTGGGAGGTCCGTCCGGTGGCTGTATTCCCGCCCAGCACCTTGACGTGCCGGTGGATTATGAATCCATCACCCAGCTGGGGGCCATTGTGGGTTCGGGCGGCATGATCGTTATGGAC
>DKBB01000339.1 GCA_002451015.1 Acidobacteria bacterium UBA6911
ACGGGCCTACTCCTTAGCCGCCGCCGTCTTTGCCTCCCAGTAGTCTTGACAAGTCACCCGCATAAGCACAGCTTGCGCTTCTCTGGAAGCAGGGAAGGACACGGAGCCAAGGACCGGCGTCGCGTATGATGGCGGGGAATCCTTGGCTGTCGTCACAGCCTTCTTTGCCGTACCGAAGTCGGTCGCAACCGTGACCAGAGAACTCGGGCCGTCCTTCTGTCCACGCTGCTGCGCCCGAATCGGCGGAAACCGCTGCTGGCCAGGGCCGATCACCAGGGACCATCCCCCGCGTCCCCTCACATTGGCGCAATTTCACTTACGTCCCGTTTTCGTCCTTCTGAGAGTGTAGGAGACCCGCTGGGGGAGGGCCCGCCGTGGGGCGCAGCTAAGAGCGCTCCACGGCACCAAGGAGAGGTTTGTATTCCGTTGCCCGAAAATGGAAAAGAATGTCCCTGCCGCGGGGTCAACGCGCCAGCAAAAACGGCCGTTTGGGGCCGCTTTGCTGGCGGTCCGGGAATTGCATCAACGGCGAGGCAGGCGTTGTGACGCTCGGTCCGGTCGCCTTCGCCTACTCCGCTGAAAAGCGACTTCCTGTCAATTTCTTATCAAAAAAAGGAGGCGCCCACATGAGAAAAAGATTCCTTCCATACTTCGTTTCCATCCTGATGGTGCTGTTCATTGTAAATGCTGCAGGTGCCGGTGTGGAGCCGTCGCCATTTAAGCCGCAATTGAACAAAATAAATTCCATTTCCAACGTACTCGAGTCTATAAACAAGAGGCTGAACTATTTGCTTGGCACATTAGGCAAGTCGACAGGACCGAGTCCTTCCGGTATTTCAGATCAGTTGCGTTCCATGGCCTATCAAGTTCGTGAGCTGGAGACTCGAATCGGTGAGATTGAGGCTACCTTTCGGAACGATTCTGTTGCCCTTCCAACAGAAATAAAGGAGAGCCTCGCCACCGTTGAAAGACTTACTTATGGTATCGCCGATTCTGCAAAACTGGGCTTTTTCAAGGAAGAAATGGCGGTGTCTGCCATGCACGAACTCAAGGCAACGATCAGAGCCTTCGCTGGAAGGGTAGCGCACGTTGTTGATACTCCGATAACAAAAATAGTTCCTCTCTCCCTGATTATGGCCCAGCCCTGTGACCCATTCCAGGTTTCCGCGAAATCCGGGACTTGTACTCCTCTGCTGGATTATGAACATTTGCAGTATAATTTGAACTGGCTGAACGACTCCTATGCTTCAACAGGAGTGAAGTTCTGGATAAAGTCCACAGAAGGCTATGAAATGCCTGTATTTGCAAATACATCAGCAAATTGTGGAGCTATTTTTGAATGGTATCAAATCAAGTCTGAATTCAATGAGATCTTGTCTCTTTCACTACCGGATGACATCTCCGTGAGTGCCAAGGATGCTGGTGAGTGGATCAGTTACCTGGTGAATAACCATTCGGACAAGTCGGATCTCATCGTCTGGCTCTTCGATAGAGACAGCCTGACCGTCCGCAGCGCAAACAAAGACGAGAACGGGTGCGGAATTGGTCGAAGCAGCTTGACTGACTATCCAGAAGGACACAGAGTGTTAATGAATGCGAACAACATGTACAATCCCGCGAATGACTGGCCAAACGATTTCAGTCCCAACCATCTTGTGCACGAGTTGGGGCACTACTTCGGACAACTTCACGTATGGGAAACTCCCCCTCTCCCGCCCTTCTTAACCCACCCGACCACGGGGGAACCGAGTGCTTGGTCGGACAGGTGGGATCTGGCCTATTGCTTGAATGATCTTGGTCATCCGTTCTTCTTCTCGAGCAAGAGCGATGCGCAGGCATCCTCTGAGGACTGTGGCCGGAACGGCGGATACCGGAATATCGTTATGGACCCTATTACCACGACTACTTATACCGGAATAAAGAACTGCACTGTTGGCAACCTTATTAACGAAACTAATCCAGTATGTCATGGAGACAGCGTAATGGACTGTACCATCGCCAGCTCCTCTTTTTCTTCGTATGACACAGCCCTTCAGGGTCTCAGTTTCCCAACAGGGGATGTGGAATCTTGCCCGGACTTATCGTTCGCTTGGGGGGTCAACGCCATGGGCTATTGGGGCGGGGCTTTCGATGCACACATCTGGGTCCCTGGGTACTTCTCGGCCTCCCAGAGTCAACTCATCAAGGCCTATGTTTCCGCGGGAAGCCGCTCCGACCGCGCTGAACTGGGAACGAACAACGATTCCTTCATCTGGTGGGCCAATGGTGACCTCAGCTTCGCCCGTGAAAAGAAACCTGTCTCTACCCGGACTTTCATTCCAGTCGTCGGCGACTTTGACGGAGATGGGACGGATGATATCTTCTGGTATCAGCCCGGAACAGACCTCGACGCGATGTGGTTTTCGAATGGCGACAGAACCTGGGCTGCAGATACCTCATTTGCGGCAGAAGAGGTTGCTGTACCCGTGGCAGGGGATTTTGACGGTAACGGGGTTACGGATATCCTGTGGTATGTCCCTCGTTCGCCAACCCATTCCATCTGGTGGTTCAGTGCTTCGACCAAAGGATACGTTCTGCGCACCATAGAGATGACTCCCGGGGTGCTAAGATCCTACATCCCTGTAGTTGG
>DKBB01000080.1 GCA_002451015.1 Acidobacteria bacterium UBA6911
CATCCGATATTTCGGAGCCGTTGAAACCACAAACCCCGTCATCCTGCGGCATTTCAAGCACAAGTCTTTTATATTCAATAATATAAATCTATAAAAAGCAACTTCGGCTTTTGGCACGGAATGTGCCTTATATAAAGCAAATACGAAGTCACCCAAGGTGGTGCTCGGTTCGTGTTCCTGTTTTATTGGTGTATTAATCGAATCGAGGACCACCTTTCCATTTTAGGGGCGAAACCATTGGATATGATTTCGTTGTCAGGTAGAACAGCATGAATGAGTTTCATGACAAACGGGCAGCCATACCATCCTCTGGAAACCTGCAGTTGCGAATAGATCATCTGACTGCCGAACTGGCAAAAACACGGAATGCGCTATGGAATGAAGTGGACAAGCACCGGAAAGCGAAAAGAACGGTTCAGGAACTGGAGGAGATGCACTATCGCCTCCTTGAAGCCATCGACTGTGGAATCCTGATTTCCGACCAGAATGGGAACATCCTCAAGATCAACCGATGCCTGGAAAAAATCACCGGCTATTCTGCCGAAGAACTTGTCGTGAAAGGTTTTATCCAATTATCTCCGAATTCCGCTCACCGTCGGGAACTGAACAGGATTTTTACATCCCTGGACATGGTTCAGGACTGGCAAGTGCCTTTAAAGCGTAAAAACGACACAATCTGCACTGTTTTATTGAATATAAATAGGACGGAACTGAAAGGGCAAAAGGTACTGATCACCAGAGTCCAGGAGGTTACCGCGAAAAAACATTCCGAAAAAAAACTTAAAGAATCCAGGCACTAAACGGACCCAAAGAGGAAATACGGGAATATCGAAGCGTAAAAGCGTCCCATGCACCCCGGTCTTCCCGTGGATGCCTGCGCTCTTCTGCGCCGGGACAGTATGAGAAATCAGCCCTCTGAATCCGTCTTCCTTATTTTCTTTACAACTCCTAATATTAAATTTAATTATACATTATTGACGATTGAGAAGAATTATATATACTTAAAAGTGATAACCAGGTTATCTATATATGACCTTAATTTGGTTTTATTTATATTTAAGGGCTTTGCCCCTCGATCAGACTGGCGTTTCCATGCATCGGATTTTAGGATTCATCCCTGAATCCGGATTCAGGATACATATTGTCAATGTTATCTCTTTATGAAACAGGTAAACTGTACAAATCTTACTCAGACAAAATTGGATTTGCTGCTATATCCTATTTATTTCAAAAAAGAATAACTATTTTGTGACTCCCTTTGGGAATCCGGGATCAGGTTTGTTGATTTTAGAGAGGAACTCCAATGAGTTATTACCTTGCAACCCAACAGGGCCTAAACGGTTGGATAAGGAAGACGGCTGCCGAATATAGGGTTTTTTTCCCGGAGAAATACGGACATACGAGCTATCGATTTGCACAAGTCACCCATGATTCCGACATACAGTTTGAGCATTATACCCCTACGGTACTGCCGCCGGTCAAATTGCTGATTCCCGCGCGAGAAGAGCTCTTAAGCTTTAAAAAACATGCGGACGGCAAGACCGAAATAACCCCGACCCTTGATGAATCCTTCCGCGTAATAGCCGGAGTCCGGCCGTGCGATCTCAAGGGGATTTTCCTGATCGATCTCTTTTTCAAGGACGGAGTGTGCGATGCACATTATCTGGCGCGGCGCGAGAATACGGCCATAATCGGCTGGGCCTGTACAAAGCCTTGCGATTCGCGGATGTTCTGCGCTGCGGTGGACTCGCTGCATCACACCGAGGGTGCGGATATCTTCATTACTCCGCTGAAGGACGGAGATCTTCTGATCGAATTAAGAACGGAACTCGGGGAAAAAATGGCGGCCGGAATCGACGGGCAGCCTTGCAGCGACGGGCCCGCCAGAAAAATCGGGGCGGTTGCCGCAATGCCGGAACCGTTTGGACGTACGTTCCCGGTTGGCATCCAGGATATTTTTAAAACTGTCGCACAAAAGTGGAAAAGCCCTATTTGGGACAAGCATGTCGAACGTTGTTTCTCCTGCGGCACCTGCAACCTGGTTTGCCCAACCTGCTACTGTTTCGACGTAAGTGACGATCTGAATCTTGATATCGTTTCAGGCAACCGCACACGAACTTGGGACGGCTGCATGCTGCCGCATTTTGCCGTGGTAGGAGGCGGACACAATTTCCGTCCCGATCCGTCGGCAAGACAACGCCACAGGGTCAAACGCAAATTTGAATACCTGCCTGAAAAATACGGCCACGGGGCGGTTTGTGTCGGGTGTGGGCGATGCGGCCGGCAGTGCACCGCCAAAATCGATATATATGACATTGTCGCCGATTTGATACATGAAGGAGCTCGATGATGAATACCGTTCCATCCCGATACGAAAAGATCGCCAGGGAAACCTTTCTCCCGCAGATCGGCAAAATTGTCGAGATTGCGGACATGACCGCCAAAGACCGGTTTTTCCGAGTCGAACTTGAAAAACCTCTGGGGCATCGCCCGGGACAGTTCGTCATGGTTTCCATCCTCGGTTTGGGGGAAGCCCCTATATCCATCAGCAACGGTCCGACAGAGGACAACTTCCTGGAGATGGTCATTCGCCGGATAGGCCGTCTGACTCAGGCGATCCATGAACTGAAAGCCGGTGACCAGCTGGGAATCCGCGGCCCGTACGGATCCGGATTCAACCTGAACGATTTTTACAACAAAGATGTGCTTTTTGTGGCCGGAGGACTCGGACTGGTCCCACTTCGGTCGCTTATTACACCTGTCGTTGCGGAATCCTCCCGATTCGGCCGAGTTACCTTGATTTCGGGATGCCGCAATCCATCCGAAGAGCTTTACCAAGACCAGCTCAGGGCGTGGACAAATGCCGGCATCAAGGTCATCAGGCTTGTGGACAGTACGGAAAACATGCCGTGGGATTTCGATACCGGTCTTGTGACGGATCCTGTCCCCACAATAGAAATGGATGCGGAAAAGACCGTTGCCGCCTTATGCGGCCCCCCGGTCATGTACAAATTTGTTATCCAAGCTCTAAGCGCCCGTAAATTGAATTTCAATCAGATTTTCGTCGATCTTGAACGGCGCATGAAATGCGGTGTGGGCAAATGCGGACACTGCCAGATCAATAAGATATATTGCTGTCAGGATGGACCGGTCTTCCGGTTCTCCGATCTTTCAGGTATACCGGAGGCGCTTCAATGAAACCCAAAGTGGCATTTTTCGATTTTGCCAGCTGCGAGGGATGCCAGCTGGCTATCCTCAACTGCGAGGATGTTTTACTGGACATTCTTAATCTCGTTAACCTCGTGGAGTTCCGCGAAGCTATCTCCGAAAAAGCACCGCGCTATGATATCGCTTTTGTAGAAGGAAGCATTCACCGCGACGAAGACATTGAACGAATTCAGAATCTGAGATCCCGGACCACGTGCCTGGTTGCCCTGGGTGCGTGCGCCTGCAACGGCAATGTCCAG
>DKBB01000301.1 GCA_002451015.1 Acidobacteria bacterium UBA6911
TTCCTGCCGGCAGGCACATGGCTGGAACAGGACCATATCGCCGACAACTGGAAACGCCACGGCTATGTATTCGCCAGGCAGAAATGCGTGGATATAGGGGAAGCCTGGCAGGATCACAAAATTTTCCTGGAGCTTGGCAAGCGTATGGGACAGGACTGGCCCGATAATGTACAGGCTGCCCTGGACGTTATCCTGGAACCGTCGGGACTGAACTGGGAGCAGTTCAAGGAAGCGGACTACCTGCACGGCGAAATGGTCTACCGGAAATATAAGGAAAGAGGCTTTTCCACTCCAACCAGAAAACTGGAATTATGGTCGACCGTAGTCGAAAGATGGGGGCGCGATCCTCTTCCCCAGTACCGGGAAATTCCTGAAAGCCCGGTTTCAACTCCCAAGGTGGCGGAGAAGTATCCCTATATTTTCAACTCCGGGCTCAGAACCCCGACCTTTTTCCACACGGAAATGCGCATGGTTCCCTGGCTGAGGGAAATCCGGCCGTATCCGATCTGTGAAATCCATCCAGAGACCGCGGCCAGACACGGGATCAAGGACGGGCAATGGGTCTGGATCGAATCTCCTCGGGGACGCATTAAACAGGTAGCGAAGATTACCGAAGGGCTTCTCCCTAACGTTATCGCGGCCGAACACGGGTGGTGGTACCCGGAAATGAAGGATCCCGGCCATGGCTGGGATATATCCAGCTCCAATATCATAACGGACAACGCCTTTGAAACCTGCGATCCCAATATGGGCTCCACGAATCTCAGGGTTTGCCTGTGCAACATTGCACCCTGCGACGAGGAATGGGAGGTGGCCAATGGGTAAAGTATCTTTGATATTCAGCCAGACGGATTGCTGCGGATGCCACACCTGCGAAGTTGCCTGCAAGCAGGAGCATGGATTGCCCGTCGGCCCCAGGGTGGTAAAGGTTCTGGAGAGGGCCCCGCTGTTTATGCAGTACTACTGCCACCACTGCGAGGACGCGCCGTGCGTCCTTTCCTGCCCGGAAGAGGCCATTAAAAAGGACCCGGATACGGGCGTCGTGCTGCACGATCCGGAAAAATGTAACGGTTGCAATTCCGTGGAAGGCAAGTCCGGTAGGGAGAAACAACACACGTCTCCATGCAAGTTCAACTGCCCCGCAGGAAACGATATCCAGGGATTTGTCGGACTGGTGGCCAGGGAGAAATACGCGGAAGCCCTTCAGCTTCTGAAAGAGACCAGTCCTTTCCCGTCTATCTGCGGCAGGGTATGCACATTCCCCTGTGAATCGGAATGCAATCGAAAGCAGATCGATGAAGAGTCCGTATCCATCCGGGCCATCGAACGTTTCCTGGCCGATCGGGACCGTTCCAACGGCGACGCCTACATCCCGAAGCTTCTGCCTGCAAGGGAAGGGAAAGTGGCCATTGTCGGATCCGGTCCTGCGGGTTTGAGTGCCGCATATTTCCTGGCAAAGAATGGCTACAAGACAACCGTATTTGAAAAACTGCCCGTTGCCGGGGGCATGATGGCGGTGGGCATCCCCCTCTACCGTCTTCCCAGGGAAACCCTTTCAACGGAAATCGGTGTGATTGAAAAGATGGGAGTAAAGATCAAAACAGGAGTGACCTTCGGTCGCGACGTGACCTTCGACAGCCTGAAGAATGAGGGATACCGTGCCTTCTTCCTGGCCACGGGCCTGCATCAAAACATACCTTTGAATGTGGCTAACGAGAATCTGAAGGGTGTTATGTACGGAATCAATTTTCTCCGAGACATATCCCTGAAAAATCCCGTGCCCCTGGGGAAGAAGGTTATTGTCGTGGGAGGCGGCAATGTCGCTATGGATGTCGCCATGACGGCCATCCGCCAGGGAGCGGCGGAGGTTACGCTTGTTTCCCTGGAGCAGCAGGGTGAAATGCCCGCATGGGAGCGCGAAATCAACGAAGCCAAAGAAGAAGGAATAAATTTTGTTCACGGTCTCGGCCCAAACCGTTTCCTGGGCAAAGAGGGCCTGGTATCCGGAATTGAATTCAAACGCTGTACCGCGGTGTTCGATGCCGAAGGCGCCTTCAGTCCCCAATATGACGAGTCGGACCTCACTGCACTGGAAGCCGACACTGTCATTATCGCTATCGGTCAGGCCGCAGACGGCGCCTTTTCGGAGGAACAGGGCCTTACCGCAAAGAAGGACGGTCGCATTAAGGTCGATCCGATTACACTGGAGACGTCGATCCCTGGCGTCTTTGCCGGCGGCGATGTGTATTACGGGCCCCAAACCGTCGTGGAAGCAGTCGGGTCCGGGAAGGAAGCCTCCGTTTCCATTGACCGATACCTCAGAGGTCTGGATCTGTATACGGGCAGAGAAGCAAGGGACGCCAAACTGACTCCCATCACGGAACCCGTAAAGGATAAATACGATCCTTCCCCGCGCACTGAAATTACCTGGCTGCCGGTTGAGGAACGCATGGATTCCGATGAAGTGCAGCTTGGATTCACTGAACAGGCGGCTTTACAGGAAGCAAAGAGGTGCATTACATGCGGCACTTCCTGCGTACAGGCCTGCCCCTACGGTGTCATGCAGTTTAACCAGGATGTACTCAAGGCAGTCAAATGCGACCTTTGNNTTGAGAATTTCATGAACGCATTACGGTGAAATCAACGAATGCCGCAGCAGACTCAAGATACCAAGGCAGAGAATCCAGTGAGTACCGCGAAACAAATACTGACCTGGGAAGATCCACGTACGGGACTGGAATGGCAATACCAATCGCCGGGAAAAATGAACTGGCATGAAGCGCTGGAATATGCAAAATCACTTACGCTGGATGGGAAGAACGATTGGCGTTTGCCGACGGCACCGGAACTGGAAACGCTGATCGATCTAAAAACTCTCCTGGAGAGGATCCGTCCGATTATGCGGAAAGATGTGCCATTCAGGGACACTTTAAGCTACTGGTCTTCCACAACATTTGCACCCAATACCTACAGCGCCTGGATTGTCATGTTCGACGGCGCCTATATCCTCAGCTACTATAAAAGCAACAAATACCACATCCGCTGCGTCCGCGGCTCCATGAATCCGGTGTGAATGCCAATCCTGCCGATACAGCATTCCCCCATAAAGCTGCTCTCCCAGAACTCACGGCCATAACAGGTAAACCCGCGGAAATTCATCTGAAATACTGCCCAGCCGCGATTGGCCAGGAACCGGCCTTCAGGATTGAATCCCCATGGGTTCGGTGCCCAGGGTCCGTTATGGGGGTTTACGACAACGGGTTAATTCCCGGGAGCAGTCCCTTTTGGTAAAGTAAAATGGTCATGTGCGGTTAATCCGTCTCTCGCTTCCTATTTTACGGGCTGCACTTTCAATCCAAAGTATTTCTGTAACGGAGTGCAAAAACAGAAAACGGTTGAATTATTCAACTCTTTTTACAACTTTGACATTCATCGGTAAAGTGGTATGAATCTCGCAAAAGAGGATTGGAGAAAAGAAGATGCATTTTCGATTTGACCATAACAATATCAACGTAAAAGACCTGAATAAAAGCCTGAATTTTTATCGTGATGCTCTCGGACTGATTGAAACCCGACGAAAGGAAATGGATGATTTTATCCTTGTTTTCCTTGGCGACGCAGAAACGTCTCACAAACTCGAATTAACCTGGCTGAAGGACCGTACCGAAGCCTACAACCTTGGGGATAACGAGTTTCATATCGCGTTTGTCGTGGACGATTATGATGCCGCTTTTGCGAAACACAAGAAAATGGAATGTGTATGTTATGAGAATCCCCAAATGGGCATCTATTTCATTGAGGACCCCGACGGATACTGGCTGGAAATAATTCCAGAGAGAAAGAAGCGGCCGGAACCGCATTAAAACGGTGAGTTCGGCGCAGGTTTAAAAATCTACGATTCTCCCGGTTCAGCCGCCAGGTTGTACCACTATATCCCTGCCATGGTGAAGGGAACGGTCCGCTATACGGTCTTTGCTCCCTTGAATCGTCTCGACTTCGATCCGGATGTGTTGCTTTGCCTGTGTGAGACCCAACAAACAGAAATCCTGTTGAGAGCCATGAGCTATCGTACCGGAGAAATGTGGTCGAGTCGCTACTCCAGCGCCATCGGGTGCGCATGGCTGTTTGTATATCCCTATCTGCGCGGAGAAATAAATTACTCGATCACCGGATTGGGACACGGCATGAAACGCAAACATCTGTTTGAGCCCGGGAAACAATTTGTAGCTATACCTATCGATCGTCTCCCCGCCATGCTGGAAACTCTTAAAGAGATGCCCTGGGATCTGCCCGGCTATCAACCCGACGGCACGGAATACATAAAACGCCTGAGTGAAAGATTGGGTCTGTAATAATTTGTGCCGGGATGGGTTGGCACCGGTTACGATACCCGGCCGTAAGACAATCCTTGTGTGTGTTTGGGTCCAATCTAGCCTGATACCAATTTTAAGCGCTGAACGAGCTGCCTGAGTGAGTTTTCGAAAGGGATTTCCTCCTGGATGTCTGCGGCAGCGGAGATTATCTCCGGGCACGTAATGTTTCCGGCAGCGGCGAAATACAGAATATTGCCCGATTTGAGGCAGGGCAATTGCCAGACCGGACCGACGGTCCATTCGATTGTTTTCAGCATGTCGATGCGTCTTTGCCTGTTTCCGCTCAACCAGTTCAGCACCAGCACGCCATCGTCATTCAGGCATTTCCTGGCATTTCCGATGAATTCCTGCGTCGCGCACTGATCCGGAAACTGTTCTCCCAGATAGGTATCGACAATGACCACACCGTATTGCGAAGTGCAGCGACTGAGAAAATCCGCAGCGTCTTCCTGGAGCACCGTACACCGGGGCAACGCATGAATTTCAAAATATTTTTCGGCTAATTCCACGACGGTCGGATCGATTTCGACCGCCTCTATATTTATCTGCGGGCGTGCCTTGATCAGCATGCGCGGGATGGAACCTCCGCCGAGCCCGAGAACAAGGCAGGATCGCGCCCGAGGGCAGAATGCCAGAGCCGCCAGCATATTGCGTGCATACTCCAGTCCAGGCATATGCGGCGCCGCACTGTCGAAAACGGTATGCCGGATTCCTGACGCAGACCAGAGGGTAACTAAATCTCCTTTCCTTGTGACCACCAGGTCATGGGCAAGTCCTCTGGCGCGACAAAGAGTCTTACGGAATTTCTTAGGTCGCTTCACGGGTTCTGTACAGGCTCAAAATCAGCCTAATTTGAGGTTTTATGCAAAACCATGCCGGTCGGAGAAATTGTACACAAAAAGACCGGTAATGCGCGACACAGAATTGATTGCAGCCCTGGCGCAGTTCGATGATAGGAAGAACAGGTTCCTGTTTTCAAGATTTTCCTGAATGGCCCCTGATCCGGTTTCCGACAAGGATGTCCTGCATATTCTTTCTGCGCCCGGATTCAGAGCAGGCCGATGAAACATCCTGCCGGAAGGTTCAGGATTCGCTCGGAAATTATTTCTTATTTCCTTAAGCCGTGAATCCCATCCCTTCCGCCGTATTGTATCCCATCGTACCTGCCTGTATCCTTGTCCACACCTACGTTCTGACAGATCCTGTGAAAAATGGAGTTTATACCCTTCCCTTTCTTCGCCATTCGCCACTCAATGTCATTGACGACCTGGAGGAAGCGGCTACTCCGTTTCCGACGAAAGCGCATTATATTCCTTCCGCCACTTCTCCATTGTCTTCTCCATATTGCGTGTCAGCTCCGATACCTTCCCAGGGTTCGGATCGGGCGGGCCCAGCTCCGAATCCATTTGTTTCAGTTGCGTCTTCATCTGCTGTTGCAGCTGGTTCATATTCTGGATCCGCTGTCCGAGGGCCTGCTGTTGACCGGTATCCAGTCCCTGCATCAGCCGCTCGTGTTCCTGCTCCATCGTTTGAAGCTGGCTCCGGATCTGGTTATGCTGCCGCCGCGCTTCTTCGGCACTGAACTTATTTCCGGAGTTCTGAGACATTTTTCGCGCCTGCTTGCGAATTTCGTCAGCCATTTTCCCGCATTCCTGGATCTGCTGGCGCTGCTCGGAATGAATCCGGACACGCTTGTTTTCCATGGCCCCCTGTCCGGACGGCATCTCTCCCTGCTGCCGTTGCTGCCCCTGCGGTTGTGCCTGCTGCCGCCCCTGACCGCTGCCGCCCCCTCTTCCCTGGGGAAAAGCCGCCGTGGCCATCAAAAGAAATGCCGAAAGTAGAATCAGTTGTTTTTTCATGATGCAACTCCTTAATTTTCAAAAAGCACCTTTATTTCAAGTACTGACGGGCAACCAACATCGATGGAATATTCACCCGTTCACATGGCAATTAAATATCCGTATGAGTTCCACGACGCCCATCGTATCTTCCTTAGCCGTCCAATAGCGTTAAACACAAAGCCGGGGAAATAGTTGCGCATTTTCCCGTAATCGACAGGAATCCGGATGGACCCTCGAGGGAAGTCAGACTAAGATATGCGGTCATGTTTCGTGTTTCTAAAAAGGGATTGCGGCGCAGAAGGGTTTCGGCAATCATGTTCCTTGGCATAAGGGAGACGAGATAAACGAATGTACCTGATGACTGAACTGGTCCTGTTTTCCCCTCTGATTGTCTATGCCTGTATCCGTGTCCGAAAACTCATCCCGGGGACAGGGCGCCAAAACACATTCGTGATTTGTTATATCCTTCTGTTTTTCGGTTATCCGATCGCCGAACTGCTAGCGCACAGGGAAACAACCGGCTGGATGCGAACCGTGATGATTGCCGGATACTACTGCCTGCCCTACCTGCTGTACATCACCCTGTCGGTGGCGGCAATCGATATCGGGATCCTGCTTGTACGGCGACTGAATATTCTGCGCGCGGATACAATTTCCAGCGGCGTATTCCGGCATGTTCGGCTGGGCGGCTACCTGATACTCCCGGCTCTTGTAGTGTTCGCGGGCGCCTGGAACAATAATCGCCTGACGGTAAAAGAATACTCGGTCAAGCTTCCAGGATATTCTTCGGCGGCAAAGGAACTGAAGATTGTTTTCGCATCGGACTTTCACCTGAGCCGGATCACGAGCGATCGCCTGGTTGAACGATTCGTCCAAAAGGTAAATGCCCTGCATCCCGACATTGTCCTGATCGGCGGAGACGTCCTTGAGGGACACGGCATTGAAAACCTCGCCGAATTTGAGAAGCAATTTCGCGGGATTACGGCGAAGTACGGCGTTTACGCCGCTCCCGGAAACCACGAGAGGTACGGCGGCGGGAGGGAAGACTTTTACAGGCGGTCGGGCATGAAATTCCTGGAAGATCAGGTTGAAAAAATCGGCGACGCATTTTACGTTGCAGGACGAATAACCGGGCGCGTACCGCGAAAAAAGCCGATTGAGGATCTTTTAGTAGACGCTCCCGAAGACCTCCCCGTTATCCTGATCGATCACAGCCCCACAGACCTTGAAAGCGTAAGCAGAAGCCGGGTGGACCTGCAACTTTCCGGGCATACCCATAACGGGCAGCTATTTCCCGTAAACCTCCTGGTCATGCCGTTTGAATATGAGCTTGCCTGGGGTATGAAGACAAAGGGCAACTGTCATTTCATTGTAAGCAGCGGCGTTCAGGCATGGGGCCCGCCTGTCAAGACGGCAGGCGGTTCGGAAATTGTTCTCGTCAGCGTGGTGTTTCAATAGTAAGAGAATGTAGCGCTTTGGCATGGTCCGGTCCCGATCCTTTGATCCTTCCGGTTTACGGGAAAAAGACAGAATGCCCCCGCCTTTGGCTGAGGATGAATGGCAGTTGGGAGTTTGGGGACAGGAGCCCCCATGGCTTTTTCCTTAGGNNTTAGGAAGAAGCTCCGACCTACGGTCGGATTTCTTCACTCATGCCGGTGACTCGATCCGCTCAGGTCCAACGCCCGAAGCTTGAAACGCTGGATCTTGCCGGTGGCCGTGCGCGGAAAATCGTCTACATAGTTGACGACATGTGGAAACTGGTATCGCTGCAGGCTCAACTTGCACCATTGCTGGAGCTCTTCGGTGAGTGAATCACTCCTCTCCTTTCCTTTGTTTAGTATCACCCACGCACTGATCCTGGAGAGATGGTCAATCTCTACCTGGACAACGGCGGCCTCTGAAACCGCTCCATGCTCCATCAGCCGGTTTTCGATCTCGATAGGGCTGACCCAGAGGCCACCAATCTTCATCATATCGTCGACTCTGCCTTCATAGCTCATGTAGCCGTCGGCGTCTGCCCGGTATCGGTCTCCGGTGAGAAACCACTCCCCCCGGATCTTGTCCCGTGTTCTGTCGTGTTGGTGCCAGTATGCCGACAGTGCGCTGGGCCCCGACACCCACATCTCGCCAGGTTCATCAGGGCCGCATGGAGTGCCATCGGCGTTGCGGATCTCCAGGCGGTAGCCCTTCACCGCAGTACCTGAAGTTCCCGGCCGGCACGCACCGGCACGGTTGGAGCAGTAAATGTGGAGCATCTCCGTCGAGCCGACTCCGTCTAGAATCTCGACACCGGTACGCTCACGGAACCGGCGCCAGATCTCGGGAGGCAACAGTTCTGCCGCCGAGATGGCGAGCCGCACACTCGACCAATCGATGTCGTCGAATTCCGGCTCGGTCAGCATGGCGTTGTACAAAGCCGGAACCGAAAACAACAGGTTGGGTCGATGGGAAGCCACACGCTCCAGCAGTCGGCCGGGGGTAGGCTTGCCTGTGAGATACACGGAAGTTGCCCCGGCCCACAGAGGAAAGCTGAGGTTGTTGCCGAGCCCGTAGGCATGGAACATTTTGGCGCTCGAGAAAACAACGTCGCCCTTGCCAATGCCAATAACGGATTCAGCATAGGTAGTGCAGGTCGCCCCAATGTCTGCGTGACGATGAACCACACCTTTCGGTTGTCCCGTCGATCCCGAGCTGTAGAGCCAGAACGCCATATCGTCCGGGTGGGTCTCGACAGGCGCCACCTCGTCGGAGCCGGCTGCCTTCATCTGGTCGAACGAAATCGCGCCATAGGGGGCCTCCCCGTTGGCAACGATGAGCCGCACGCCCGATCGGGCAATCACCTGCGGCGCGACCGCGGCGAGGAAAGGAGCATCGACGATTGCCGCAACCGAATAGCTGTCGTCTAGGAAGTAGCCGAAATCTTCGGATCGAAGCAGGAAGTTGACGGGAACGGGCACCGCGCCAATGCGCATTGCACCGAGGAAAGATGCGGGAAATGCGGGAGTATCGTCGAGAACCAGAAGGACCCGGTCCTCCCGTCCCACACCGACCGATCTCAGACCGGAGGCGACTCTGCAGATCTCGGCGTAGAGCTCCGCAGCGGACACGCGTCGGTCATCGGCCGTGATAATCGCAGTGGCGTTGCCTCGGTCCGCTTCGAGCCAACCGTCGATGAGGGTGCTGGCGTTCGGTCCGGTATGCATGTCTATCGGCCTTCCTATACCCGAGAGTTGCGCCGATCCGGGCTCATTAGCCGGCTGATCCCGACTCGGACATAGCATACAAATGGAACGGATTCCCACAGTCTGCCGTGAAAGGGGTAATCTAACCCCTTTGGCAGTTCTTTTCCAACAAATGTTCTTGACAATATTGTTTTATAAAGGGCGCCGGGATTACCGGAGACCAAATTATTAAATAGAACTATTGTATTCGCCGGAAGAAGCAGAACACTGCGGGTCCTGTTATCGGACCGCTTTCCTAAAGAGCCGACAGCAATACATTCTCCGTGCCGGCCGTGCGACCGGCGGCATCCAACGTTACGATTCGATATTGGTGCTCTGCCTTATCGGACAGGGCTTCCTCGAAAAGAAACGGTGTCCGGCGCACCTGTGGCGTATGTTCCACATGCCCCACCCTTTGACGGTCGCGCCATACTTCATATCGGACGATGGGTTCATCGCCGGCGTATGCGGTCTGCCACTTCAGCCGGGCCACCCTTTTCCGTCCCCCGTTTTCCTGGTAGACCTCCACCGCGCGGGGAGCGCCGAGGGCTTGTACCGGTTCCTGGAAATAATTGGTCTTTCCCTCTTTCGCCGTGCGCGCCAGTTTCTCAATATCGCGCCGGTCTGAAACGCCGAGAGCGTCGACTTCGATCTGAGCGGCCAGGAGGTTCTGCTGCAGCTGGCAGGCAGCCGGATCCGCGTCAATGTGTCCTGTGCCGATAATGGCGGTATGAACACCCGGAGTAGCCAGGGAGTATTCGATCAGACGCCGGCTGGGTAGAGCGTTGCTGCCCACCTTCCGGACTACCATGTCCGGAACTCTCGTCCAGGTAGCCTCTTTGGCATACATCGCGCCGTCGGCAAAAACCTTCATGGCAATGACACCCATGTTGTTGGCCATGGCTACGGGGATAACGTTGTACTGCATGTTGAAATAGAGGCGGTCGTTGGCATTGATGGCCACCAGCATGCCTTCCAGTATTCCCCGGCTGTCCCGCTGGATCATCTCCATCATTACGGGAGGGGACGCATGTCCGGAAAAGCCGATGTGGCGCAGGAGACGCTCTTCCTTTGGATTGAGACCAGTAAGATTGGTGCCGTCCCGGAAATCAACCAGTGTGGCCAGCGCCCCGATTGTTTCCGCCCCGGGATCGGGCTTGTCATATCCTTCATAAAGCGCGTCGACATCGGACATGCTGGAAACGCTGTGAAGCAGGACCATATTCAGGTACGCGCCCTCGGGATAGGAACCCTGCCCGTCGCCGTAGATTTGCGACAGGGTTCGCCGGATGTCCTCCGCTGCATGGGTCCCGGATCCGTTGCTGACGTTGATCAACCCCTGCTTCTGCCATCCTCCTTTGCCAAAACGCAGAGCCGTTTTACTTGTTAAAAAAATCGACCTTCGAAGCCGCTCGTTGTAGCCCGGTCTGCCGGGTATCAGGTGCAGTTCCCGAAAAGCCTTGCCGTAATTCAACTGGCTGGAGTCATAGACGTTAGAGGTGTCGAAGTAATTCACGCCCAGGTCGAAAGCTTTCAGAATGATCTTGACGGGATCGACGTCCACCGGCGTCCATTGCAGCGACGCCTGTCCCCCCAGGCCGAGAGTGGTCGCTTCAAAGCCGAGAGTTCCCATGACGCGCTTCATCGGTTTCAAGGTTTCGGCTTTGCCGAAGTTGAAATACGGGCCGAGCGA
The DNA here is from genome assembly GCA_002451015.1 of Acidobacteria bacterium UBA6911. Taxonomy (GTDB): domain Bacteria; phylum Acidobacteriota; class UBA6911; order UBA6911; family UBA6911; genus UBA6911. The sequence continues at coordinate 11,129 of DKBB01000301.1, forward strand.
CAGGCCCGCAGCTGTCAGCGCGGCACTCTTAACAAACCTGCGTCGGGAATAACCGTTATTCATAATGTCCATCATGGGAATTCTCCTTTTCAAAATCCTAAAGTACCGGGGAGGATGTCGCCTTCGCACATCTATATTTCACGCAAGTTTCGAGTTGCCGGTTTCGGGCAACCCGACACACTAGAATAATACACGATTTATCCGCTTCCTCAAGCAACGCCCATCGAAACCGTCCCCTGTAAAAGTGGATCCATAGCCAAGGGCAGGGGAATTCAGTTCGGGCCGGCCGTCATCGGTCAGTCGGGGGCAAATTAAAAGACATGATTATTTTCTGTCTATTGTTTCGGAAATGCATATAGAATCCAGCATGCCAATAAATCGAACAACATGGGGATAAACACAATGACTGCAAACAAATCGTGGGCGGAAATGACCTGGTATGAAAAACGCGAGGAGCGCTTTAAACACTGGCTCGATGCGCCGGGAGTGCAGTTCGTCAGCGCCGAGGCGGAGAAGCAGTACAAGGATAGGGTGACGCGTTTCATACAAGCCATAAAACTGGAGGAACCCGACCGGGTGCCGGTAATGCTGCCGGTTGGAAGCTTCCCCGCGTATTATGCGGGATCCAGCTTTTATAAAATAATGTACGACTACGACGAATTGAAACGAGCCTGGATCAAGTTCATGGATGATTTCGGCGACATGGATTCTTTCATGGCTCCCGGGCTTACCCCCCCAGGAAGAATTCTGGATGCGCTGGACGTCAAGATNNGAGGGGGAATACATGAAGGCCGACGAATACGACCGGCTGATGATGGATCCCACCGACTACAATCTCCGCGTGACACTGCCGCGCACCGCGGGCGTCTTCGAGCCTTTCGCGAAAATGCAACCGCTCCGTACGCTCTTCGGGCCTGCAAGCTGGGTAGGCCTTCTGGCGAATCCCGAAATGCGTAAAGTCTTTCAGACCCTGATGGACCTGTCGGATGAATTCATGAAGCACCAGGCTGCCGTCATGGAAGTAGGCATGACTGCAATGTCACGGGGGTACCCTTCCCTTTTCGGCGGCGTCATGGCCCAGGCGCCTTACGATTTCTTTGCCGATATGATGCGAGGCACGCACGGCATCGCCATGGACCTGTACCGCCAGCCGGACAAGCTGCTGGAAGCCATAGACGTTCAGCTCAAACTTACGGTTGAAACCAACATNNGAGCAGTTCAAGAAATTTTACTGGCCCTCGCTTCAGAAGCTCTTTGTAGCCATGATCGAAGAGGGGCTTGTGCCGTTACCGTTCGCCGAGGGCCGATACACCAGCCGGTTGAAACTGATAACCGAAACGCCCCGGACCGGGGTGGTCTGGTATTTCGACCAGACGGACATGGCTGAAGCCAAGAATATACTGGGCAATGTATCCTGTATCGCGGGCAATGTGCCTTCATCCATCATGATGACGGGCACGAGCGGGCAGGTAAAAGAAAACTGCCGGAAATTGATCGAGACCTGCGCACCCGGAGGCGGATACATCCTGGCCGGTGGGGCCAGTATCGACAAAGGGAACATAGCCAACCTGAAGGCGATGATGGAAGCGGCTTACGAGTACGGCGTCTACAAGGGATAGTCTTTTAAAATTTCCGGTTAAAGAGGGGCGACAGACATGGATTCCTACAGCAAAGAAAAAACAACCCGTAGAAGGTTTATGAAAGAAATTACCGGCGCAGCCGTCTGCAGCGCATGCCTTGGATTGAAAGGAAGGGCTGCACCCGCCTGGATTCCAGGTCCGAGCTCCGGGGAAGACAAAACAGCCCGAGAGACAGATAAGGGCAAAGAGCATCTAGTGGCTGTATGCGGCCTTTACTGCGGCGCCTGTCCCATGTATCTCGCCACGCAAAGCAAAGACGAGCAGAAGCTCCAGGCGCTCCTGAAACAGTTTTCGACAGGTCCGATGAAACTCACGATGGAAGACATCCTGTGCGATGGCTGCCTCGGCAACGGCAGGGTCGCTTCCTTCTGCCGCCGCTGCGCAATCAGGGCGTGCCCGAAGGATAAATCCAATGTGACCCTCTGCTCCGACTGCCCGGATTTCCCGTGCTCCCGTATCACGGATTTTAATAATGACGGGATGACGCACCACGCCGAAGTCCTGGATAACCTGCGACGGATCCGCGAGATCGGCATTCAAGAGTGGGCCAAATACGAAGAAGAGCGCTGGGAATGCCCCGGGTGCCGCCTCCCAATGTCCTGGTATGACGTCAAATGCTCCGGCTGCGGGGCGGCAAGATCCGGGCGCCTGTTTAAACTGGATCCAATCTGAGTCGACGGCCTGCCTGGAGCCGCAATCGTTCCCCCTCACTTACTGGCTGGAAAGGCCGGCAGTATTACACCTGGAAGACGGCCCTGCTGAGCAGGATTTCGCCACGGCACAGGGTAAAGCCCAGGGTGACAGGGTCGCTCCTGTTGAGCCGGGTGGCAACCATGAGTTCGTCACCCGGAAGGGCGGACTTTGAGTACTCGATGTGCAGATACCGGACACGGCCGAGCCCTATACCGCCCGGACCGTACGCGCCTTCGGCGGCGGCAGCCTGCCGCGCGTCATCGTACAGCGCTGCATAGTTGGCCTGGTTCATGTGCTGCAGAAAATCGAGATCGTCGACGCGCACGCGATAGGAGCGCTTAAAAGAGCCGGGGGGCATTGCGGCGAAAACAGGCGGTTTCAGGTCAAGTTTCACAGGCGGATCGGGTTCGGCCAGATTCAGGCAGCCGGGCAATGGAGCGGGCAACCCGTGGCGGTTAAGGTAAACCGTAGTGGCAATCCCTTCGGCCAATATTTCTCCGTCTTTAACACGATGAAAAACATGGTGGAAATCCATGCTGGTGCGACCGGTGCGTCCGATCCACAGGGATCCGCGTATTGGAGTCGCCAGGCCGATGTCTCCTGCTGTGCGCAGTGTCTGGGCAACGACCACAAAAGTATGGCCCTTCCGGAACAACGCCTTTACTTCGGTCGAACTTCTGCCGACAAATTCCCAGCGCAGGTGCTCCATGTAACGCAACAGCACATGGGGAGACACCAGGCCTTGAGCGTCCAGCTCATAGCCGCGACTGATTAAATCAATCTCAATACAGTCCATGGTGCATAGAAAAAACGGGAAAGCCTTCCTCGAATAATGCATAAAGGACAGTCCGGGATTGCTCAGAACTCTGTCGTATCAACGACCGCCCACGCTACCGGTGCCGCTTATATGCAGTCTTCTCAGGTTCTCTCCCAGATATTTAATTTCAGTCAGATCCCTTCTCAACTCACTCCAGCCATACCATAATGTGTAGTCGGGATTGGAATGGAATGCCCCCTGAAAAGCACGCATTCGGTGCTGCTGAAACATTATAAAGAGCTTCTGCTCGATTGGAGTCGGGGCGTCATGGAAAGCGAGCAGGTCCGGGAAAGAAAATTCGTACGATTCAGGTTTTGAAAGAACCCCATCCTCATAAAGCCCGGCAACCACACGTATTGCTTCCGCCATCAGGTGATCGGCCTCTTTTATCATCCGATCTCCTTTCTCCAGTTCCGCCTTTACGAAATTCGAGCTGTGGCATCGATTGCATGTAGCAACCATTTTATCCCGTTCCTTTTGCCAATCTTCCTGGGTCATACGGGCAATTTGGGCACCCTGTGCAACCAGCAGCCTGCTTGTCGTATTCCGGTCAGCATCCAAAATATTGAGCGCTTGGAGGATAGTGGACTGATCTTCAGCCCATTGCTTGTCTTCCGGCATGGGAAGCCGCACAGCCAAGAAGCCCCACGCGGTAAGGACTTCATGGTTGCCGTCCTGCATGTGGCAGGTCTGGCAGGTGGGTGCAGACACCGAATCGGGCAGAATCCCGTTCTGCTTCAGTAGATATCTCACCCCGTGTTTGGAAGTTGAATACATCTCCCACTGCGGGTGGTCGAATCCCATGTGACATGTCTGGCATGCCTGCGGCTGCCGCGCTTCCCTTGCGGAAAAGATATGCCGTGTATGGCAGGAATCGCAGGATGCCGTGCCGAATCCGGGAGAATTCTTTTTGATTAATTTGATATCGTCCTCGGTTTTTACGCCGATTTTGTGGCATCCCCCGCAGCCTTTCATTCCTTCCGTAAGAACGGAAGGCTGCCAATGCATTGTCGGCATTGCCTTCATTGCCGCCCAGGCCAGACCATGCTTTCCTTCCTTGTACTGCTTCACACGATTTTCGTGGCAGGCCGCGCAAGTTTCCGGCGTCGGTATCCGCGCTGCCTCTAAATCATCGGCGGAACTGTGCCCCTGCCCGTGGCATGTACCGCATCCTAAACCGATTTCACCGTGTCTGCTTATACGCCAGTCAGACACTATTCCCGGCGTGGCATACCCATGACAATCCACGCATTCCGCTTCGGCGAAACCGAAAAACGGAATCAGGATCATGAACAAGGCCGGTGCCGTAAGGTAAGCCATCATTCTTTTCATTCTCATGGCCATACTCCTTATTTATCTTATGCAATTCTTACATGAACATCCCGACAACCGTCAGATTAAAATCCGTAAAACAAGATTTTTAACCGATGATAATTAAATTCTCTATCTGCCGCTCCGGCATTGCAGAGCGTGTCCTTCTCAGGTGGGACGCCAAGTGATTCCTGTTTTTAACGCCTGAACTTACAGTTCTACTGATATCATAAACCGTACAGAGGGGTGGAAAATGAAGACAAGATTCGATGCGCAGCCCGAAGCGTTGGAACTGGACCTCCGATCCGCAGCCGTTGTCGTGGTGGATATGCAGAATGCCTTTGCGGCCCCGAAAGGGGTGTTCGATCTGGCAGGTATCGATATTTCAGCCGCGGATCAAATTATCCGGACGATTCAGGACATCCTCAAAAAAAGTCGCGAGCGGGGAATCAAAGTTGTATATCTGCAAATGGGGTATAAAAAGGACCTCAGCAATTCAGGCGGCCCCGATTCACCCAACTGGCACAAGGAATTCGCTCTGCTCCTGATGAGATCCCACCCGCAAATGCAGGATAAGCCCCTTGCAGAGGGCACCTGGAATTTTGCCATAGTGGATGCGTTGAAGCCCCGTGCGGGGGATGCGGTTGTCGGAAAATCGCGCTATAGCGGCTTTGCCGGCACAAACCTGGACTCACTCTTCCGCACTCAGGGGATTCGATATCTCTTTTTTACAGGGATGGCCACAAATGTCTGTGTAGAATCCACACTTCGGGATGCCTACTGTCTGGACTATTGGCCCATCCTGATAACGGATGCAACCATGCAGGCAGGCCCCGAGTTTTTACAACAGGCGACCGTTCAGAATGTCAGGGCCCATTTCGGCTGGACGCTGACCACACAGGAATTTCTGAAAAGTCTGACCTCTGCAAACAGCCCTATCTAGCGTGGTGTTTCAAAAACTGATTGAACCAGCGCAGGAGAGGGGTATTTGCAGGATCGTATCTGTCTCTAACCCGCGTTTCTCAGAAGGTTTCTACTGCGGCGACGGATCCGGGCATGTCTACTGCGCGCCCACCTGCGCCGCCTCGTGCAAGCGAAGCGACCGGAACCCTATAAGATATAAGGGCTAAATGCATTACATCATATTTTGTAAACCCGAATATTCATTGAAAATGCCTGTCGCTGTATTATCACCAGATCATTGCTGGAGCAATCAAAGATGACTGGAGTTGCCGCACCACCGCCTCTTCTCATCGCTCAGTATCCAACGTAGGTGGGGACAACGTTTCTGTATTTTGTCACCAGCTTGTCCCAGTTTCGCGGCAGGTCGATCTTCCTGGTGACGAAACCGTTCTCCCAGCCGCCAGCGCTCCTCAGCAGTCCGATCCAGGCTCCGGGTCCGCCCGCCACGACAATCATGAGATCGTCAATGTCGAATCCCACCGGCAATATTGGCGTACCCTGCCCGCCCTGGGCGGGGGGGAAAGGCGAAACCGAATTTTCCAGTATGTACTCCTTGACTCTCCTTTTCGTCCACCCTGCGTCCGCCAGAACCTTTGCGTGGGGAGGAACCACCAACAGGCAGGACATGCTGCCCGGATTCAGGCTCGCGTATGTCTCGAGGTAACCCTTGGCGTTCGTATCGCGCGGAATGGTCTGTATGTATGTGTTGGGGAGGAAAAGAGTTAATGCACTGTCGTCTTTATTGAAGCCGCGTTCCACGTGCAGAGGTTCCCAGGGGCTTTCCTCTTCATATTCTCCAAGAACCAGCGTGTATTTACCCGGGTTGCCGAAAACTCCCATATCCTCGACGCCCTTTCTTGCGCCTCCGACATTCTTGATGATCAGGCCCATGGCGCGTCCGATGGCGGCATTCGCGATATCCCCCGGGCTCAATGCGCCCGAACTGCAATTGATGTGGATATCGTTTCGTATCGGGCCGTTGACAACAAAAAACGGCGCCCACGAGCCCGTGCTCACTCCGAAAGTGTCAAACCTGGATTTCGGATCGACAAGAGTCTGCACCGCCGCTATCAGGACCGGCATGTGGGTGGGAAGAGCGCCTGCCATGACCGCGTTGATCGCGATCTTTTCCACAGTGGCTTTCCCCAGTCGGGGTATGAGCCTGGCCACCACGTGGTCGGGCGGCAGATCCGTCCCGGTAAGCATTTCCGCTACGGCCTCCCCGGTCGGAGGAATAATGGCCAGGCCATCACCCCACCCCTTGCGGTAGAAGAACTGGTTCACTTCTTTAAGACTTCCTTTAAAGGCAATCCTTGGAGATTTGCCTGTCTGCTGTTTCGGAGATTTCTCTTCAGCAGAGAGCGGCCTGGTCAATCCATCAATCACATCCTTCATGGCTGCAGCTACTCCCTCTTCTATCTCGGAAATGACAGTTGATTCACAGGCCACGGATTCTCCGATAATTCTGATTCCGGGCATTCCCTTGCTTGATGCAGCTGAATGGGCATCGTTGGTAAAACCATTATTAGCCAGTAACACGACCGGCTTGCCAAAGTCCTCGACGGCTATTCCGTTGTATACGA
>DKBB01000300.1 GCA_002451015.1 Acidobacteria bacterium UBA6911
GTCAAGTTCCTGAATATCCAGCATGTCACCAATCGCGATGGCAATCTGGTGGTTATGAACCGGAACGGCACTCTCATTATCGCCGATGAAAGCGGCCGTGAAAAGGAACGTTATTCGGTTGCATACGGCGCAATTCTGAAAGTAAAGGAAGGGCAGAAGATCAAACCCGGCCAGGTCCTGGTGGAATGGGATCCGTATTCTTTCTCCATTCTAACCGAGTTCGGCGGTACGATCGCGTTCAAGGATGTCCACGACGGCATTACTTTCAAGGAAGAGCGGGATGAGAATACCGGGTTGGTGCGTCAGGTTGTCATCGAATCTCCCGATGAGAAGTATCAGCCGCAGATACTCATTAAAGACAAAAGTAAAACCGTCAAGCATTACCTGCTTCCTTCGAAAGCTCACTTGTGGGTCGACAATGGTGAAGAGGTTTATCCCGGCAGCGTTCTGGCCAAGATTCCCAGGGAGACCCGTAAAACCAAGGACATTACCGGTGGTTTGCCACGCATTGTCGAACTCTTCGAAGCGCGAAAGCCCAAGGAAACAGCCGTGATTACGGAAGTTGACGGTGTAGTCAAATACGCCGGGCTGGTTCGCGGCCAGCGCAAAATCGAGGTGCATCACGAAAGCGGCATCATCAAGGAATACCTGCTTCCCAGGGGGGTGCATATCAATGTCCAGGAGGGCGAGTATGTCCGCGCCGGAGAGGCTTTGATGGACGGTCCCCGCAATCCGCATGATATTCTCAGGGTTCTGGGAGAAAAAGAACTCCAAAGCTACCTGGTCAACGAGATCCAGGAGGTCTATCGGCTGCAGGGTGTCAATATCAACGACAAGCACATCGAGGTCATCGTTCGCCAGATGATGCGGTGGATTAAGGTCGAGGATGTTGGGGACACAGAATTCCTGCTGGAAGAACAGGTGGACAAATTCCGGTTCTACGAAGAGAACGAACGCGTGGAAGCCGCAGGAGGCGTCCCGGCGAAAGGGCGTCCGCTGTTACTTGGTATCACCAAGGCGTCTCTTTCGACGGACAGCTTTATTTCGGCCGCTTCGTTCCAGGAAACCACGCGGGTTCTGACGGAAGCCGCAATCAGCGGCAAAGTCGATTACCTGCGCGGCCTGAAAGAGAACGTTATTATGGGACGACTGATTCCCGCCGGCACGGGAATGGAGTATTACCACAATATCAAGCTGACCGAACCGATTGTTCCCATGAGTATTTCAGAATTCGATGGGGAGGAAGGGGAGATCGAATCGGAACTGGTTACGCAGAGCGTCGAGACCGAGGCCGCAGAGGAAGCGACCCAGGAGGCGCCCACCGAAAGCGCGTAAAACCTATATTTGAACCTGGAAGAGAAAACCGCGGATCTTCATCGAGACCCGCGGTTTTTTTATGAAAGGTGACAGGCTAGAATTTCACTTTTTTTGACTTGGGGCAACCTTCGTTTTCCCCTTTTAATAAATTTTGATTTTTATCGGGATATATTTGTATAAAAAGTGAAATTCTAGCCTGTCACCATTTTCTCTTGAAAAAAGAAAGGCGGCTCCCAGGAGCCGCCTTAGAATGTGGTTGTAAGATTATGTAGAATCTTACCGCGTAGACTAACTACCAGCACCCTGCTGACCGATCGGGTCTCCAGCAGCAATTCCGACAGGATCGGGTGCGGTACCGGCTGAACCCTGGTAACGCACAACCTGATCGCTGGCTATCCCATAAATATATCTTGCTGTTGAATCAGGATTCGTGGGTGTTGCTAAGCATCCAAACCCAAGGGGCGTGGCAAAGGAAGCACCGGGTGCTCCGTTGATAGCTACATCATAGGTATATGTGTATCCGTTGAATACCCCGGTTAACCATCTATCATCCAGATACGCGCCGGCTACGGTATTGGTCAGCTCGACTTCGGTGCCATACTGCTGGTTATTTACCGCAGCAAATGCAACCTGGGCGGAGCCGTAAGTTCTCAAACTTTGAATGGCGCCGGCTTCATTGGCGGCCATTCTCGAGGTCAGCATGCTCGGGACCGCGATGGCGGCGATGATGGCGATGATCGCCACGACAATTAAAAGCTCAATCAGTGAAAATCCCTGTTCCTGTTTCATTGAATTGTGTCTCCTCTCTCTTTTTACTTTTAGTTTCATTGCATACCCGGGTTACTACCTTGCAAGATGTGTGCCAGATATTCTTAAAATCACCGAATTTTGAAATGATTGGATAAGTTGAATTTTTTCAATAGATTAAAGATTTGGATTTTTTAATTTATTGAACCAGGCGCTTCAGGACTGTCAAGATTGTGCGGATTTCCAGCACCTGTTGTGTTGGAAATCCGCATTTCCGGGATTTCGTATTCCTATCGGCAACGGCAAATTGATTACTAAAGCCAATGAAATGGATCCAGTGAGAAGAAACGGGAAGCCAGGAGCCGGGGAAAAACAGATTGATTGGCTTTATAATAGTGGAGATAAGGGTCGATGTCTGCCCGAATATAAATTCTGGCTTCTGACTTCTTTTAAATTTTGATCTGCAGGGCCTGGATTTTGTGGCGCAACGACCCTTTAGTCAGCTTGAGCCTCTGGGCGGTCGCTGTCTGGTTCCCTTCGGACTGCCGCAGTGCCTGGCCGATCAGGCTGCTTTCAACCTGTGAAAGGAAATTCTCCAGGTCGAAAGGGCCTTCCGGCAGTGAAAAAATTTCACCTTCGAGCGATTGGGTTCTTTTGCAAACGGTGTCGGGAAGGCGTTCAATCTGAATGTTCTGTGTGGTTTCCAGGGCCACAGCGCGTTCGATGGTGTTTTCCAGTTGCCGCACATTGCCCGGCCACTCGCAGGATTGAAGGATGCGCAATGCTTCCGGCGATATGCCGCTGATATATTTGCCCGACTTTTCCGAATAATGACGGAGGAAATAGTAGGCCAGCATTGCGATATCTTCCCCACGTTCCCGCAGAGGGGGAAGGTGAATATTGATGACCGCGATCCTGTAAAAAAGATCTTCCCGAAACAGGCCTTCCTGGATACGCGCCTGCAGATCCTGGTTGGTTGCGGCGATAACGCGTACATCGACGGGAATTTCTTCACTTCCGCCCAACGGCCGGAAACAGCGTTCCTGCAGAACACGCAGAAGTTTTACCTGCATAGCCCCGGTCATATCCCCGATCTCGTCGAGAAATATGGATCCGCCGCCGGCTGCTTCAAACAGACCTTTTCTGTTGGTCGTGGCCCCGGTAAAAGCTCCTTTCATGTATCCAAAAAGCTCACTCTCTAGAAGGGTTTCCGGGAATGCACTGCAGTTAATGGAAACAAACGGCTTCTCTTTACGGTAGGACGCTTCATGCACCGCACGGGCGACCAGTTCTTTGCCGGTGCCGCTTTCACCCGTGATCAGAATAGTGCTGGCCCCCATTGCCACCGTGCCGATCGTCCTGTACACCTCGATCATCTTCTGGCTCTTGCCCACGACATGAATTCGGTGCAGGGCATGGAACAACTGCTGTCCCTGCCGGGCCTCGATTTCTTCGGCCGAAGTGGCAGGTTTGGTTTTCTGGTTGTTTCTTTTCTCGAGCGCCCGTCGTACAATGGCGCGCAATTCCTCCATACCGAAAGGTTTTGTGACGTAGTCGAAAGCGCCGTGTTGCAGGGCTTCAATGGCCGTTTCCGTACTGGCGAAAGCGGTAATCATGACAAAGACGGTGTTGGGTGAGAATTCTTTGGCTATGCCCAGAAGCTCCACACCGGAAATATCCGGCATTTTGATATCGGAAACAACGATGTCTATATCCTGTTCGCGCAGCACTTTCAGCGCATCCCTTCCGGATCCGGACTTCACGACGTCCATTCCATCTTCCCGGAAGGCTATCTCAAGAATTTCCGTGATGTTGGGTTCGTCGTCCACGACTAAGATTTTCGGCATGGAAGCTTCTCCATTCTGTCCCTTGTTTTAATGGATCCTGGATTCGATGCTGTTTGACAGGGCAACCATGTTTTCCGGGGGGAATCTCAGACTGACCTTGGTTCCTTTTCCCTTTTCGCTTTCGAAGGAAACCCTTCCCTGATGATCCTCCATAATCTGAAAAATGATCGAGAGCCCCAATCCCAGGCCTTCCTTGAATTGGGAGTGAAAGGGTTGAAAAAAATGCTCCTGTTCTTCAAGACTCATGCCTGTGCCGTTGTCTTCAAAGTCTATGAGTCCCCATCCGTCCCGGTTTTTCCGGACGCCGATTTTCAATTCCCCCCCGTTGGGCATCGCACGAATGGCATTCTGGGCCAGGTTCCAGAAAACCTGGTTGAGTTGATCGGCGCTTCCCTGGATACGGACCAACGGATCCTCAACGCTCAGGACGACAGAATGTTTTTCCCGGATTTCCGGAGTATTCTGCAGCAGGACAACGGAGTCTTTCAGGAGAGGAACGAGGTTGAGCGAGTGTTTGGCATATTGCCGCGGGCGGGCGAAGTTGAGAAAGTCTTCAACGAATTTGTTCAACCGGTCGCTTTCGCGGATCAGAATATCCAGGAGCCGTTCGTCGACTTTCGGCAGGGTTGCATGCGAACGCAGAATCTCCACCGATCCCTGCATCGCGGCCAGGGGGTTCCGGATTTCGTGGGCAATCCCGGCCGCCATTCGTCCTATTGTGGCCATGCGGTCTTTCAGGCGCACCTCCTCTTCCAGCCGGATGATTTCCGTCAGATCCTGGAATGACAGTATGTAGCCAAGCAATTGATGGTCATGATCCATTAGCGGGGAAACACTGAAGCCGAGAAAGCGCTTTTGCCCATCCGGAAGGGGGATCCAGGCTTCATGACGCATTGCCTTTGCATTCTTTAAAAGGTCCACGCCGAGGATGCGTTCCCAGAAATCCTTTCCGATTACACGATCTATGGATTTGCCGATGACATCCCGGGCATTTCTTCCTGTCAGCTCTTCGGCGGCGGTGTTGAAGACAGCGATGTGCCCGTGGAGATCCGTGGTAATCAATCCGCTCCGGATGCTGCGCACAATGTGTTCGTTGAGTTTCCTCAGTCGAGTGAGAGATTCGATTTTCTCCCGCAGCTGCGATTCCACCGCCTGAAGACGTTTGTGCAGGTAGGTTCCCAGGAGGGCAACCGCCCAGAAGCCAAGCGCATGCGCTGCTATACGAAAAGTCGCCTGTTGCGGATCCATTGTGGGCCGATTGAGGTTTTCAATAATGATTCTGCCGGCGGTAATGGCACCCGCGTATGAAATCGTGCTGAGGGCGGCACAGACCATGCCCCCGTTCCGACCGAGACTCAGGCAGCAGTAAATGATGATCAGGATGTAGAAGGAGACAAAAGGACTTTCAATGCCCCGGCTGTGAAACACAAGAACCGTTGTCAGTATCAGGTCGGTTCCGATTTGAATGTAGAACAGGGCTTTTCTGTTCCGGCTGAGCCGGTATATCAGCAGAAATAGGAAAGTAAGCGTCGGAGCAAGAATGTTGAAAAACAGCAGGAAGGGTAACGGTCCCAGGTGTTCGGGTAACAGGCCCAACCGGTCTGCCAGATTCAGCCCGAGCAGAAGTATCAGGGCCCGCAATACAATGACTTCGAGCAGGTACATGCGTTGTGGGTCTGTCTGTTCCCGAGTTTGGTAATTTTGAAAAGGACCCATAATGGAAATACCGGGGTAGGATTGAAGCGTTCTCTTGGCCCAATCCCTGATCGGCATGAAATCTCAGCCCTTATATTGCATGGCCTATCCGGATTTGAGTGTCCGGATAGGCACTGTTTTCCCTCTGATCGAATTCGCGGAGCCCTATAGCAGCACCCGCTGGAACGGATTATGCTTATCCGCCGGACAGGACCCGTATCAGCTTGAACAGCGGCAGATACATGGCGATGACGATGCCTCCCACGACGACGCCTAAAAACACCATTAATATCGGTTCCAGAATGGTCAGGAGGTTGGCTACGACGGTATCGACCTCTTCTTCATAAAAGTCGGCCACCTTGACAAGCATGGAATCCATCTCACCCGTGGACTCTCCGACTGAAACCATCTGGGTTACCATGGGGGGGAAAAATCCCGACTGGCGCATCGGATCCGCCATGGTCCCGCCTTCTTCAATGCGTTGCCGAAGGTTGTGGATGGTGTCCTCGAGGATGGCATTCCCGGCAGTTTTGGCGGTGATATCCAAACCCTCCAGGATGGGGACGCCGCTTGTCAGCAGGGTTGCCAGGGTGCGAGTGAACCGGGCGACCCCGATCTTACGCAGGATGTCCCCTAGAACGGGGCATTTTAAAAGGAATCGGTCTACAACATGCCTTCCTTTTTCCGTCTTGTAGTATTTCATGAATCCGATGGCGCCGATTACTATAAACACTATGAAAAACAGGGCAAATCGCTCGACGATAGACGAAAACGCAATTACGACGCGGGTGAGTAAAGGAAGCTGTACATTGAAACCCTCGAAGAGCGTCCTGAAAACCGGGACCACTTTCCAGAGAATGATGATGACGACCCCGATCGCAACTGTCAGAATAACGGAGGGATAAATCATCGCCGATCGCAGTGCACTTTTCAGTTTGACTATTTTCTCGATGAAAGTGCTCAGACGTTGAAGAATCGTGTCCAGGATGCCTCCGCTTTCACCCGCCGCAACCATGTTTGTAAACAGGGTGTCGAAGACTTTCGGATGTTTGGCCATGGCGGCGGAAAGGGTGGATCCGCTTTCGACATCCGCACGGACCTGGGTCAGGACTGCCTTGAACGCCTCGTTGGGATGCTGTTGCGCGATGGCATCCAGACCCTGTACCAGCGGCATGCCGGCATTCAACATGACTGAGAATTGACGGGTGAATATGGCAATTTCCGATTGTTTTACTTTCTTCTGAAAAGAGAAAGAAAACTTGCTCTCTTTTTTCTCCCGGATGTTGATTGGAGCGATCTGTTCCCGGCGCAGAACCGCCGCCAATGCCTGGGTACTGCTTGAAAACCGCTCTCCCGCTACGCTTTCATTGGTTTTGATGTTTCGACCGCGATAAATATAGACTGGCATGAGATTTTCCTTGTTGATCAGGCACGGACACCCGCGCCAACTGCAGCTTCCGGACGCTGTATCGTGCGTTGACCTGTAGGTTTAATATTCAGACCGATGCCTCTTTGAATAAGGTCTTGCAATTCTTCGGCATTGGAAGATTTGGTCAGAGCATCTTCCTTTGAGATTTGTTTTGTCAGGACCAGTTGGGATAGAGCCTGGTTGAAGGTCTGCATCCCGAATTTATCCTGTCCTGTTTGCATCTGGCTGTAGATCTGATGAATCTTGTCTTCACGGATCAGATTACGGACCGCCGTTGTCGGAATGAGGATTTCCATTGCCATGCATCTTCCTGATCCGTTGAACCTGGGGATGAGGGACTGGCAAAGAATCCCTTCCAGAACCATACTCAACTGGGCCCGGATCTGCGATTGCTGGTTGGAAGGAAACACGTCGATGATTCGGTTAATAGTGGTTGCAGCGCTGTTGGTATGAAGCGTTGCAAAAGTCAGGTGACCTGTTTCCGCGATACGAAGAGCGGATTCCACGGTTTCCAGATCGCGCATTTCACCGATCAGCACGACGTCCGGATCTTCACGAAGAGAAACCCTCAGGGCGTCTGCAAAAGAATGCGTATCGGCGCTGACTTCCCTCTGGTTGACGATGCATTTTTTATGATTGTGGATGAACTCAATAGGGTCTTCGATCGTCAGGATGTGCTCATTGCGCTCGGAATTGATCTTATCGATCATTGCGGCCAGTGTCGTTGATTTTCCGCTGCCGGTGGGTCCCGTCACCAGGATAAGCCCCCTCGGTTTTTCACATAGTTTTTGTACGATCGGAGGCAGGTTTAGGCTTTCAAATCCTTTAATTTCGAATGGAATTACACGGAAAACCGCACCCACAGAGCCCCGCTGGGTGAAAACATTGGCGCGGAATCGGCAGAGATCCTTAATGCCGAAAGAAAAGTCAATCTCCAATTTTTCTTCAAAAAGGTGTTTCTGGCTGTCCGTCATAACACTGTATGCGAGCCTTTTTGTATCGGCGGCGCCCAGGGCATGATCATTGATAGCGCGCAACTTGCCATCAACACGGATCTGCGCGGGTGTTCCGTTGGTAATATGCAGATCCGAAGCGCCATAATTAATAGTCTTCTTGAGCATTTCAGGTAATGTGATCATGCGATTTCTCCACGGCTGACAGCCGCCTTTCAAGGCTTGTAAAGAGGGCGGATTAATTCACCACGGTTTCTCTGAGCACCTCATCGAGAGTTGTGTCGCCGGATTTAAGCTTTTCCAAGCCGCTTCGGCGGAGCGTAAACATCCCTTCTTCTATAGCTTTACGCCTGATTTCCTGCGCTGAAGCCCCAACCAGAATTAACTCCTGGATGTCTTCACCGACTTCCATGACTTCATACATACCAATTCGGCCTTTATAGCCGGTTCCATTACATGTCTTGCAGCCCTTTCCTTTAAAAGTTTGAAGGTTTTTCGCTTCTTCCTGGGAAAAGCCTGCCTTGATCAAGGTCTGCAGCGGCGTCTTGATCTCGGTTTTGCAGGATGGACAGATTTTTCGGATTAAGCGCTGCGCACAGATCAGGTGAACCGATGTGGCTACCAAAAACGGTTCTATCCCCATATTCAGCATTCTTGAAATGGTGGAAGGGGCGTCGTTGGTATGCAGGCTGGAAAGAACCAGGTGCCCGGTAAGTGCCGCTTTGATGGCAATTTCGGTTGTTTCAAAGTCGCGGATTTCGCCCACCAGGATAATATTGGGATCCTGTCTCAAAAACGATCGGAGCGCTGCAGCAAAAGTCAAACCTATCTGTTCTTTTATCTGGACCTGGTTGATGCCGCGAAAATTATATTCAACCGGATCCTCCGCGGTCATAATGTTGGTTTCAGGCGTGTTCAATCGATTGAGCGCCGAATACAGGGTTGAGGTTTTTCCACTTCCCGTCGGTCCCGTAACCAATACCATACCGTAGGGTTTCAGGATAGCCTTCTCGATTTTTTTTAAGGAGGCTTCTTCGAATCCAAGTTTGCTCATGTCCAGCGGCAGGGTATCCCGGTCTAGAATTCGTAAAACGATTTTCTCACCGAATAGTGTGGGAAGCGATGAGACACGATAGTCGAGTTCTTTCCTTTTCCCATTCAAGGTGGTTCGCACTTTGATCCGCCCATCCTGCGGGAGCCTCTTCTCGGAAATATCCATCTTTGCCATGATTTTAATCCTGGAAATAATGGCGTCCCGGAGTCGAAGCGGGGGATTCATTATATTGTAGAGAATCCCGTCTATGCGGAAACGTACCCGGAAGTCTTTCTCATAAGGTTCAAGATGGATATCACTGGCTGCCTTCTTCAGAGAGTCGGACAGGATCAGGTTCACGAGTTTGATGATGGGCGCTTCTTCGCTCGAACGCTGGAGCTCATCAAGAGACACCTCTTGGTCTTCCGAATTGGCTTCCAGGTCCAGTTCGACCGGTTCCTTATCGGTATCGGAAATTTCCTCGTATACTTTTTTGAGTTCGATGGCGTGCTGGGTGCCGTAATATTTCTCAATGGCCTCCGTAATGGAGGCTTCACTTGCCACTACCGGTTCCACGTTGAACCCTGTCATGAACTTGATGTCGTCCATGGCAAAGACGTTCGTAGGATCTGCGGTTGCAACCGTAAGGGTGCTGCCGACCCTGCTGAGGGGAACTACCAGGTATTTTTGAGCTACATCCGGAGATATCAGTTTTATGGTGGCTTGATCGATTTCAAAAAAGGAAAGGTTGATCGATGGAACGCCGTATTGTTTGCTCAGAATCGAGGTGATGTCCTCATCATGCACATAACCCAGGTTTATAAGGATTGAGTCCAGCCTGCCGCCATGTTTTTTTTGATGATCCCTTGCAGAATCGAGCTGGTCCGCCGTTATCAGGTTTCCTTTAACTAGAAGCTGGCCTATCTGAGATGACATCTTTTATTTGGGCCCATTCCAAAGAATATCGATGGCGGTGGTGACGCACAGGAGTATGCTGATCCAACCGTTAATGGTGAAAAAAGCTGTATTTGCCCGGCTCAGGTCTTTGGGGCGAACCAGACTGTGTTCATATGCAAGAAGTAATCCAACGAGAATCAGACCGGAAAAGCCGATGTACCCTATGCCTTCCTGGACAAAGAGACAGGCCAGGATACCCAGCATAATCAGATGAAGGATTACCGAGATCCACAGGGCTGCCCGAATGCCGAAACGTTTGGGAACCGAGAAGAGCGATTCCTTTCTGTCGAATTCCACGTCCTGGCACGCGTAAATAATATCGAATCCAGCGACCCATAGAGCTACAGCGAGTCCCAGCACCAGCGGGGCGGCACTGAGTGTGCCCTTCAGTGCGATCCAGGCACCGATCGGCGCGCATGCCAGGGAGATCCCCAGAAACATGTGCGCAAACCAAGTGATTCGCTTTGTGAAGGAATAGAAGAATATTATTCCAAGCGCCAGGGGACTTAACTTCAGCGACAACGGATTCAGCATTGCGGCCGCGAATACAAGAACCGCAGAGCTGATTGCTATGAAAAGGATTACGAATCCTTTCGAAAGCTGTTTCCTGGGCAGAGCACGGTTGGCAGTGCGTGGATTTCGGGCATCGAAAGGCAGGTCGACCAAACGATTAAAAGCCATTGCTGCGCTGCGCGCTCCAATCATCGCCAATACAATCCATCCAATCTGTCTGAGGTTCGGCAGTCCTCGCACCGCTAGAAATGCACCTAGAAACGCGAAAGGGAGAGCGAAAATCGTGTGTTCAATCTTCACCATCTCCAGAACAATTCTAATTCGCTTTAACAATTGAAAACCCTACACGGATCCTCTCGGTTGAAGCACGAGATTCGACCGCACTAATAGTTATCGACAAAAATACACATTTCATGAAGCTCAAATTACTTATTTGGTGTAGTATCCGTCCATGATCGCGCAACGTGTACACCGGAAAGATTTTATCTGCTGCACACCGGATGAAAAAGAGCCTTTTTCCTGTTCCCGTATGTGCCCTTGGGCAAGGGACTTCTCTCCCGGAATTCTCTCCATACTGAGAGGCCTGAAACTTTGCTCCGGGCTGCCTCACCCAGCCCTCGGTAGCCAGCCATTTTTCGAAGCGGCGCGCCTGTCACCCTTTTGCGCTGCTTCCGTGCAAGCGAAACGACCGGAACATCCTGAAAAATGGGAGTAAGCCGGTTTCTGCACTCATTCAGGGCGTCAGAGTACCAAAATACCGGCTACGGGGGCAAGATTCGCGGTCGTTCCATAGCTGCCTCATTTTAATAAATCAACCGGATCCCGAATGAGCGGGTATTTTATGGGTTTCTGCGGCGAAAAATCGCAATCCCGGTTTGAAGAACCACCGTCCAGTGGGGAATTTCGAAAGAAAAACACGTATTTTGATGATGCAAGCTATGGCGCGCAATCCTATAATTAATTGATGGAAAAGAAGAGTATTCAAGGTGGTAATGATCGGGTCATCGGCATTATGGGTGGAATGGGACCGGAGGCGACCATTGACCTGTACAAGCAGATCATAGACCTGACTCCGGCATCTAAAGACCAGGACCATATCAAAGTTCTCATCCATTCAAATCCTAAAATCCCTGACAGGACTGAAGCGATTGCCGCGGGAGGGCCAAGCCCGCTGCCCTATCTCATTGAATCCGCCAGGATCCTGGAAAAAGGGGGGGCCGGAATCATTGCGATAGCGTGCAATGCGGCTCATCATTATTTCCCGGATATTCAGCAGAGTACGGGGATCCCGGTCCTGAATATGATTGAAGAAACCTGCCGTCGCCTTCGCCGCCGTATGCCGGAAATTCAGACTGCCGGGCTACTGGCTACAGACGGAACTTTGCAGAGTGGAGTCTATAACCAGGTCATGTCGAAAGCCGGATTAAAGATTCTGGTGCCTGAAGAGGAGGAACAGCGGAAGATACAATCGGCGATAGACGGTGTAAAGGCTAGAAACAGCAATCGTCGGACTATGGATATATTTGAATCCGCGGCGATGAAACTGATCGACAGAGGAGCCCAGGCGATTATTCTGGGTTGCACTGAGATTCCGCTGGCTTTCGATCCAGGGAAGATCGACCGCCCCTGTCTCAATCCAACCAGAATACTGGCGCGAACGGCTGTAGATTGGGCATTGGGGAAAAGGCAATAAGAGCCGTTCTGTCTTTATCCATACCGCTTATCTTTATGAAAAGGGAGCGGGTTTTCCTGAGCAAACATCCATTACAGACTGAAAATTGAAGAATAAAACTCTTATTGTGAAGGTTTTATAGGTCCGACGTCTCCCGAATCATCTCCAGTTTTTCTTATTTTGGGGGTCTCTACCCGCCAGCTATTGCAAAGACGATGGATAGAGTATCCTTCTCGACGACCGGTGTTTCCAGATCCTTGAGGGTTCGGACATCCTGGTCATTCAGGTAAAGATTCATAAACCTGGAGGTTTTTGTAGAAAAAAAACGGGTATTGGCATCGGGGAAACGAGCCTTGAAATTATCCAGAACCTCCCCGACAGTTGTTCCTTCCATTTCTATTTCCGACATCAGCTCTGTATATTGCCTGAGGGGCGAGGGTATGCGCACTGTAATACTCATCTGATCCTCCTGCGTAGCCCGTATGTTTCTCTGGCAGGGCCGCACATGAGGTCGGCTCCTACTGTATCGGGGACTGACCGGGGTAATTCCATTTCCGGCTTTCGTCCCTGTACCCGGGCGATCTTCATCTCTTACCGCTCAGCCCCCTTAAGGTATCCCGTGAGTAACCTGGCCGAACCGTAATATTAAATAATGAATATATCGCATCGGACTCCCGACAGAGAAGGGAATAATTTAATCGCGATATATGTGTCTTAATACTGGACAATATGTCCCATCTTATTGTATGAATAATTGACAAACCGAATAAATAAACAGGTTGCAGGCGGTTCGCAGGCATATTATGGATGCTTTATGGCCTGGATCTTCTAAATTATTAAAAAAAATGCACTTGGCAATAAAAATGAACTGTTTTATCTCTGAGCCAACCCTATTTGTTAGTCAGTTTCCCTGCTGTTAAGAATATATGCAAGTGGTCCAATGGGAAGATTAAAGAATTCTGTTTCAAGAAAACCTGGATTTGCAATTTTTCACAGCATCAGAAATAGGCTGTTGGCTCTTATGATAGCTCTATCCCTGCTGCCGCTAGCGGGGATGTCCTTATTTTCGTATTTCATCGGGCGGAATCAGATAGAGGAAAGTATTCAGCTCTCTTTAGGGAAGATGGCTCAGGATACAGCAGACAAAGTCGACCTGCTTTTAAGAGGGAAGAAGGAAGAGATCCATCTAATGGCGACAACCTTTCCTCTTATCTATGACGGAGTAAGCAAGACGTATCGTGACGACATTATTCCTCTTCTCAATAATTACTGTTTTCAGCAGGATGTGTATGATCTGCTGATTGTTCTGGACGTTTCAGGCAGGATAGTGGGTATCAATACGACCGATCGTAACAGGAATCCCATGCCCGGAGAAACAATCTCGGAAATTCTCGGCGCCGATATAGCGGATTTTTCGGAAGAAAACGAATTATTCAAATCTTCCATCACGGGGCACAACAAACATCTCGGCTGGTATCAGTCCAGCCTTGTTCAAAGGCTTTATGACTATCAGACTGAAGATGTCAGCCATCAGTATAATACCGCTTTCTCCGAGCCGATTAGAGATCCCGCCTCTCAGGAGGTCGTGGGAGTTT
Source organism: Acidobacteria bacterium UBA6911 (assembly GCA_002451015.1). Taxonomy (GTDB): domain Bacteria; phylum Acidobacteriota; class UBA6911; order UBA6911; family UBA6911; genus UBA6911. The sequence continues at coordinate 13,759 of DKBB01000300.1, forward strand.
GGATTAATGTGCTCAACTGGTCCTATTTTCAGAATATTCTGGATCCCGTGGAAGCGGATCTGTCGAACCTCGGACTGAGCACCGGGTATGCCTTCATGATTGCAAGTGACGCCAACACCATCATCGGGCACAGGTATCGGAGCAACCGACGGATGGGTGAATACATGCAGAGTGTACAGGGAGGTAACTATTACGATTCCCGGCTTGTCGAGAACCATATGATGGAAAATTTGCATAAAGCAATTTTGAACCAGGATACTCATTCTGTTTACGACCTGCCGGACGGGGGACGCCGGATTGCCGGTCTTGCCCCGATCGAAGACATTTCCTTGGGCTGGATTGTCGGAGTGGAGATTGATGAAAGCGACATTTACCGGCCTATCCGGTCCTTAATTTACTGGTTGCTGGTTGCAATCCTGATCCTGGCATCCCTTGTCCTTATATTTACCTATATTATTTCAAGGGGAATAACGGTTCCTTTGAACAATCTCACTCGTTCCGCCGCCACGATATCCGAGGGAAACTTCAACGAACGTGTGCCGATTCAATCCTCGGATGAGGTCGGACTCCTGGCCTCCTCTTTCAATGAAATGGCACGGGCTCTTTCATCAAGGGAATTACAGCTTCAGGAGTTGAACCGCAACCTGGAGGACATGGTCCGGGATCGCACGATAGAACTCGAGAACTCCCACGAAGCGCTCAAAAGGGCCTATTACGACCTGCAGAGCGCCCAGGAGCAACTGGTCCAGACCGAAAAAATGGCCTCCCTGGGGCAACTGGTCGCCGGGATTGCCCATGAAATCAAAAATCCTTTGAATTTCATCTATGGTAATACGGGATTCCTCGCAGACTATACCCAGAAAATACTAGGGCTTCTGGAAGCTTTCGAAAAACTGCCCAGTCTCTCGGCTGAAGATAGAGCGGAAATAGAGCGTATGAAGGAGTCCGTACAGTATTCCTTCATACAGAAGGATCTCAAGATCCTGATAGACAATTTTACCGATGGATCGCGCAGGATAAATGCAATTGTTTCGGACCTGAGGGCATTTTCAAGGATGGATCAGGACGCCGTGTCGGAGGTCGATTTGCATGCATCCCTCGAGATGTCCCTCAATCTGCTGCGGAATCAATACAAGAACCGCATTGAAACCCACAAGGAATACGGGGATATCCCTAAAATTCAGGGATATCCTGGCAAGTTGCATCAGGTCTTCATGAATCTTTTGTCCAATGCGTTTCAGGCGGTTCAGGACAAAGGGGAGGTATGGATAAGGACTCGTACCGGCAGCGGAATGGTGGAGATTGAAATTTCGGACAACGGTTCGGGCATTCCCCAGGAAGATATTAAAAGAATTTTCGAACCCTTCTATACCACCAAACCTGTCGGTCAGGGAACCGGTTTGGGGTTGAGTATCAGTTACGGCATTATCGAACAGCACGGTGGAAAAATCCAGGTGGCCAGCGTTCCCGCTAAGGGAAGCACTTTTACTGTACTCCTGCCGATTTTTCAGGAAAAGGCATTGTAATGAATAAGAAGTACGGGCTGCTTATTGTAGATGATGAGCCGGCAAATCTTCAGAAACTCCAAAGAGCTTTTATCGGTCAATATAATGTCTATTCAGCACTTTCGGGCGTGGAAGCATTGAAGATTCTTGAAAATACTCCTGTCGATGCGATTATTACCGATCAGAAAATGCCTGACATGACAGGTATTGAACTGCTGGAGATGTCCCAGAAAAGCCATTCCAATCTTGTAAGGATCGTTCTGACCGGATTTACCGACGTTGAAGATCTTATCGCCGCGATCAATACCGGAAAGGTTCATAAATACATCACAAAACCCTGGGAACCCGATGCGCTGCTTCTGGCGATACAGGATGCTCTTGAGAAAATGGAACTGGTTCGGGAAAACGAAAGACTGGCAAAAGAACTCCAATCGGCCAACGAGAAATTACTCAACGAGAACATCATTCTGCGCAGGGAAGTTGAGAGTCAGGTTTCCCCCAAAAACATTATCTACGGCAGTTCTGAAATAGAAAACATACTCCATCTGTTGCGCCGGGTTACTGCTACCGAAACAACGGTACTTATTCAGGGAGAAACAGGGACAGGAAAGGAATTGATCGCTCGATTTATACACAGCGAAAGCAATCGCCGGGACCATATTTTCATTCCTGTCAATTGCGGCGCTATTCCGAAGGACCTGGTTGAAAGCGAATTTTTCGGGCATGCTCAGGGGGCCTTCACCGGAGCGACAAAGGAGAAAAAGGGCTATTTTGAAATGGCGCAGGGAGGCACCATCTTTCTTGATGAAATAGGGGAAGCCCCTCCGGAACTGCAGGTTAAATTGTTGCGAGTGATTCAGGAGAGCGAAATAATGCCTGTTGGATTCCACCAACCCAAAAAAGTCGATGTGCGCATAATTGCATCGACAAACCGGGATCTCAAAGCCGATGTCGCAACAGACCGGTTTCGCCAGGACCTGTTTTTCAGGATCAATGTTTTTTCAATTACCATTCCTCCACTTAGGGAACGCAAAAAGGATATTCTTCCGCTTGCGGATTACTTTATCAGCCAGTTTGCTCTTAAACTCAACCGCAAGCCGGGGCCCTGGAGCGATGAAACCCGTGAGCTTCTTCTTTCATATTCCTGGCCGGGAAATGTGCGTGAACTGCA
>DKBB01000388.1:0-3557 GCA_002451015.1 Acidobacteria bacterium UBA6911
CCCTCGGTGATGCACACGATCAGCGGCACCTTGGCCGCGACCGCTTCCAGAATGGCGTCGGCCGCAAACGGGGGCGGAACGAAAATAACGGAGGCATTCGCGCCTTCCTTTTCAACGGCCTCTTCGACGGTATTGAAGATCGGGGTGCCTTCATGCATCGTTCCCCCTTTTCCGGGGGTGATGCCGGCCACGATATTGGTGCCGTATTCCCTGCATTGCTGTGCGTGGAACGATCCTTCTTTACCCGTGATACCCTGAACAGCCAAACGAGTGTTTTTATCGACCAGAATAGTCAACGGAATCCTCCTTACTTTGAGAGTGCGACTACTTTTTCAGCGGCGTCCTTCATGCCATCCGCCACCGTAAACTTGAGTCCGGAGTTTTGCAGGATCTCCCGCCCTTTTTCGACGTTGGTCCCCTCCAGACGCACAACCACAGGGATATTGATGCCTATCGATTTAGCCGCTTCCACTACACCGCTCGCGACAATGTCGCAGCGCATGATGCCGCCGAATATATTGATCAATACCGCCTTGACATTCTGGTCTCCCAAAATGATTTTGAAGGCATTCCGGACCTGTTCGACCGTCGCACCTCCCCCGACGTCAAGAAAATTGGCAGGATTCCCGCCGGTCAGCTTGATGATGTCCATGGTAGCCATCGCCAAACCGGCGCCGTTCACCATGCACCCGATATTCCCGTCCAGCCGGATGTAACTGATGCCGTACCGTGAAGCTTCAATCTCAAGAGGGTCCTCTTCATAAAAATCCCTGAGCGACAACAGATCCTTGTGCCGGTACAGGGCGTTGTCGTCGAAGTTCATCTTGGCATCGAGTGCATATACTTTGTTGGTCTCGGTCAGAAGAAATGGATTGATTTCCACCAGGGAGGCATCGACAGCCTCGAACGCACGGTACAGCGCCGCGATGGTCTTGGTTGTGGGACCAAGCAGTTCCCCGGTTAATCCGAGTTTAAAGGCAAGCTTTCTCAACACGTAGGACTGGAGCGGAACTCCGGGATCGACAAATTCCTTGAAAATCAGGTGGGGTGTTTCGGCCGCCACTTTCTCAATATCCATGCCCCCGGAAGGAGAAACCATTATGACCGGTTTCTGCGTAGCCCGGTCAATCACGATGCCCAGGTAAAATTCCTTTTTAATCGGCAGCGCTTCCTCGATGAGTACACGCCTGACCGTTCTTCCCTCGGGACCGGTCTGGTGTGTTACCAGGGTCATCCCGAACATTTCCGCCGCAATCCCTTCCGCCTCGGCCGGAGTGGANNCCGGCATGGATCTGGGCCTTGACGACGACCGATCCGCCCAATCGGGACGCGATATCGTAAACCTCATATGGATTGGAGGCCAGTTCCCCTCTGGGAATGGGGACGCCGAACTGCGACAACACCTGTTTTGCCTGATACTCATGTATTTTCACGATGATTCCTCAGTCCCAAGCAAGCCCCCCTACGAGTTCCTCGGGATTTTTATACAACACATGAGAACACTGCCTGAAGCCGCAGGGAGCCCCAGACTAAATCCGAATTCGGCATTCTATTGCAGTGGGCTGGCAGGGTTCAAACAAAATATGGGTCTTCCCTTCACTGTTCAGGATTCAGAGTTCAGGGTTTAGTGTTCCCCGTTTCCCTTTCTCTGAGGAATGTTTGAAACTTTTTCGATGTGGTCCCTGGCTTGCTGCAATTGGACGGCAAAATGGTCCCGCTGAAACCGCGTATCAAGCGCGATATACAGAATTCTTTCTGCCAGGGGGATGTCCGTGGAAAGGATGTCCAGAGAATCCATTCTTTTTGAATCGTGATCCGGATTATTAATCGGCCATTCGTTGTAGAGAGTGTTGGTAAACACGACAAGCTGTTCCAGGGTCAATGCATCGAGAAATTCCCTTTCGTCGAGACTCTGCAATATGAAGTCATAACTTCTCAGGTAATAGACGAGAACGGATGTCGCGTGCCTGCTGTACTCGTACCATGACATATGCGCGACTGCCTTGTCGAAGACCTTCATGGCGGATGCGCTCAGGAACCTGAATTCCCTGCTTGCCTCGCAGCCGACGTTTTCACAACAACCGGTGTGATGGAAAAATCCTACATGGTCCCGTCCGTCGTAGTCCCGGGATGTCGCTGCCAGTGGGTGGGCCATGCAACCGACCTTCCCTTCGCCATCTAAAAACCCCAGCAACTGGCATTCCGGCAGTTCACCTTTCTTAAAACACCCCGCCGGAACCGATCCTGCAAGAAATAAGGACACAGGCCCTGCACTCGCTGCCGGCTTATACCTGTACCCTTCATTTGCCTGGGCCGCCTTCATATACCGGGTCAGGGATTGTCTCGGTTGCTCCGGGTCGTATGTTCCGAGGAACAGTTTTCTTCTTTCCGAGAATCGCCTTTCCATCTCTTCCCTTCCGACATCTGCGAAAGAGTCTTCGTACTGTGACGCTTCAATCTTCGGATCCTTCAGAGGGTTGAAATTGTTGAACTTCATCAGGATATTGCGCGGGCCGAGATACCTGCCCGAATATTTAAGACGGTATGCAGATGCACTCTTTCCGGACAGGGCGCTTCTCTGCTCCCCGGAATCCTCCATGTGCGGATCTCCCCCTATATGGGGAAGGCAGCACCGGACGCAGGAGACGTTCCTGTATTGGCACAAACTCGTACCGTTGGCTTCTCCCGAGCGCATTATCTCCTGTTCTTTATGGATTCTTTTTTCCTGTTCGGCTGAGTGAAACATGTGGTTGGATCGGAGGGATTTTTGTTAAAGTCGTCCTTATACAAATTTCTGTTGCTTGAAACGTTAATTCTACTACAGACAGGAAGAAAAAGGCAGGGGTTCGCACAAAGGTATTTGTCAGGTGATTCGATTCACGGCATTACAGTATACTGCCAACGGTTTATTATATTTGTTTAAGAAATATAGAAAGGGAAAGCATGAGTTACAGGACGACTCCTATCGGCAGTATGACGGACGCCTTTTCCGTTAAAGGCATGAACGTTGTCATCACAGGCGGAAACCGGGGAATTGGATTGGGTATAAGCGCGGCCTATGCCCAAAGCGGTGCGAATGTGGCCATTCTCTGCCGGGACGTTGAAAAAGGCAATAAAGCGGCCGAAGATCTCAAGCAGTATGGCGCCACCTGCTTTTGCGTCGCCTGCGATGTCGGGTCCATCGATAGTGTAAAAGTGGCAGTGGCTGAAGTTTTGAAAACATTTCCGGTTGTGGATGTACTCGTAAATAACGCCGGCATGTCCATTGTTTCCGAATTCCTGGACGACAAGGATCTTAAGGCCTGGCACGAAGTCATCAACGTGAACTTAAACGGTCCCGCTTACACAACGCATGAGTTCGTCCCCCATATGATAAGGGCCGGCAAAGGCGGAAGCGTCATCAACATCTCTTCCACCGGTGGCCAGCATCTTGGCGGCGCCAGAACGCATCCGATGCCGCCTTATCACGCCTCCAAGGCGGGACTGGACATGTTTACGCGCAATATGGCGATTGAATTCGGCGATTACGGTATCCGGGTAAATGCCATCGCGCCCGG
>DKBB01000388.1:3590-11679 GCA_002451015.1 Acidobacteria bacterium UBA6911
GGGAGAAACCTATGGGCAAATACGAGAAATACGTCAACAACTTAAGGCTGTGGACAGAGCTTGTGCGTCCCGACTACCGCGGCAGGATGGCAGACTTCTCCCTGATTTTCGATCAGAAGGTTTTTCCCGAAGCTAAAATCTGGGTGGAGAATTTCCACATCTATGCGCCGGGCGCGGGGGTCATGATTCCCGGCGAAATCCCCATGTTGATTGAGGGCAAGGAAGTGCCGCCCGGAACCGGCCAGCACGCGCACCCCGATTTTGACGAGCTGTTTCTTTTCTTCGGCAGCAATCCGTACGACAACCTGGCACTGGGAGGCGAAGTCGAGTTCTGGCTCGGAGAAGGAGACGACGCCCAAAAATTCATCGCCCGGCGGCCGACAGCGGAATGGGTTCCCCGCGATGTTGCGCACAATCCCCATTATTTCACCAAGGTCCAGAGAGCGGAATGGCCCATCATAGAGATGGCGATTGCAATCACTCCTACTTACGCCCTGGGTCCGGGCGCCGCACGCGACGTTTCCTGGCCTCCCGCCTTTTCTTTTGAAAAGGTCGGCCGGGAACAAAAGGGAAAGGGACTGTATACGGAATATGTCAACGAGTTGACCCTGGCGACCGACCATATATTCCCCTCACACCGCGGCAGGATCGCGGTACCTACATTGATGTTCGACAAGCATATCTACCAGCATGCCTCTATAAGGGTAGAAATCTTCCATATTCATGCGGCAGGCGCCGGCCTGGGGATCCCTACACTCGAACCACCCGTTTTCAGGGGTGCTCATCCGGGAGGGCCGGATGGCGGAGGCCACGCGCACAACTTCGATCAGCTTTTTCTTTTCCTGAGCACCGATCCGCACGATACGCTGAATTTGGGAGGTGAGGTTGAATTCTGGCTCGGCGAGGGGGACGAAGCGGAGAAATTCAATATTACCCGGGCCACGGGCGAATGGGTACCTGCCGGTCTGGTGCACAACCCGCACTACTTCAGGCGAGTCGACAAACCCTTCCTGATGGCGGTTATCTCCATGACGTCCGATTATCGCCCGGAAAGGTTTCGTTATACCCCGCTGCCGCCGGGCTTCCGGCTGTGACCGGCTTCCGATATCCCGGGATTCCGCTTATCATCGTTGCATGGATCGAAATGCCGTCCCTTGAAAGGCATGGTCCTGTTCTTTAGACTATGAACAGGACCATACAGTTGTTTGGCTATGATTTTCAGAAGCTCCACGGACGCACCGCTCTGGAGCTCGATTCTCAACAGATATCGAAACTAGAAAGCGAGCCTGGGGTAATTTGTTCTTGTTTTAAGAAGCAACGGGGAGGGCCAGGATGCCTATCAAAATCCCGGACCTTACAGGACACAACGCTTATTTTGACGGCGGGCACCTGTCTCGCCGCATATCCGCCACTTCCCTGCAGAAAGAGGTCCAGAGTCTGCAGCGGAAGTTCCGTGAGGGACGGGAAGAACTTTTTAGCCGGATCCAATGGACATCTGCTTCAAAAGATTTTCTTGAGGCGCATGTATCTCTCGTAGACGATATCCTGAAAGAGATTTATAAAAACTCATGCTGGTTTGCCGACCGCGAAGCTCGCCAGACCGTAAATTCCAACATCACGATTGTCGCCACCGGAGGATATGGAAGGAAAGAGCTGAATCCATATTCCGATATCGATATAGCCTTCCTTCCACCCGACGAAGAGGATCCCTGGGTCGAAGCGGCGGTTCATTTTGCCTTCAAACTGGTCATGGATGTGTTTCTTTCATTGAAGGATATCCACGTGGGATATTCCTTTCGTCCAATAGCTGAAGCCTCAACATGGGACGTTCCTACAAAAACAGCGCTCCTGGACCTTCGCTACATTTGCGGCAGCCGCATTCTCGCCAACCGACTGGAACTGCGTATCCGCGAACTGTTGTCGCCACTGGACATCATGCTTGAAACTGCAACCGGCGAGGAACGGAACCGTTTGGAGAATCCTTCCATGTACTCGGTGCAGCCCAATCTAAAGGAAGGCCCGGGGGCGCTGAGAGTTCTTCACCGCGCGCGCTGGATATTCAGGCTGCTTCTGGGAACGGATAACGATGCACTCGAATCGGCACTGCAGGATCGTGCCGACATTTCCGAACAGCAGTTAGAGGAGGTCCGGGAAGCCACGGACTGGTTTTTTAAAGCGCGTTCCTGGCTGCATTTAAAAACACGCAAGCCGTCCGACGTGCTGATCAATAATTACCAGGACCAAATTGCCCGCGATCTGGGCAACTGCTCCGCACAGGAATGGCTTTCGAAACACCTGGCTCATGCCGAGACTCTGGAACGGTTCAGAAACGCCGCCATTCACACTCTGATGCAGGGCCCGTATGAAATTAACGGAAGCCGGCTGGAGAATGGATCCCTGCAGATCCGAAAGAAAGATTCTATCCCGAATTCCGTTGTTTCTTTGTTTCACAATGCCCAGCGCTATTCGATCCCCATCAGTCCGCAGGCCCGGAAAGAGCTGGAAGAATCGCGCACACAGATCCTGGAAGTTCCGAAACCCGCCGGTGAAGAAGCTTTCATCTTTAATAAAATATTAAGCGAAAGCCGGAATATTGCATCCACATTACGCGCTCTGGCGCAATTGGGCGCCGTCGACCGATTCATTCCCGACTTTTCGCGGATAATGCGGTACGTGCCGTCGGAATCCTCCCACAGGTACACGGTCGGAGAACACTCAATCCGAATGATCGAACATCTCGAAATTCTCCGCTTCAACCGGGAAAAAGGAAGCCGGCGGTTTGCCGATTTGCTGGCGCAATGCTCCCATTTCGACATGCTCTGCCTGGCGGCTCTGCTGCACGACGCCGGCAAGCTATCGCCAGGCCGAGATCATTGCGAAGCCGGCGCGGAGCTGGCAAAGGATGTCGCCGCCCGCCTGAAGCTTGTGCCCGAAAAAAAGGAAATCCTGAACGCCCTGGTGCGACACCACCGGCTCCTGGTACGAACCGCCAGGCTCCAGGATTTAAAGTCTGCGAACGTTCTCAAAAAAATTGCCGACCTGGTTCCGGATATCGACACCCTGCGCCATTTGTATCTATTTACCTACCTGGACGTCAGCGCGGCCTCCGATAAAAACTGGACCTCCATGGACGACCGGGATCTGCAGGATCTCTATATAAGAATGCAGGATTTTTACTCCAGAAGCGATATCAAGGATGCCGACACAAGCGCGGTGAAGAATAAAATAAGGCTGATTAGAAAAAAACTCCTCGCGATTCATTCTTCAAAAAACGACACGGCCGTGTTGAAACACTGCGATGCAATGCCCGCCGGGTATGTTCTGAATACGCCGCTGGGAGAGATTTCATTCCATATCCAACTTCTTGAAAAACTCGACACGGAAAGGGTGGCCATCGACATATACAATCGCCCGGGAGATGACCATTCCGAACTCACGCTCTGTGCCTTCGACGATCCCGAACCGGGCATACTGGCAAAAATCGCGGGTGTTCTGTACGGATGCGGCGTTAATATCTATAAAGCCCAGGCACGGACGATGAACAGGAAGAGCCCCGTAGTGCTGGATACTCTCTGGATCCAGTACAATGGGCTGCAGATATCCGAAAGCAAAGCGCGAAGAATTCAAAAATCGCTCAAAGATGTCCTGACGGCTGAAAAGACCATTGATCAGTTCCTGGTTGATGCCGGAAAGACTCCGCCCGACAGTATTCTGCTGGATAGAATTGATTTACGCAACGATCTCTCGGAAGATCATACCGTGGTGAATGTTCTTGCCCAGGACCTGCAGGGGCTTCTTTATATTGTGTCCAGATGCCTGTCGGACCTGGGCCTACACATCCATTCATCCAGGATAGCCACCTGGAACCGCCGAAGCGAACATAATTACTATGTCACCGCACCCGAAGGCGGCCAGATACCCTCTTCCGAACTCCAGGCCTGGAAAGAAAAACTTAAGCATATTTTGAAGGGCGAACGGGAATCGAATTCGATGGAATAGGGCCTTCTTCCTTACTTTTCACCAAACCTTGTGAGAAATGCAGGATGGAAATTTTTTAAAAGCATTTCGGGCTAAAACCGGGCATTTAGTAGTACACTTTCCCCTATAAACTACACAGGAAACCATTTGTGAGGCAATCGTATGGCAGACATCGCAGGCACCAACGGACAGAGAACGGAATTCAAGGCCGTCGGCCGGGCAAACGTTCCCGGCAGGCTGTCGTATACCATCGCTACCGGCGGGGCCAAATTCGGCACCGATGGAGTTATACCGGATATGCTCCACGCCAAATTCCTCAGGAGCCCCCACGGCCGGGCTAAAGTTAAGAGCATGGACATCAGCAGGGCCAGGGCACTGGAAGGCGTGGTGGATATCGTCACCTGGGACGATCCGGATGTCCTGGCAATAAATAAAGGCCTGACGCATCCGCCTGTCAATACGATGGCCGGCATCCATGGGCCCCTGATCCCGGGTGAAGCGGAGACGGAAGACGAAGAGATAGGAGCGGTTGTAGTCGCCGAGACTCCTGATATCTGCGAAGAAGCCCTGAGACTGATTGAGGTCAAGTGGGACATTCTGCCCTCTATTGTAGATCCGCTGGACGGTTTGAAACCGGGCGCACCGATCATTAAGCACGACCCTAAAAAGCTCGCTACAAATTTCTCTGCTGGGGATGTGGAGGCCGGATTCAGGACATCGGACCACATTTTCGAATTCGACTGGGGGCATTCCCGTACGGCATCTCACCCGCCGAATCCGAACGGCAGCCTCGCCTGGTGGGCGCAGGATCCATGGGGGACCGAGGGACCGACCCTGTATATCGAAGGCATATGCCCTACTTGGGGATCTTTTCAGCTTCGCCCCCTGTATAACATCAACTTCGACAAACTCCACCGCCTTACCCTTTTCCAGGGCGGCAAGTACTGCGACTGGATCATCCGCCGCTCCCAGCTTATTACTCCCCTGCTAGCCAGGAGAACGGGGCGGCCCGTCCGCTGTATCAACGACAGGAGGAACGATTACTATCCCGCCAATCCGCAAAGGTATTCCCACACGAAAATCGGATATAGGAATGACGGAACGATTGTCGCGGTCGAAGAAAGCACCGTAGGAGATCCGGGCGCCCCGGAAGAAACGCCCTCGGCGTGGGGAGGATTCGAAGCACGATTCAGCCCTTTCAATACGACGCGATGCGTCAACTTGAAGAGTCATTTCCAGGAGGTCTACACCAATTCAGGCCGCAACACGCTCAGCCAGACCTCCCCGTTCAACTGGGACTCCATGACCATAGCCGAGCAGATCGTGGCGGAGAAACTCGGCATGGACGTCATAGATGTCGCGCTCAAGAACGTCCATGGACCTTCATCCCAGCAGGATCCCGGCGTCCCCCCGGGTCTGCTGATGTGCGTGGAAAAGGGGAAAGAGGCCATGAACTGGAACTGGCATCCGGCGGGGGCCAGGAAACTCCCGGACGGCAGGATGCACGGCTTGAGTTTCCGGTACGCGTTGTCGCCCCGGCACGCCCAGCAACCGTATACCGCAACGGTGACAATCCAGGCGGACAACAAGGTGTACATACCGCTCAAAGGGCCCTGGGCCGGCTACTACGGTCCCGACGCCCTGGCCCTGGTGGTCGCCGAGGAGTTGGGGGCAAAGGTCGAGGACGTGATTCTGCTCTATGATGAAAAGGCCATCTTCACTCCCTGCGGCGGCGGAAGCGACGGCACCACCGCATCCGCATGGGTCATGAAGGAAGCGGCCGTAAAATGCAAGAAACTGCTTCTGGAACTGGCAGCCCAATCCAGGGCGTGGAGTGGCGGCGGAGGAGGATTCGGAACGGCTAAACCCAAGGGGCCCGCCATCCGCCCGGAGGATCTCGATACCCGAGACACCATGGTCTATCTGAAGTCGGATCCGAGCAAGGCCTTTCCCTTCGGGAAATTNNACATGGTCCCAGGGCGGCCACATTCTCGATGTGATGAACACCAGCTACTGCGAAGTAGCCGTAGATACCGAAACCGGTGAAGTGGAAGTGACCAAATATGTGGTGGTCTGCGATCCGGGCAAGGTCCTGAGGATGACCTCGTTTGAAGGGCAGCTGCACCAGGCAATGTTTTTCAGCCAGGGAGGATTATCGGAGGAGTTTATTTATGATAAGGCGACCGGCGTAAAACTCAGCACGAACATGTTCGAGTACAAGAAACCCACCATCCTGGACCTGGGACCTATAGAAACTTACGCCGTGGAAACCCGATCCGGTAATGCGTGCTATGGCGGATCGGGCATCAGTCACTGCATGGCCGCGCCTCTGCTTCCCGTCTGCGCCGTGGCCAATGCCATAGGTCATTGGATCGAGCCGCCGGCCACACCGGACAAGATACTGAAAGCCCTGGGCAAATGCTGATCAGGGGAATACCCTAAAAAAAAGGGCGAACCTTGTGTTCGCCCTGAAGATCTTCCCAAGAATCTTTATGGTTTGCGCGCGGAAACCACCAGACGGTGGTTCATACATCCTACATCATCGCTGCATTTCATGGCGGAGGTGTTGGTATGGACCTGTATGCCGTCGAAGCCGGCGCTGCGGGCAAGGGCCACAAGGTCGTCTTCCCCATAAAGACGGATGCGGTAGGTTTTATCCCGTATCATCCCTCGTGACTTGCTCAATACCATCTCCCTGGCGCTGATGATTCCTTTGTTTACTTCCCTCTGCCGGCACACCACGATATCGTCCCCGACCTGGTGCCAGGCCTGGGGAGAGATTTTTTTTCTAACGCTTTTGCCGTCGGTGACGTCCAGCAACAGCCAGCCCTGCGGTCTAAGAAGCCGGCCGCACTCCTTCAGTATCAGCAGATCGGCGTCGGGATCCGCAATATAGCCCAGAGAGTTGCCCAGAATGAGCACGTGATCGAAGGTCGCGGAGTCCAACGGCGTATGCCGTGCGTCCCCCTGTATAAACGAGACGGCATACCCCTTCTCGGCGGCATTATTCTTGCCGATATCGATTAACGGCCGGGAGTAATCCAGTACCGTACAATCGACGAAACCTCGACTGTAGAGTTCCATGGAATGGCGCCCGTGGCCGCCACACAGATCCAGGATACGTTCATGGGGCTGCAGGGGGATCAGTGTCGTAAAAATGCTGATTTCCTGTCGGGTGACACGATCGTCATCCACACTGCGGGCGTCTGTTATCAAGTAAACTTCGTCGAAAAGGGATTTCCACCAATCGGGATCCACTTCGATAGTCATGATTCCTCTATGTCCGCTCCGAATCCGAACAGTCCGTCGGCCGCAAAAATGGCCGGGCCGCCCCGCCAGGGCTGCAGGCGCGCAATTTCGAGCTCTTCTTCTTCAATATCGATATAGTCTTCCAGTTCCCCGGCATGCCACATCTTCTCGAGCCGGATACAATCCTCCCACACGGCTCTGCTATAGGCTTCCAGTGCGGCCAGTTGTTGCGCCGTAATGATTCGGGGCCGCAGGGCGATCCTGATGGGACCCAGGAGATAAGTGAATTTTTCTTCCATGGCCATGCGGGTCCGCTCGTCCTCGATGGAAAGCAGATCGCCGTAATCCATTCGCGCAATAGAGTCATTGATCCGTTCGACAGCTTCGCGAACCGTCATGGCTGATTTGAGAATAGCCAGCGGCTGCACCCCACCGCCGCTCCCCACGTTGGTGGGAACGTTCCCGAACCGGCACAGGAATCCGAAAACACGGCCGGGACCGATCAGACAGCGAAAATCGGTCTGGCGCCGGATAAGTTCCACCCGTTTCCGCTCGCTGTCTATTTCCGGCATGATCTCTCCCCATNNTCCGGGTCCATTCCACCAGGTCCTCAATGCTTTCTCCCCGGGGTCCCGTCGTTCGCCGGGGTGAAAAGCGGCGGGTCCATGGCGTCCTGCGGACGGTTTCCGGATGAAAGCGGCCGGATTGCGGCCCCGTGATAACTTCAAACATGCTTTTTACATTGACGGGTTCCGTGCCCCTCGGATTAAGAATGCGATTTTCCCGAATACCCTGGTAGAGAGGGGTCAGATTGTGTTTGCGATGCAGCTTGAGAAAAACATCGTTGTTGAAATCCATGAAA
>DKBB01000255.1 GCA_002451015.1 Acidobacteria bacterium UBA6911
ACTCTACCGAATGCGCAGTGAGATTCACACCCTCAACAACCGATTCGACCTGACAGCTTACGGTTCCTACCGTTCCAATTCGACCAGTGGCGCGGCGTCCGTCCTAGGAGGCGGCGTTCTGCCTTCAAACGGAGGATTGGAAATAAGTTATCGCCCCCCGAGAATCGGATACCGTGCAGGCAGGATGTTTCAGATTACAGCCAGGGTATTGGGAAACGCGGAACCGGAATCGATTCGCCCGGATTGGGATTCTGTCCAGGCCGGTATAGGCGTTCGTTACAAGCCCCTTCCAAAATGGAACCTCTTTCTCAGCGGTGAAAGGATTATTAAACTCGGCGCCAATACGAACAACGGCTGGCTGTGGCGCGGCATGTTCTCATGGACCCGTGGGCGCGATCTGACCCCTGGCGGGTTTATCCGCAACTATTCACTAGTCTATGCCGATGCAGGCTATTTTACTCCGAACGACGGCATGGCAGCCGTTTATTCGGAATTCCACCAGGGAGTTGCTTTCCGGATTAGACCCAATGCCTTGCTGAAACCCCATATTGTCGTTGACGGAAGATACCAGAGCCGGGATACATATCTAGGCACTTACGTGGAAGCGGGCGGCGGATTATCCTTGCAGTTTGACTTATTTGAGAGTCAATATGAAACCCACCGGGTCGGACTGGAATTTCTTGGGCAATACAAGCGGTCGTGGCTCCAACCGAACCCTCAATCCCAGGAGGATAGAATTTCTGATGGCTGGACCTTTACCAGCATACTTCTCTTCTGAGGCATCGGGGGAGACCGCAGTTTATTGTCATCTCAGGAAAAGGCTGAAAGGCGCGCTGGTTGTATCCATGCTCTGCTTTCTCGTCAGCATTTTCTCCGGAACTGCCGCGGCCGATCCGACCTCCCCCCCGTTGAGCGGGACTTATCTGCAGCTTTTGCAGCGCCATACGGCATGGGACGAGGCCGACTGGCGGCATCTGTTCGGTGATTTCAAGACCCTGCGAATTTCAAAGCTCGTTATACAGTGGAGCGTTTCATCAGACCTGGCTTTTTATCCTTCCAAAACATTCCATAGCGAAGGGAAATTACCGCTCTCCTCCATCCTGGACCTCGCAGACGAAACCGGCATCGAGGTTCATATAGGCTTATGGCATGACCCGAATTTCTGGAATAACATCAAAGCAGCCCCGGAACTGCTAGAATCCTATCTCCGGCATTCGCGATACCGTTCGAAAACAATCGCGAAGGAAATTGCCCTGATGGCGCAGGCTCACACTTCTTTTCAGGGTTGGTATATCAGCGAGGAAATCGATGACTCAAACTGGAATGAACCGATCCGCCGTAAAATACTCCTCGACCATCTTGCGGGTTTGACAAAGGATTTACGGGAAATCACGCCAGGGGCCGAAGTAGGAATCTCCTCGTTCTCCAACACACGTCTCGATCCTGAATCTTTTTTTGCATTCTGGAAAACAATCCTCGCGGAATCTTCTATAGACACACTTTATTTTCAGGATGGGATCGGTGCGCGTAAGCTTGAAATGAATTACCTTAGTCTTTATCTGGATGCAGTAAATCGTGCGGCTCATGATTCAGGCTGTACGCTCTCAATTGTAGTAGAGCTTTTCGAACAAAAAATGGAAAGCGGCAATACCGAAGAATCGTTCCAGGCGATCCCTGCACCGATTTCCAGGATCGAACAGCAAATGGAAATGGCAGCCCGCTATACGGAAAACCGAATAATGGCCTTCAGCATTCCGGACTACATGAGTAGCTCCGCTGTCGACACCGCCCAACATTTGTATAGGGATTATGTAAGGAAATATATAGAACCGATACAGCCGGGGTCCGCAGATTGATGCACGCGAGTGTTAAAGTTTGAAATCCATGAAACCGCTGAAACCCCTTAAAACCGCCGTCATTTTCGGCACGCGCCCGGAAGCCATAAAGCTGGCCCCCCTGATCAAAAGGCTTAAAGCGAATCCTGAACGGTTTGCACCGGTCACGATTGTTACAGCTCAGCATCGTGAAATGCTGGACCAGGTTCTGGATATATTTTCCATCAAACCGGAATACGATCTTAACATCATCAAACCGCGACAGGGACTGGCGCAGATTACGGCACATGCCATAACCGGATTGGATCCGGTTCTTGCCGAGATTCAGCCCGATTTTGTAGTGGTGCAAGGAGACACCACGACCACTTTTGTAGGGGCCCTAGCCGCCTTTTATCACAGGGTCGCCTGCGCGCATGTTGAAGCCGGATTGAGAACCCGCAATAAGTATTATCCATACCCTGAGGAGATAAACAGGCGACTTACAAGCGTTCTGTCGGACGTTCATTTCGCACCCACGGATATCTCCAGGCAGAATCTTCTCGAAGAAGGAGTCCAGGCATCGAAGATCTTTGTAACGGGTAATACGGTGATCGATGCGCTTCAGGACATTCTCAGCCGGAGCACAAAATATTCGCACCCGGTACTGGAAAAAGTCGTTGCTCAAAAATTACGAATGGTCCTCGTTACATCCCACCGGAGGGAGAATCAGGGAAAACCGCAGGAACAGATCTGCAATGCACTGCTCGAACTCGTGAAGAGATTCAAGGATATTCTGGTAGTGTTCCCTGTGCATTTAAGCCCGGCGGTGCGGGACGTAGTCTTTCCGAGGCTCAGACAACAGGAACGAATAGTCCTTTTGGATCCTATCGACTACCTCGAGACCGTACATTTTATGAAAGCGTCTCATCTGATTCTGACCGACTCCGGTGGCATCCAGGAAGAAGCTCCGGCACTGGGCAAACCCGTTCTGGTTTTACGCAACGACACGGAACGCCCGGAAGGATTGGAGGCCGGAACGGTAAAGCTGGCCGGTGTCGAAAAGGATAACATCCTGAAAATCGCCTCCGAACTCCTGGGGGATTCCATGGTATACCGAAGTATGGCCGAGGCGGTGAATCCTTATGGAGACGGTCGGGCCAGTGAAAGAATACTCCAGGCAATGGAGTTTCTGAAAGGGCGGGCACAGAGCCCCACTCCCTTTAATAGGGGGACCGTTTCACAGTATATTACTGCAAATAAAAGAGATAATCTCCTTTCAAAGGAGCCCGGCGGATCACAGTTTTAGATTCCCCCCTTTTTCCACTTCCAAGACAATTCTCACCGAAGAAATTAAAACTTTATATTTCGGTAAACGTACTGAGGGTTCGATATCCCTAAAAAAATGCCTTGCAAAAACGGGAAAACAGCACATAAATTAAGCTAATCCCAGTTATTACAAAACTTACTAGGAACCGGCACCATTTTAAGATGCCGGTAGATTTATAGATTTCGTTTCGATACCCGCAATGTCCCAATTGGCTGGATGTTGAACCATAAAAGGAACAAAATACTAAAAGAGGACACCCCATAAATTCATAAATATTTTTACCCGATTTGCCGATATGAATAGAATGTTTCCCGTGGTAGGTTTTATATCATGCTAATAGAGCAGGTAATGAAATCCACTTTACATAAATTCAGCCGGAAATTCGGCCACAGGGGATCTGACAGATTTTCCATTCCGGGAGCCCACATCTCCTGCAAATCAGTCGATCAGGATTGCTTTTCCGAAGAAACTTTACCGTTATCCGATATCAGCAAGTTCGGATTGTCGCTGCTGACCAATACACCCCCTGAAGTGAATAAAGACATTGCCCTGAGAATCACTATTCCCAAGAAGCCCGAAAGCCTCGACCTGCTCGGCAAGGTTGTGTACACCAAATTCAGGGGCCCCGGTCTTACCTACGAATATCGAGTCGGGATAGAATTAAAGCCGTTTTCAGAAAACAAGGGAGATAATCCTCCCGAGATGCAACAGGCGATTGAAGAACTGAAACAAATGTATGGAAAACGGCTGGATATAATCAACATTGAAGACTGACCATCCGGCTTTAAGATTCCATAATCCGCATGCCTGATTTCCTGATAAATTCAAACCAACCCTACGGCTTTCCCCCAGCGCGATCCCATGCTTTATACTCCGATATCCTCATTCCACAAACCCTGGTTTGACTCTATAAAGCCACGCATCATCCCGAGACATTCCCGATCATTCAATACGACAAGTTCCACCCCCCGGGAACGCAGCGTTTCCTCAGCGCCTCTAAAGGTCTGATTTTCACCGATGACAACTCTGGGGATTTTATAGAGAAGAATCGCCCCGCTACACATATCACAAGGAGACAGCGTGGTATACAGAACCGACCTGCGATAGTCGGCTGCAGGAAGACGGCCTGATTTCTCCAGCGCGTCCATTTCCGCGTGTAAAATGGCGCTTCCCTTCTGCACCCGGCGGTTCCGGCCTTTCCCGGCGATTCTGTCGTCGATGACCAGCACCGACCCTATCGGGATACCCCCTTCCGCCAATCCTTTCTTCGCTTCCGCGAATGCCGCCTGCATGAATCGATCCATACGCCCTCTCCGAAATCACACAAATTCGATTCGACCGCAACTCATAAACCCAATTTATTAGCAGCATCCAGGGCAGCCACTTTGTAACATTCAGCCAGTGTAGGATAATTGAACACGGTATGCAGGAAATAATCGAGCCCGCCACCGAGCCGCAGCACAGCCTGGCCGATATGGATCAATTCGGTCGCTCCCGTCCCTATGGCATGCACTCCCAGCAACTGTTTCGTATCGCGGTTGAAAAGCATTTTCACCAGGCCCGAATCATCTCCCAGAATTTGTCCGCGGGCTATTTCCCGATATCGGGCTATCCCGGTTTCATACGATATCCCCTCGGCTTGCAATTCGTGTTCCGGTTTGCCTACCATCGATATTTCCGGGACCGAATAGATCCCCAGTGGAAAATGTTCCGCCATGCCGTCGGCATCCAGACCGAAAGCATGGCGTGCGGCAAGTCGCCCCTGTTCGCTGGATGTAGCAGCCAGGCTGGGAAATCCGATCACATCTCCCGCGGCATAAATATGGGGAACTTCCGTCTGAAAAAATGTATTCACATTCAGCCTGCCCAGTGAATCCGCCTGCAGCCCGACTTTTCCCAGATTGAGTTCGCTTGTTGCGCCAATCCGTCCGACAGAATACAAAATTATGTCGCTAGAAATTTTCTCACCCGATTTAAGCTTTACAATGCCGCGCCGGGTCTTATTCTTTTTCGTCTCAATCGTCTCGACAGACTCCGCGAGTCGGAAGGAAACCTTCATTTTTTGCATCTGCCGCATCAATTCATCCACCATCTCGTGATCCAGAAATTCCAGCAGCCGGGACCTGCGGTTAATGACCGTCACTTCAATTCCGAGTGCCGCAAAGACGGAGGCGTATTCGATCCCGATCACACCACCGCCGACAACCGTCAACGTATGCGGTATGAATTTAAGAAACGGCATGTCGTCACTGGTTACAATAATGTCTCGATCGTGATCCGGACCTGGATACTTTGCGGGTTGGCTGCCTGTAGCGATCAGGATTTTGTCACTGCTGAAAGCCTTCGAACCGGACTCGGACAGAATCCGGACCGTGTGCAGGTCCTCCAGGGAGGCAACGCCTCTTATGAGATCGACATTGTTGCGCTGCAGTTGACGTTCTACTATTTTCTCCTCATTTCGAACGACCTCTCTTACTTCCTTCTGAAGTTTCCGGGAAGTGACTATCTGCCTGAAGGATTTACCCGGGTGGGAAAGAAACCGGCTGCTGTAACCGGTATAGGTAAGGACCGCCTCACGAAATGTCTTGGATGGGATTGTGCCAAAGTCGACACAAATGCCGCCGACCCAACGCCGCCGTTCAACCACTGCGACGCGTTTACCCAGTTTTGCCGCCTGGACCGCAGCCCGCTGTCCCGCCGGGCCCGAACCGATACAAATCAGATCGTAATCATACGTAATCATAAAAATTCATATCCATAATTATACGGACCGCACAGGGAAACATCCCCATTATACGAAGAAACGTCCTGGAAACTGCAACTGAAAGGTATCGCGATTCCACTGAGGTATTTTTAAGTGGTTGATAATTTGTACTCGATTCCTTAAGAATAAAGGTTTACTTCACGACAGCGGCAGAGGAAGAAGCCCGTAATCGCAAAATTAAGGATCCTTTCCATGAACCTTCCGGAACATAAAACTAAAATTGTCTGTACCCTGGGACCGGCTTCCGAAGACCGCGGAATAATGGAAAAAATGCTTCGTGCCGGCATGGACATAGCCAGGCTGAATTTTTCGCACGGCAATTTCGAAAGCCACAGCAGGATGGTCGAAACCCTCAGGGCAGCCGCGCAGAATACCGGCAAACGGGTCGCGGTTCTGGCGGATCTGCCCGGACCCAAAATCCGGATCGGCCGTCTAGACGAAGAACCGATTGCGGTTGAACCGGAATCCATCCTCACATTAACCACGCACGATATTGTCGGCAACAGGGACAGGGTATCCGTAAACTTCCCTGATCTGCCAAAGGTCGTAAAAAGCGGCGATACGCTTTTCATTAACGATGGTTTCATTCAGCTTGAAGTGCTCGCAACTGAAGATACCGAAGTTCGCTGCAAGATCGTTGTCGGAGGCGAACTGCGTTCCGGCAAGGGGCTCAATTTTCCGGGTATCCGGCTGGGTGTCAGCGCCTTTACAGAGAATGACCGGCGGTGCCTGGAATTCGCCCTCAACCTTGGAGTGGATGCCGTCAGCCAGTCGTTCGTGGAAAATGCCGAAGACATCGAATCGGTCCGCCGGGCGGCATCCGAATTGGGATATTCCCCTTTTATTGTCGCCAAGATCGAGCGGGCCCGGGCCCTGGAGCATATAGAATCCATTCTTGAAGCGGCCGACGGCATCATGATCGGCCGGGGCGACCTTGGAGTGGAGATCCCGATTGAACGGATTGCCGTCGTTCAGAAAAGCCTGATGCGTCTGGCCAACCGTGCGGGGAAACCGGTCATCACGGCGACCCAAATGCTGGAATCGATGACGGACAACGCCCGACCGACACGGGCGGAAGCAACAGACGTCGCCAACGCTATCCTGGACGGCACCGATTGTGTCATGCTTTCAGGTGAATCGGCCATGGGCCGCTACCCTGTCGAAGCTGTAGCCATGTTGTCCCGGATTGCGATCACGACCGAGCCGAAAATCCCGCCCGGTTTCGGTCGCGGCACCGTAGGCACATCCAATCAAAAGGGATCCATCCATCCCAAGGATTTGATTGCATTGAGCCTGGAACACATGATGGACCACGTCTGCCCCGCCGCCCTTCTGGTGCCGACCCAAAGCGGTGCAACGGCGCGGAATATTGCGCGATTCCGGCTGCCCGTATGGGTGACGGCTGTCAGTTCCCTGCAGCAGACCTGTCAAACGCTTCAATTTTCCTATGGCGTTTATCCCGTTTACGAACCGGAACCCCCGGAAGACTGGCAGCGATACTCGCGGTCATGGCTCCGATCGAACGGTGTACGGGGAGATCTTGTCCTTTTAATTGAGGGACCGTCACCCAGGAATCCGAAAGCCAACCATCGTCTGGAAATAATCGACATGAAACAACAGGAAGAAGGATAGAACATGAAAAAGATACAGGGGATTCTTTTAGTGGGACTTCTTTTTTGTATTACTGTAGGTTGCGAACTATCCGCTCAGTGCGACCGTACATGCCTTGAAGGCTTGGTCGATCAGTACCTGGAAGCCATGGTCGCGCACGATCCTTCCAGGGCGCCGTTTGCCGAAGATATTATTTTCACCGAAAATACGATCAAACTTCCCCTGACGGAAGGGCTCTGGTTTACCTCCTCCGGCCTTGGTGATTTCAAGATCACCATCTGCGACCTCAAAACTGGCCAGGTCGCCTGGGTGGGTTCCGTCAGGGAACATGACAAACCGGTCATCCTGTCCCTGCGGCTTAAAGTCGTGGGCCACCGGATCACGGAAGCCGAAACGATTGTGATCCGTGATGTGAATGAAAACAGCCTGGAGAATTTCAGACTGACCGCCCCGGCTTTTTCGGAAATACTGGATCCTTCGGAAAGGACATCACGCGAGAAACTGCTTCAGATACCGGACCTGTATTTCGATGCTCTCAAGATTCTGAACGACAGGAATGTCCCTTTTGACGACGAATGCTACCGGCTGGAAAACGGAATGCTGACGGCGGGCACATTCCCCGGCGCTCCGCCGCGGACACCGGGCATGCCGGGAAGTCCGAAGTGCCGAAACGGGGATATCCCCCCCGTTCTGAAAACCATCCACAATGTTACTCCGCGCCGTACCCCGGTAGTGGATGAGGAGAAAGGTATCACCTGGGGCATCTACTGCTTCAATCACCGGGGACTCGCCTCGGTCGAGATGCCCGACGGTACTATTCAGCCTACCTACTTCAACCAACCCAACTCCATGCCCGTTTCGGAAATCTTCCGGTCAAAGAACGGCACAATCCGGGGCATCTGGGGACTGGGAAGTGCCATGCCCTACGGCATCGGCGACGGCTGGACCGGTCCGGTGTTTCCGTGAGGGTAAACCGTTTGTATGTCCCGGTACGGATATACTGATTCTCACGGATTAGTTTACATACCTCATCTAATCGAAAGCCGAGACGGAACTTGACAGGGAAGCCGAAACGAAAAATCGCGGTTAATTCCGCCTATCGGCTTACATCAGGAATCTCGATAGAGATTTAAGACATCGTTATTCACTTGGCTCGCTTTTCCAATCGGATTCCATGGTTAGCGGTTTACCTGTTACCGGATTCATGTAATGAAAGGGCACGATGCTCGTATTGGGCCACATAGCCGGCGGGGATTCCATGGGTGCATCGGGACCTGTTGGATTTTCAGGATAGAGTTTCGGGGGTGCGGACATGTCATAAATCATTTTGGTCTTTCCCCAGCCGGATTCATAGTCGGCATGCCAGAGCGGGTTATAATTGAGCACCTGGAACTTCCAGACACCATCTTCTCTTACATAGGTGTTCTCATAAATACCCCCTTCCCACCATACCATGGGAGA
>DKBB01000177.1 GCA_002451015.1 Acidobacteria bacterium UBA6911
ACCTATCCTGAACTGACGGAGAAGCTTGCACAATATGAATATGCCCTCGAAAAACACATGGCGGCCAATCTGGGAACTTCGCGATACGCGGCATTCGCCAACAAATGCTGGCCCGCTTTCGAAAAATATTTCGGACATGTTCCCTGTTATGTGAACTCGCGCCTGGCTGCAAAGGGGATTCCCGTAGCGTGCGAAGCGGATATTTACGGGGCTCTCAGCGAATATATGGTTGTATGCGCCACCGCCGCGCCGCCTGCCATTCTTGACATTAACAATTCCGTTCCGAAAGATATGTACGAGGAATGCAAATCCGCTGTGGGGGATTACGACCTTACCGACCTGTGGATGGGATTTCACTGCGGAAATACATCGTCTCAATGCCTCCTGCAGCCTGCACTGCAGCATCAGTTGATCATGCACCGTCTCATGGAGCCGGAAAAGGATCCGGATATTACCCGGGGAACCCTGGAGGGACGGATCAAATCCGGACCCATTTCCGTTTTTCGCATTCAATCGACTTCGGATGCGGATCTGCACGCATATATAGCGAACGGAGAAGTGTTGGATGTGAATCCCAAATCTTTCGGCTCAATCGGCGTTTTTGCCATTCGTGAAATGGGGCGCTTCTACCGGCATGTTCTGCTCGAAAAGCGCTTTCCTCACCACACCGCCATTGCGTTCAAACATGCAGGAAAAACCCTTTTTGCCGCATGCAGGATGCTCGGTCTTGATGAGGTTTATTTCAACCATCCCAAAGGGGTGTACTACCCGACCGAGAATCCATTTTAAGGCCTGCCGACGTTTAAATACCGTCAAATTGTTAGGGGAAGATATAGTAATTAATTTTGCGGCGAGATGGGGGTCGGAAGTCATTTAATCATGAGGGCGAATCATTCATATTTTGAATTTTCAGCTGGATACATAAAAATTCGATTTGATGCCGTTTTTCCGACTTCTTGGAACGCCTAAAAGTGGGAGCAAATGTTAAGAATTGAAGTGCCGGAATATATAAAAGGACTGATTTTCGATTGTGACGGGACGCTGGTGGATTCCATGCCGCTGCACTGGGATGCTTGGAAAAAGGCCGTCGACCTCAAAGGGGGAACCTGGCACGAGGAATTCTTTTCCTCTACAAAAGGAATGCCGGAGGAGGATATCGTCGCGCTTTACAACGAGCGGTTTTCCTTGAGCCTGGATCCCGTGGAGACGGTTCGGATCAAACACGAACATTTCCGCAACTGTGCGGCTCAGTTCAAACCGATTGGGTACGTACTGGATGTCGTACAACAATACAGCGGTATTCTTCCGATGGCAGTCGCTTCCGGCGGTGTCCGCAAAAATGTAATGCTGGAACTGGAGACCCTGGATATCAGGCACTTTTTCCGGACAATCCTGACTGCCGAAGACGATGTGCGTCCCAAACCGGCCCCCGATATTTTTCTGGAAGCGGCAAGAAGGCTCGGGGTCCCTCCGGAAAACTGCCAGGTGTTCGAGGATGGCGATCTTGGGTTGCAGGCGGCGCGTGCGGCTGGAATGCTGGCTACGGATATCCGGGAGTATGGGGTGTAATAGAGAGATTATTGTTTTGGGGTTTTGGCTATTTAAGCTTAAAGCAGTCAAAAGCCAGAAGTGAGCGAACCGGGAGAGAGTGCATCATAGAGGGGAAGAACTTTATTTGCTTGATGCAACAAAATACATAATTATTCTGCTCGTCTGACTTCTGACTTCTTGTTGTTATGTTTTACGCCAATCCCAATCCTTACAGGAAAGGATGTTTATGGGTCTATTAATTATTGATCAGGAAAAATGCAAGAAGGATGAATTTTGCATTCGGGAATGCCCTGCGGCGATCATTCGGTTTTCTGCCGATGAAGGGTATCCGGAACTTGTCGAGGGAGGAGCCGACCATTGTATCCGCTGCGGCCATTGTGTGGCGGTTTGTCCTCATGGAGCCCTGAGTCACGCGGATGTCCCAATGGAATCTTCGCCGGAGATCCGCAACGAGTTAAAAATCAACCAGGAGCAGGCGGAACAGTTTTTGCGATCCCGCCGTTCTGTTCGCATTTTCAAGAACAAGCCGGTAGAAAAAGAGAAAATAAACAGACTGATCGAAATTGCGCGTTATGCGCCGACCGGCGGAAACACCCAGTCTATTGAATGGCTTGCCGTCACCGATAAGGAGCGCCTAAAGAAGATCGCAGGTCTTACCATGGATTGGGTGAGGAAACTCGCGAAAGATCCCGCTGTTGTGGCCGCAAGCCCCTACCTGCCGATGATTGTTGCCGCCTGGGACGCGGGATACGATTCGGTGCTGCGGAATGCTCCCGCAATCATAGTGGCATCCGCTCCAAAAGAAATCATGACCGGCCAGGTCGATTTGACGATTGCCCTGACGTACCTGGACCTGATGGCGCCGACACTGGGATTGGGGGCATGCTGGGCGGGCCTGCTTCAGGGGGCACTTGCGGCATCGCCGGGACTGAAAGCGGAAGTCGGAATGCCGGTGGATCACCCCCATCATTATCCGGTGATGCTTGGATATAACGACATACAATATTTCCGGGTGCCCGAACGAAAAACACCCAAATGCGTCTTTCTCTAATAAACAAATACAGGAGTGAATTGCGATGGCAAAAATAAACCAGAATGGATTGCCCGATAATTGGACGGAAATGTCCCGGGAACAGAAGAGGGAATACCGGTTGAATCAGTATCTGAATCCGACGAATGTCAAATTCGTCAGCCCGGAGGCGGAGGAGGCCTATAAGGTGCGGGCGCAGAGAATGGTGGATGCCTACAACGTTGAAGAGCCGGACCGTGTGCCGGTTCATCTGCCGATAGGAAACCTTCCTTTCAACCTGGCAGGCCTTCGCATGTACGATGCCATGAACGATGTCGAAAAAGCGATCCAGGCATGCAAGGCCTTCAACGAAAAATATGCCGAAGGTCTGGATACCCTGGCGTATCCATTTGCCTTGCCCGGGAAAGTGCTGGAAATCCTCGATTATAAGCTGTATGCCCTGCCGGGGCACGGGCTTTCCCAGGATGCTCCCGGTCACCAGTTCGTCGAAGGGGAGTACATGAAGGTGGACGAATACGACGACCTTATCATGGATCCTTCCAACTTCTGGCTGCGAACGTACCTTCCCAGGGTGTATGGAGCGTTCCAGAGTTTCCGCAATCTGGTGCCGCTGACGGATATGCTGGAGATACCTATGGGTGAAATAATGCCGCTGGCTACGCCCGAAGTCCAGGATACGCTGCAGAGAATGCTAGATGCCGGGAAAGAACTGCAGAGACGGAATGAAATAACCGCCCGATTGATGGATTTCGGCCCGGGTCTGGGCTTTCCCGCCATGGCGACGCGATACGCATTCGCCCCTTTTGATGCCATCGGGGATACGCTCAGGGGGACGCGCGGTGTCGTGACGGACATGTTCCGCCACAGGGACAAGCTGGAAAAGGCTGTGGACGTCATGGCGGATGTGACAATCGATTCTCTGCTGAGAGCGCCGAGCTTCCCTGGGCTGAACGCCGTTATGTTCCCCCTGCATAAGGGAGCCGACGGCTGGATGTCCGAGGAACAATACGAAAACCTGTATTGGCCGTCACTGAAGAAGGTGATGGATGCTCTCATCGCGGAGGGGATCATCCCGGTCATGTTTGCCGAGGGGGGCTATGAAACCCGCCTCGATACGATAAAAGATTTCCCGAAGGGAAGCGTTGTCTGGTGGTTCGATCAGACGAACATGGCGAAGGCCAAAAAAGTCCTGGGCGACAAGTTCTGCATTCAGGGGAACGTGCCGTCCTCTCTGATCTGCACCGGTACCCCGGACAAAGTGAAGGATTACTGCCGCAAACTGATAGAGGATTGCGGCCCGGGCGGCGGGTATATCCTGGGTGCGGGATGTATCCCGGACGATCCCAAGCTGGAGAGCATCCTGGCGATAATGGCCGCAGCAAAAGAGTTCGGAGTTTATAAAAAGTAGGTTGAAAACCAACGGATGCCTTGCGAATGCAGGGGCACGGCAATCCGTGCCCCTGCATTCGTTTCCGCGCTTTTATTTTTTAGTGCTGTTCTGCAGGGCCCGCCGCCGCACACCTAAAATCCACGCGGCTGTAATGGTAATCGGCGCGACGACGAAGCTGAAAAGCGCACCCATCTTCACGCTGTCCTGAAGCACTCCCGCTGGAAAAGCGACAACGGATACAAACAGGGCGACCGTAAATCCGATACCCGCCGCGATGCCCACTACAATCAGGTCCGCGGTGTTCATTCCCCTCGGCAGCCGGAGTCCGAAAGACTGACCGATCTTGGTGAATAGAATGATCCCAATCGGTTTGCCGAAAAGCAGGCCGAAGAATACCAGCCAGGTTCCCAGTCCAAGCGCGGAGAAAGCCACTCCGGCGTTTACGAAACCGAAAAGTCCAAGAATCAGTTCCACCGGGCTCTTCCACCAATGCTCCATCCGGTTCAGGGTATCCTGGCCCTCCGATTCGCCAACGGCCCAGATCCCGACATCGGAGTGCTCGTGGGGCATGCACCAGGCCAGGGGGACGAGCGCCAGAGCCGGATGGATGCCTCCCTCATGGAAAGCGAGCCATGAGACTACGCCCGGAACGATCAGGTAGGGCCAGAAATTTGTGATTTTCAGTTTCTTCCACAACACGAGGGCGAACGCTATCGCTGCGGCAATTCCAATAACGAATACGAGCAGCGGGTTGATTCCGTGCAGAAAGGGCAGGAGATTGTGGACCTCCTGCGGATAGAAGCTCGCCAGGACTATCAGTCCGCCGGCGTCGTCGGCTATTGCCAGCAGCAGAAGGAAAACAATGGCCGGGTGGGTCTTCCCCCCGATCTGAGGAAAGATCATCCGGGCGATGAGATAGCTGAATGCAATGTCCGTTGCCATCGGAATGGCCCAGCCACGGGTAAGTTCCGGAGCGTTGAAGAGCAGCGTTCCGGTAAAATAGATAATTGCGGGCCCCGCCATCCCTCCCAGGGTCGCCATAATCGGCAGCGCCGCCGTTCGTACATTCGACAGAGCTCCTCTTGGCAGCATGGCTTCACGGATTTCCTTTCCGGCCAGCAGGAAGAAAAACGCCATGGCGAGGTCGTTGATGAGAAAATGAAGCGAAACGGGAACGTGATTGATATAAAACGCCGGTGTTTCCTTTATGAACTCATAGCTTTTATGATCCACATTGGCCCAGACGAGGCCGACTGCAGCGCCTACGATAAGGAAGGCGGAATTTTCCAGAAGAAAGCGGATAACGCGATTTTGGGGACGCTTTTTCATGCATGCACCTCAAGCTGGAATTAATGCGCAAAATAAAACCATCAATATATCACATCCCGCAATGAACAAAATTGGTGTCAGGCTAGAATTTCCCTTTTTAA
>DKBB01000354.1 GCA_002451015.1 Acidobacteria bacterium UBA6911
CATCACGCTCTGGGTGAAGCCGAGGTAGCGTTTGCCGCCGAAGCAGCCAAGCGATTTGGTATCGAAGGCCAAAGGATTCCCCTGCCGGACCGCGGCAAGATCGTCAATGAAACAGTAATGCCCCTCCCCTTCGGCTTTTATTCTGTGGACCGGTATCTGTCCGGCGTCGTCCGTGTAATAAAACGAGATCGGCAGTTCGGCATTGGGAAAATATTTGTTCCAGCTTTCCATGAACTGTTGTTTCAATCCTGGTTGCATGGCCGTATTCCTCCTATAAGGATGAAATCCTCAAACTTGGTATCGAGAATGAGTCCGAAGTGCTCCGCAAGCGCGTCCATGTAGGAAGGGCCCGGAGTCAGGGTCCTGCCCGTGCTTCGGCCGTCCCGATGAAAGGTCAACTCCATATCGGTAAGCGTAATTCTCCCCCATGTTTTGGGCAATACACACATCTTCTGAATCCGGAATAAAGAGCCGGGCCAGGTGGATGTGAAGTGGTTCGACATTTCGATGTCGGCATCCAGCGTCCGCTGGTCTCTGAATGCAAAAAGATCCAGCCAGTTTCCCCTGCTTTCTTTCTGCAGCACCCATCCATAAGTCGGATCGCTCCGCAGCCTGTAGCGGTCCCCGTACTGTTCGAATATCCGGTTCGGGATCAAAGGAATCGGCAGGCGCAGGCCCGGACCTCCGAATCCGGCGTCGGCAAGCCAGTCGGTTCCGGAAATCGTCACAATCAGCACCTGGTGGGTATGCGCTGTCGGTTCCGTCCGGGTGTAAAGGACCCGTGCCAGCAAAGGACGGACGGTGAAACCCAGGGCCTCGAGCGCCAGGTGCAGCAATCCGTTGAGCTCGAAGCAGTATCCGCCCCGTTTTTTTATCAGCATTTTATTTATGAGATCTTCGGGTTTCAGGGAGATAGCACGGCCTAAATGGATGTCCAGGTTTTCAAAAGGGATGGAGAAAGCCTGGGCGGCGTGTATTTCCTTCAACCCGTTTTCATCCGCAACCGGATGGTTCTTCAGTGCGATTCGCTCCAGGTATCGGTTCAGGGGAAAATCCGTTGCTCTCATAATGATTTGAAGTTTCTTACGAACCTTTACAAGGTGGTAAAAGAGCCGTCGGGACGGCTGTAGCCGCTGACATTGGCAGCCTGTGTAATGTCATCAATTAAATTCGTCTTTTCGGGATCGAACACAACGCCAATGCCCGGCCTGTCATTGGGGTAAATTTTCCCGTTCCTGAAATCGTAGCCTTCCCTCAGGTAAGCCGGCAGATTGCTTGTAAGGACTTCGTTCAGAACCGGACCTGAATACGCCGTGACCGCATGAATCACCGCGGCTGTCGCTATGGGCGCCGTGAAGTGGGGAACAAGGCCGATATAGTGCGTTTCGCACAGAGCGGCAATTTTCATATACTCCGTAATGCCACCGACATTGGGTATGGCTACGCGTAAATGATCGATTAGCCCCTGCTCCACCAGCGGCTGTGTGCCGTCCCATCGATCGCCGAACTGCTCTCCCGCGGCGATCGGAACGCTGACCTGGTTGCGCAGTTTTTGAAACATCACCGGGTCTGTAATGGCTCGAAGAGGATCCTCCACAAAATAGGGATTCAGGGATTCGATCGACTTGCATAGCCGGATGGCATCGGCCAGGTCGAAACGGGTGTGCGCATCCAGTATCCAGTCTCCGTTCGTTCCGACTCCCTCCCTGACTTCGGCGCAGACCGCCGCTGTTTCCTCCACCGCACGGTGGCGGTCGAAGACCCCTCCTTCAGGTTCGATTCCATGGAAACGTACGGCGCGAAATCCCTGGTCCATGACTCTCCGAGCGGCCGCTCTCGCTCCCCGGATATCCAGTGTCCCGTAGGACTGGTAGCACTCGACATGGTCCCGGGACCTGCCCCCGAGAAGTTGAAATACGGGGACATCCAGGGCTTTTCCCTTGATGTCCCACAACGCGCAATCGAGGGCACCTAGCGCATGCAATTTTTCGCGCCCCGGCGGGTAAAAAGTCCCGCGGTACATCCGTTGCCACAGATACTCGGTCCGGAAGGGATCCTGTCCGATAATGGATCCGGCGCAGTCCTGAATCATGTCCCTGGTGCCGCCCTGCCCGATGCCCGTGATGCCCGAATCGGTTTCCACAGCCACGACGATGGCGCTGTGGTTCAGCCACCCGCTTCTGCCGGATGTGTCCGTCGGGTTGTAGACCCGCACTCTCGTGATTTTCATGTCCGAAGGCGCGGCATGCGCCCCCCTCGCCAGGCCGGCCAGGGCGCCGGCTCCCAGCAGCGAGGACTGCAAAAACGTTCGGCGTTCCATCTGCAGGCTCCATTCTCAGCCATTCAGGCTGCGTTCTCTTGCACAGCGTAGGCGGGATCCTGTCCTGTGGTGACTACAGGTCGTCGCGCATATCTTCGAGCGCGGGAAACTCGTTCCGGTAATCGATCAGTTCCTGCAGGTCGAGTTCCGCCTCCATCCATCCCTCCGAGGATCCGGCGTCTTCCAGAATTTCTCCGCGCGGATCGATTATCCGGCTTCCGCCTGAGTAGGTGTGATGGGGATCGGTCCCGCAGCGGTTGACCCCGATCACGTACGACTGGTTTTCGATGGCCCGCGCCTTCAGCAACCCGGTCCAGTGGCTTTCCCGGGCGGCCGGCCAGTTGGCGATGACGACCAGCACCTGTACCCCCTCCCGTGTCGCGGCTCGAAAGGCCTCCGGGAAACGGAGGTCGTAACAGATGAACGGGGCAACCTTGAAGGAACTGCAGACGAAAGTCTCAATCCCTGTTCCCGGTGCATAGTGTTCGGTTTCCCCCGCATAGGAAAACGGGTGCAGCTTGCTGTATCGCGCCAGTTCCCTTCCCGAAGGCTTGTAGATCACTGCCTGGTTGAGCCCGCGTCCGTCCTCGCAGCGGGTTACCACACCCCCGAGAACGAAGGCTTTGTATTCAACTGCAAGCCTGGAGAGAAATTTCTGTGTTATTCGATCCCTGTCGTCCGTAATGATGTCCACATTCATACTGAAGCCGGTGGCGAACATCTCGGGAAGAATGACCAGGGAGTTCCTGCCGGGAGCCGCTTTCTGGAGAAGTTCCCGGACGTGCGCGTGATTGGCCTCCTTGTCTTCCCATTGGATATCCAGCTGGCATCCGATGACTCTCATATTTTACCCCGCCTTGGAAAAGATGTTGCCGGTTGTAGATAAATAATACAAATCATCGCCGGAGGATATTTGAAATACCCTCGACAAGCCTGCCGATGCCCTGCGCGACGGTTTCCTTCTCCAGGGCGCCGTAGGAAATGCGCAGATAGCACCCCCGTTCCATCCCGAAAGTAGTGCCCGGAATGGCGGCCACTCCGTACTCTTTAACAAGTTGCGCAACCAGGTCCATCGGGTCCATGGAGGTATCCAGGTGCAGAAGGAAATAGAACGCTCCTTTAGACGGCGGTATCGAGCAGACATTGCCGATACGCTCGAGTTCGTGCAGAACCAGCCGGCGGACACCGGACATCTCCCGGACATAGGGCGCACAGTAGGCGGAACCGGCTTCGAGCGCGCCTGCGGCGGCGGCTTGGCTGATCAGTGAAGGGCAGATCAGTATCGTATCCTGGGCTTTCTGGACCGGCACAAAAAGCCGCTCCGGCAATACCATGAAGCCGATACGCCAGCTTGCAAAGCCGTAGGCTTTGGAAAACGAAAAAAGAGAAATGGTATGGTCCGAACTTCCCTTGATGCAGCCGGGGGAGAAATGTTCGGCTCCTTCGTAAGTGAAGTATTCATAGGCTTCATCGTGAATATGATAGATGCCCCGATCCCGGCAGAGGGTGTTCAATGCCCGAAGGATCGATTCGTCGTATACGACTCCGGTCGGATTGTTGGGGGAAATGGTGACGACAGCCCGTGTCCGGGAAGTAATGGCCTTTTCGATTGCTTCCAGGTCCGGCAGGTATTTTTCATCGGTTTCGACCGCCACGGGTTTGGCGTTGGCCATGCAGATGGCCATCTCGTGATTGAAATAATAGGGCTTGAGAATAATGATTTCATCCCCGGGATCCGCCACGGCGTAGACTGCGTTCATAAAACCCATATTGGCGCCGGCGGTGACGAAGACCCGGTTCCCGTTGCCTGTTCCGATCCCGTTCTCATCCCGGAGTTTCTTTCCGAGCGCCAGGCGCAGCTCATGGGTCCCGTCGACTGCGTCGTACTTGTTCTGTGGATTTTCCAGAAATCCTGTAACCCTTTCGAATGCCTGTTGCGGCGGGCCGTAGTGGACGACTCCCTGCCCCAGCGAAATAGTGCCCGGATGATCGCGGATCAGTTTGCCCACAATGGGAATAACCGGAGGCTGAACCGCCTGCATACGATCGGATACGAACATCAGTAGCGGCCTCATTCTTTCAATGCCCGTAAATCAGGTTGACGGATTGTATGAAACACGGATTCACGGTTATGCAAACAGGCTCCACTATATCCGTATGTAAGCGAATAAAGCAACAGATGGGAGGGATTCCATTTTTATGGTAATCATAGGAAGGAATCCCGCGTATCTCGAACACATTGTGGATTACTGAAGAAATCCGGAGGAAGTTATGGGAACGAAGAAGGTGGCGTTATTCGCATTCAGAGGGGAAGTAATGTGTTTTGTCCACGTTCTGTTGAACGGGATGGAATACAGGGAAAAAGGCTATGACGTGAAAATCGTGATTGAAGGACAAGCTCCCCTGGCAATCATGGAGGTCCGCGCAAAAGACAATCCATTTCATGCCCTGTACGAGAAGACAAAGGCTTCAGGGTTGATTGATTGTGTCTGCATGGCCTGTGCATCGAAAATGAATTCTCTCGAGGCTGTCAAAGCGGAAGGGCTCCGTCTGAACAATGAAATGTCGGGGCACCCCAGCATGGCGCACTATACGGATCAGGGATATGAAGTGATTACATTCTGATTCGTTACAGGTACAAGGGTTAGAGAATTAAGGAATATCGGTTAACCGACAACGGAAAACGCGGAACAGTTTAATACCTGCCGTACTCCTTGGTGAATTCAATCATGGCCTTCAGGTTTTCCGGCTTTACTTCATCCGTGGAGCTTCTCGGTCCCAGGATGAAGCCGCCGCCTTTGCCGACCACATCGATAAGTTTTTTACAGTAGTCTTTGACGTCCTGGACCGATCCTATCTGCAGAAGCGACGACGGCACATTCCCTTCAATGCAGCAATGCCCTCCGAGTATTTCTTTTGCCTTGAAAATGTCGGTTGTATCGAGGCGTATATAGAACTTTCCTTTCGGAAATTCCAGCAGGTACTCCAGGCGGGAGGTGAAGTTCCCTTCCAGGAAGATATAGGGCGTGGCTCCCCGTTCGATAAGAGTCAGGACAAGTCTTTTAAAGCCCGGCCAGTAAAAGGTTTTGAACTGCTCCATCGACATGAAGTCGTCGGAACCCCTTGTATTGGTCATGAACATTCTCAGGTTGCCGTATTCGTTGGGCTTCGGGATCGGTCTTTCCAGTGTTTTCCTGAGTATGAATTCGCATGCCTCCAGGATCTTTTCGGGCCGGCGATACATATCCAGCATGGCGCCTTTCATGCCCCGGACGCTGTGGGACATGATGTCGAACGGAGGCAGGGCGCCTCCCTCAAACAGCCTGGGAATCCCGAATTCCTTCAGCAGCCGGTTAAATTCCTCCGCACGCGGCAGCCATTTTCTCATTTCCCTTCCGGCATTCTGGAGGTTTTCAACGGCGGTTGCGATTTCAGGTTCGGTCAAGAACATCGCCAGCTTTTGGGCGGCCCAGGGCTCGATCCAGCCGGTATCCGCCAGTTCCGGAAGTTTCGACAGGAATTTCAGGCTGCCGTGCAGCCTTGGCAGATGACACCGTATCAGGTAATCCGCGGGACTTTCCAAAAAAAGATCGTATTCTTCGTCCTGCAGGCATTCGATTTCAATGGCCTGGAATCCGACATCGGGATTCAGCCCGTATCCGGGCCATTTCATGAATTTCGGGTCCAGGTATTCCAGTGCCTTTCCCGGCGTGAAATCTCGGATGAATGCCATATCCGGCTGGAAATCCTGCAGCGCTTTCCGGTAGGCGTCCAACCACGCGTCAAAATCGTAGTATGCCGCGGAGCAGGGTATCCCGGCATATTTGGCCACGAAGTAACCCAACTCGCAGGTGACGGGAACCCTGTCCGTGGGTTGGAGATGGATGGCATCCGTGATCCGCTGCTCCCTTTCCCGGCGCAACTCTTCAGGCCTCTGATTCCGTTCAAGACTTTCGCTCATATCGCCGAACCTAGTTTTATGAAATTGCGTTTGATTTTGAAGGCAGGCTATTGTAGCACAAATGGTGTCAGGCTAGATTGGCACGAAATTCAAAGAGTGTCCAACTATAGCGTTCAATTATGACGGGGCGTTCATTAATGGGTGCCAATCTAGCCCGGCACCCTTGGTACCAATGGCACAATGCTTGACATGTGCCGGAGAAGCAGCCTCGGGGTTCCATAGGAGGCCGTCCCCGAATAAAAAAAAGCCCCGGGGGGACGAAAAAACCAAGCTTTCAATCCTTCCGGGGCTGTTTAATTTGTTGAGATCAATATCCCGCGTAGACGGGAACGACGTTTTTGTACTTTTTCACCAGGGCGTCCCAGTTGCGCGGCAGCTCGATTTTCGTGGTGACGAAATCGTTTTCAATGCCGCCCACGCTCCGGAGCATTCCCATCCATGCGCCCGGCCCGCCGGCGACTAAAAGCATCAGCCCGTCGGTATCGACGGCCCGCGGCGGCTCGGAGAGGACATCCGAATCCTCATCGTAGGACCTGAAAGGATTCGCCGCATTCTGCAGGATAAACTCCTTAAGCTTCTCCTTGGTCCAGCCCGCGTCCGCCAGGACTTTTGCGTGCGACGGAATGACGATCAGGCACGACATACCCCATGGCCCCATGGCTGCGAGCGATTGGGCAATGCCCTCTGCGCTGGTTCCCCGCGGCACGGACTGCGTGTAGCTGTTGGGAAAGAATACGGTCAGGGTATTGTCTTCCTTCTTGTATCCCCGCTCTACGTGCAGAGGCTCCCAGGGGCTCTCTTCCTCGCTTTCGCCGATTACAAGGGTGTACTTGGAAGGATTACCGATCACGCCCATGTCCTCGATCCCTTTTCTTGCACCGCCGATATTCTTGACGATCAGCCCCACGGCCCGCCCGATGGCCGCATTGGCGATGTCTCCGGGGCTTAGGGCGCCCGAACCGTAGTTGATATGGATGTCGTTGCGGATAGGGCCGTTGATCGCGAAGAACGGCGCCCAGGATCCCGTACTGACTTCAAAGGTGTCAAACCGTGTTTTCTGATTCATCAGGGCCTTTACCGCGGCGATCAGAACCGGCATGTGGGTGGGAAGCGCTCCCGCCATGACTGCGTTGACGGCGATTTTTTCAACAGTGGCCTTGCCCATTCTCGGAATGACCTTCGTCACCATATGATCCGGCGGCAGGTCTGTTCCGGTCATCATTTCGGCTATGGCTTTTTCCGTGGGAGGCACTATAGGAAGGCCGTCGGTCCAGCCTTTTCGATAAAAGAACCGGTTGACCTCTTCGTAGTTTCCTTTGAAAGCAATCCTGGGGGGCGCTGACGTCGATGGTTGGGGTGATTTCTCTTCAGCGGTCAGGGGTTTGGTTAAAGCTTCCGCAATGCGCGGCATCGCTTCGGCGGTGCCGGCTTCAATGTCTTCGGCCACCGTGGATTCGCATGCCACATTCAGGGGAAGAATCCGAATTCCGGGAACACCTTTACTGGATGCCGCGGAATGGGCGTCTCTGACAAAACCTGGATTCGCCAGTAACACGACCGGCGTGCCAAAGTCCTCGATCGATATCCCGTTATAGACGAGGAACTTTGTACAGGACCCTCAATCGCCTACCACAAGAATGGCGGCGTCCACTCCTTCAGCCCATTCAGTAAATTTCTCCCGGTTATCCGTTTCGAACTCCGTGACATTCCACCGGTTCGAGTGGTAAAGGGTGACCGTGGAGTCGGGATACTTCGATTCCAGCCTTCTTTGAAGCGCTTCCGCAATAGGCATGGCGGCCCGTTTATAGTTGGCGAACAGTCCGATCTTCTTGCCCGCCAGGGAATCAATCCTCGGCGAGATTCCTCTCAGCGGAACGGGATCGACTTCCGCCCACGGGCTGAGGGTTTCGTATTGAATTTCAGATGCGTCCTGGGCAAGCAGCGCACCGGACAGTCCCGGGGATACCGCTACAATGGCGGCGAATATGCCCAGAACCAGGAAATACCGTAATCGGGTCATAATGAATACCTCCTTCTATTTACTTGGGTCGATGCAGGAGAAACTGGCTGCGTCGTTGATGTCGCCGCTGCCTTTATACCTTGCCTGCTTGGGATAAGCGCACACCGGCCGGGTCCGGTAGACTTCTCTTGCTCCGCCGCCCATCATCCCGCCTCCTTTTGTATGCGGGAAGATGATTTTATCCGGAGCTTTGTCTTCTTCGACCCATGCCTGAAGGGCTTCAAAAACTTTGAAGCCTTCGGGATTCGCGAATGCGGAACACCCGCTGGAGCCGGGCACGGCAAAAAGACGGGCGAAATCCTGAGTATTTTCACGCCCTCCCATGGTTTTTTCCACTGTTTCGTAGTATTTGACGAGCTGGCGCGGCGGAAGAGCGGTGCTGTTCCACGATACGACCATCATGATTTTTCCGCCCGCATCCTTGAACGGCTTCAGATTCGGATCGTTCGCGTCCACCGCTGCGGCGGCTTTCTTTATGCCCAGGCGCGTGTCCCGGTCGACATCGAAGGTACGGAAATCCCAGTCGGGATCTTCAAAAACGATTCCCTTAAAGTAGTTCATGTTGACCGAGAACGGTTCTTTTTCAATCATCATGGTCCAGGTTGGCTCGCTTCCCCGCTCAAAGCCGGTGTAGATCGGCGATCCGTCGTTGAACTTCGCGCCTTCATAGATTTTCCGGACCGTGTCCACCTGCGCCGCGGTAAGGCAGTCAGACCCGTCCCCGTCCTTGCATTGAATGCTTGCGGGGTCGAATTCGCAGCCCGGGGGATATTCGATGAGACCGTCGACAAGCCCGTCGTTTGCGTCACATGCGTCCAGAGCCGCCTTGTTGATCACCGCAAGCTTTGCGGTCGGAATATATCCGGGGCCGCCTACGCCGTCCTTGAGCGCGAGCCAACTGATATATAGGGATCCAGGCTGCAGGTGTGTTATGAAAAATGCGGGATCCTCGGCAATTATGCCGTCGAAGTCTTCCGGGTAACGCTGCACTTCGTTGAGACCCTGGTTGCCGCCGTTGTGGCAGCTGTTCCAGTAGGAGTACTGAATAGGTTTTCCGTAGTAAGCATTGGCCAGAGTCTTGGTCACGACGACCATTTCATGCACGGCGCGATGGCCCCAGTCCGCCCATTTTTCGGGATGGCCGATGGCCCATTCGAATCCCGGGTCCACATGGCCGGTATCGGTTCCTGCAGAGACGTACCCCTGCTCCATGTTGCGCGCAATACCGGCGCTGGCGATGGAGCCGATAAATCCGGGATTTCCCACGGCCAGGAACTTTCCGTTCCAGTTGGAGGCNNTCGGGAAGCCAGACCTCGATGCCGATATGCGAGTCGCTGGACGGTGCCGAAACGGCCTGGATCCTGCAGAACGGGGCCTGGATCTTCTGGGCCGGCATATTCATAAATCCGCCGCCCTGAGCGGCCAGCTCGTATCCCGGCCCGCCTTTTTCCACCGAAGTGATGGTGACATTCGGGATTTTGATCGACTTCAGGCTTTCGCAGGACTGCTGCGCTGCGGCGGGAAGCGTGAAGATAAGAATTGCAAGGAAAACTGCACACAGGATGGAGCCTACGGGATGCTTCATATCGATGTCTCCTTGAACGGTTTAGGTTTCAACAATGAGCTTTTTCAAACAGCGGGCATTATACACCCGACCGGCGGATAAATTTTCATGAGAAAAATGGCGCAGGCAGGGGAATTTCATAATTCCTATATTAAAGAAACCCGGGATCTGTCTATTTCCTTAACATTGCGATGACGATCCCCAGCATAATCAAGGCCACAACGCTGCCTCCCAGGAAGGCGTATTGAATCCCCCCCAGCGCGTAGGCGAATCCGATAACCACGGGACCGGCCGTCTGCCCGATGCGCAGGACCATGCTGTTGAGCGACATGAACGCCGCACGCTGCTGGTATGGGGCGAATCCCACCAGGAGAGTCTGTATGGTAGGCAGAACCATACCCTGTGCAACGCCGTAGAGAAGTGCCGGCAGTACGATGAACCAATAGGAAGAGGAGAAAGAAAAAAGCGTCATGGACGCAAAATAGAAACAGATGCCGATAATTATCATCCTTTTTGAGCCGAATATCCTGTTGAATTTCCCGATGGAGGCGGACACGACTGCCATGGTTACCGAAGCAAGCGACATGATGAGGCCTATGGTGAATGAGGAGCTTTGTAAACGGGTTTCCATCAGAATGGGCAGGTAAGTGAGGTAAGCCCCGTATATAAGGAAAAACACAAGGATGTTCAGCACAAACAATCCCCAGACGTCTCGCTGATTGAGATTCTTCCAGGTATTCCTCAGGTAAGGGCCCAGCTTCTGTTTCGATTCCGACACCGGTGGTTTCAATTTAAAGGCAATGACAATTCCCAGTGGGACGGCCAGGATAGGAAGGATAAATGGAAAGTACCATCCTAAGAGCGCCAGTGCGCCTCCGATCGCAGGGTAGCCGGCCGTACCAAGGCTGAGAACACTGGCGTTGTATCCCATGGCCTCTATGCGTCGCTGCCCGGAATACAGGTCACCGATTAGGGTGACGTTCATGGAACCCAGCGAAGCCGCTCCGACGCCCTGGAAAAACCTGAGCACAAGCAGAGAATGGAAAGAACGGGCAAATATGCAGCTGAATCCGGCGACCCCGAAAAGAATCAGGGACGGGATCAGTATATTTTTTCTGCCCAGGCGGTCGGCCAGAACTCCTGTTACCGGCGTTAGAAAAACTCCGGGCAGGGTGAAGGCTGCAATCAGCCATCCCACTTCATGTTCGCTGATGTTGAAATACCGGATTATCTGCGGGAAGGCGGGAGCAATACTAGCCACTCCCATTACGGCAAACAGCGTAACAATGAAGATCAGCTGCAGGTTGCTATCTTTAAACACCGGCTCATTCTTCATTGGGGGCGGACCATGGCAAATTATAGATAATATATAAGATGGATATTATTCTGCTCCCTAAAACTGGCCTTAGAGCCAATTTTGAGTGCCTTTTTTTCATTTTATGGAATTGGAAGGTATCCTTTGAAAACCTTAAACGCAGAAAAAGACCCCTGAAAATGAATCTAAGGTCATTATAATAGTATATAAAACTCATTAACGATAATTATTATAATGATTTAGCGTGTTCCGACCCCGATTAAAACATGGGACCGGCCCAGCCGTCTCCGATGCCGTAGGGCAGCATGACACCGATGGCGAAAATGCCGCGTAGCTTCCCGTTTTTTATCTTGAACATGTCGGCGAAAGGCATGGAGCTTGGAGTCGAGGTCCAACTGTTGTAGGTGCTGCCGTCCGGCATGGTGATGGTTTTAATGCCTCGATGGTTGAAGCAGTACAGGCCCCAGGTCAAACCCTTTTCCACATCCACCACAGGCGTGCGTCTTGGAAAAACGTTGTGGATTGTCTTCAATATGGGAGGAATCTTTCCGTCGGGCGTTTTACATGAGGTGCTTGCCGGGAGCCCGGGCGCAGGAGGCGCCCCATTGGGAATCGTCCCGCAGGTCACCATCGCGTTTTCCATCCTGTAGGCGTCTTCGTCCCAGGGAATGTCGCTGTCGTCGAGTCTATCGAGGGCTTCGAAATAGATGTCGGGCATCCGGAGCATTTCCTCGCGCGAGATGCGTTCGGACGACTCAAGGAATTCGGTGAAACCGGGAGGCGGGGTTTTAAGATTGGCGAGGTTGTTTTCTTGTACGTCGCGGACGACGATCGATTCCGCTTCGGTTATTTTCCGATCGACGACTTTGAGCCGGACGGACAGCAGCACCGGCGTGTCGTGTTCTTTGGCGATGCCGGTCCAGGCCACCTGGCCTTCCTGCGGATCGCAGATATAAAATTTGAAATCGCCGATTCCCGAAGCCGTGAACCAGAGTCCTTCGGTAAGAGGGAGCTTGACGGTGTTTTCTGTAAAAATAATATTTTCGGCAAACGGGGCTTTGGATTTATCGTGCGCCACCATGGCTTCAATATATTGATCCGCGATGCCCTCCATACAGGCGCGGTCGCAGGGAATGGTTTCCTGAACCTGCTCGACACTGCACCCGGGCGCTAAGGCGACAAGAAATAATAACAGCGCTGATTTTTTCATTGGACTGCCCTCCTTTTCACCGAAGATTGGAATTCGAAAGATTATATTATGTTTTACCGTTTTTAATGTCTTAATTCTGTTGCTCCAGTCATCGAAGCGTTATAGCTTTGAAGGAAATAAGGGTTAAAAACATTTTGTCTTGCCCGTACAATCAGCGGAATGAACATATACCTGGAGAATGGATGTGGCCTATCCGAATCGAATCGAAATCTCTACCGTACTGGAATCCTCGAAGCCCGGCGACACAGTCTCCGTGGGCGGCTGGATCAAATCGCTCAGAAGCAGCAAGAACGTTGCATTCATGCACATTAACGACGGCTCGACATTCGATTCCGTTCAAGTCGTTCTTGAACCTACTCTCGATGACTACGACCGCGTTGTGTCCCTCCTGACCGGAGCAAGCGTGTTTGTCCAGGGGCAGATTCGGGAATCCCCCGCCAAGGGCCAGAGGATTGAAATCTTGCCTTCCCGCGTTGAGATTGTCGGGGAGTGTGACGATTCTTCGCCGGTCCAGAAGGCGGGGACGTCGTTCGAGTTCCTGAGGACGGTCGCGCACATGCGCCCGCGCACGAACACCTTCGGGGCGATTTTCAGAATGCGGTCGGCGCTTTCCTTCGCCGTGCATTCCTTCTTNNCTCGATCTGAACAAACTTCCTATGGGACAGAATGGCGCTATTGATTACACGAAAGACTTTTTCGGCGAGAGATGCAGCCTCACTGTTTCCGGGCAGCTTGAGGCCGAGATCCTGGCAATGTCGCTTTCAAAGGTTTATACCTTCGGTCCTACGTTCCGGGCTGAGAATTCGAACACGGCGCGCCATGCGGCGGAGTTCTGGATGATAGAACCGGAATTGGCCTTCGCTGATCTCGAAGACGACGTCGCTCTCGCCGGAGATTTTGTGAAATACCTTATCCGGTACCTGTTCGACCATTGTGAGAGGGACCTTCGCTTCTTTGACGAGCGGATTGAGAAAGGGCTGAAGGACAAGCTGAAGGGGGTTCTGGAAGCGGATTTCGCGGTCCTGGATTACACCGAAGCGGTCAAGGCTTTGAAGGCGTCGGGCAGGACTTTCGAGTACCCGGTCGAGTGGGGCGAGGGCCTCCAGACGGAACACGAGCGCTATATCACTGAGGAGTACACGAAACGCCCTACGTTCGTCATTAACTATCCCCGTGCCATAAAACCCTTTTACATGTACTGCAACGATGATGAAAAGACCGTGGCCTGCTTCGATTTCCTGGTGCCGCGCGTCGGGGAACTGATCGGGGGCTCGCAGCGCGAGCACAGGCTGGACAAACTCCGGGCGAGGATGAAGGAGTGCGGCCTGGATCCGGAAAAATACGGCTGGTATCTGGACCTGCGCCGGTTCGGTTCCGTTCCTCATGGAGGCTTCGGCCTGGGTTTCGAACGGGCTCTTATGTTTGTCAGCGGCATGGCGAATATCCGCGACGTCTGTCTCTGCCCGCGCGTTCCCGGAAACGCCGCGTTTTAAGAAGAGCGACACCGATGTTGAACGTTATAACGTTGGATGTCTAACGTTAAAAGTTAAACGTCCAACGTGTGAACGTTAAAAACATCCATCCCGTTTTTCTTCAGATTTATTCCAGGACCTGAATATTCTTTGCGGCGCAAATCTCTTTAAGAACCTTGGGCCACACGGAGACTTCCACTTCCCCGAGGTGGGCCGTTCGGAGCAGGTACATGAAGGTCCGTGACTGCCCGATGCCGCCGCCGATGCTGAGCGGGATCTTGTCGTTAAGAATCGCCTGATGGTAGGGCAGGTTCAGGAAATCTTCCTGGCCGGACATTTTCAACTGCACCTTCATGCTGTCCTTCGTGACCCGTATTCCCATCGAGGTCAGCTCGTGCCGCCGCTTGGTGACCGGATTCCACACCAGGATGTCGCCGTTGAGNNTGCTTGCGCGGCAGGTCGGGGTAGAGATTGAGCATATCCTCGGCATGGATGAACTCCAGCTTCTCAGGGAAATCCGGATACTTGTCCGTCTTCAGTGCGGGAAACTCCTCACGCACCGTTTGCCCTGCCCCTACAATCACCTTCCATAATTTCCGCACGACATCCTTGAGGAAATCGATGTTGCGGTCTTCCGCCGTTATGGTCCGCTCCCAATCCCACTGATCCACATAGGAACTGTGGTCGTGATCCAGGAAGTAGTCTTTGCGCACCGCCCGCATGTCGGTGCAGACGCCTTCGCCCACGGCGCAGTTGAATTGAGTAAGCGCCATACGTTTCCACTTCGTTGCCGCCTGCACTACCTGGGCCGTGATCCGCTTTTCAAGACCGAGACCGCAAGGAAATTCTACCGGTGTTCGGGACCCGTCGCGGTCCAGGTAATCATTCACCCCGCTGTCCC
>DKBB01000243.1 GCA_002451015.1 Acidobacteria bacterium UBA6911
TGGCTGCCCAGTTCGGGCAGGAACATTTCGCAGAACGCCATGGACTCGTTCCAGAAGCCCGTATAATGCCGGCTCCAGGCGACCTGCTTGGCCTTATTCGGGGAATAGATGCCGGTCTTCCAG
The DNA here is from genome assembly GCA_002451015.1 of Acidobacteria bacterium UBA6911. Classification (GTDB taxonomy): domain Bacteria; phylum Acidobacteriota; class UBA6911; order UBA6911; family UBA6911; genus UBA6911. The sequence continues at coordinate 124 of DKBB01000243.1, forward strand.
GCCTCTTCTCCCTTCCAGGCATAATTGAACATGAAAATGTCGTCGGTGTACGGGATGGTCTTCTTCGACAGCTTCGTCAGCGATTCCTCCAGGGTGCCTTCGCGGGGAGCGCCTACGGGTGACATGAAGCCGTGCCAGAGGGGATCTCCCGCTCCAAACAGGTATGCATAGGCCCATTCCACCCAGGGCATTGTCCAGTGGCTCGAAGCCCCCCAGGCGGGAAGACGCAGCGCGCCGCTGTCGCGGTCCTGTTCCAGCCGTCCCCATTTCTCGGCTGCCCGACAAGTGCCTTCTGCGATGGCATCGCCGATCCCGTCGCGCTGGGCGATGGCGTTCAGCAATGCCATCCGGAAACCGAGCGTGTTCCATTGATCCATGGGCAGCGGCTTCGAGTCGATTGCCTTACCCGGACCCAGCAATCCCTCCTGATGGAGGTACTGGAGATACCAGCCCAGTCCTGAATCCGTCGGTATCTTTCCACGGAATAATTCCGGTGCACCGGGAACATCCACGCAAAACGCATCGGCGTGGAAATGAGCCGCCCAACTGCTGAGACCGTATTTTATAATCGCTTCAGCAGCCCGGTCCGAATCCGATCCATTTCTACTGCTGAGCCAGCCCTGGCAGGCACACATGGTTTCCCCGCCGTAATAGTTGCTTCTACGCCGGTCGCCGCGCAGGCAGGGCATGCAGGACGCCGCCCCGGGCCCCGAGGCGAAACCGATCGCTCCGCCCCCGAAGCTTTGCATTTGGTGGAGCCTGGCATCGACAACCCCTTTTGGATCCGCTACCTGAACGTTGCCGGTTCCGGCCACGCTGATGGCTTTCAGATTCTTGGCCCCGAAGACCGCGGCGTGCGCGCCGGTCCGCGCACTGACCCCGCTGCCGGTCATGAGAGCGGCGAGCCGCGATTTGGCCTCGCCAATCGGTCCAATGCAGAGAATCTCCGGTCTTGATGTAGTAAACTCGTTTTCAATCTGATGCCATTCTTCACCAAAGCGGGTTCTTCCAGCCACCATGGATGTAATGCGGCTCTGCGTCTCATACGTGTCCAGGCCCCAAAGCTCCTTGGCATCTTCGATCTTTACCTGGTCGTTGACGATATTGATCCACACCGGATTGTCGGCCTTGCCTTCCACCACGACTCCGTCCCAACCGGCAAGCTTCAGGGAAGTCCCCCACCTCCCTCCGAAATTACCCCGCCAGAATTCGCAGGTGGGAAAGGTTTCCGGAGACAGTCCGCAAACGCTGGTTCTTCCCGAACCCGGAACTCCGGTAGCCGCCAGAGGACCGACCATGATGGGCAGAACATTCCGGGGATCGTAGGGATCCTTCAGATCCCATTCGCCCGGAGCTACCGCNNGTTCCCATTCCGTAGCCGCCTCCGAATTCCTCGTACCTGGCGGTGTCGATGGTGCTGATGGTTTTATCCGTCAGGTTTACTCTCAGTATTTTCCCTACATATCCGCCTGTCATGGTGTTCTCCCCCTATTCCTGAGATGATTCCGTAAGGGACTCTAATATAAATGCGGGTTTCTTCTTCGGCATCGGCGCCAGAGAAACGTCATACCCGCCAATATCCGTTTGCGAAGGGGCCTTTTTCACGAGCGACAGCGCTTTTGCCGGACAAACGCTTACGCATGCCTGCTGTCCGTCGGGACCGCCCTCTTTGCTCCAGTACGGTGCATCTATGCACAGGTCGCATTTCGTGGATTTCTTCTTCTCCGGGTTCCAGACCGTCCGGTGCGGTCTCTGCGGACAGGAGCGGATGCATGTCTGGCAACCGATGCATTTCTCCTGGTCGATCCTCCGCACATTGCCGTTGGCCGCATCCACATGACATGCGCCCGTGGGGCAATTCTGGACGCACAGGGGCGTGACACACTGCCGGCACACCGACATGACGATGTCATAGGGATACTTGGTAAACGACGGCGCATCGCGGATTATCTGGATTCTCGACAGCGAGGGATTAGCCTCGCCCTCATGCGTCATCGAGCAGGCATACATGCAACTCTGGCAGCCGAGGCAAAGCCTGCTGTCATAGACAACGTAACCTTCCGACTGATCGTACGAAACGCCTGCCGCCGGCGACATCGCCGCACTTGCCGAGGACGGAGTAAGCGCCGTCAGAGCGCCCGCCGCAATTGCGGTTCCGCCGCCGACCAGAAAATCGCGTCGTAAAACTTTTTTATTCTTTCTTTCACCTGTCTTGGGTCCAGTCATGGTGGAATCTCCTTAATAAAACTATCCTCATAGCTTAAACCAAGTTCCGGAATAATCGTTATAAAAAATAAATCTGCCTCATGTGTAATCCTCCACCATGCATTCAACTTGCAATTTGGATCTTTGGGGATAAACTGATTGCGGTATTTCTTTGCTACCGCAGCCGGATCCGTAAAAAACAGGGCGGGTAAGGAGTCGAACCATTGGAAAGTCAGCCGGAACCCAAAGGCTCAACCTGGTTGAGGCGTTTGTTTAATTATACCTTTCTGCTTGCCGCGATTGCAGTGGCTATCTGGTTTTTTCTCGAAAGCAGAAAAGAGGCGGCTTCAGCCCCGGAAGGGGGCGGACCAAGAGCGAAAATACAGGTGCAAGCCCCCCTTGTGCGGGTTCAGGAAGTCGTTGAAAAGGAAATTACCCAGACCAGGCAATATATCGGCCGGGTGGAAGCCATCGATTCCGTGGACCTGGTTGCCAGGGTATCCGGATACCTCGAATCCATTCATTTTACCGAAGGCCGTTACGTAAAAGCCGGCGACCTGATGTTTACAATTGAAAAAGACAGGTTCCGGGCTGAAATTGAATCCCGCAAAGGCACCGTTTCCCAGATAGAGGCTAATCTTGTCGAAGCGGAAAAGTACCTGAGGCGTCTACAGTCTGCCAGCCGGGAAAGCGTTCCCGAAAAGGACATTGAAGCTGCCCAGAGAGATGTCGATTTCTACAGTGCCCAGCTCGTTTCGTCAAAAGCCAATCTGGAGCTGGCTGAAATCGACCTCAACTACGCCACCGTACGGGCTTCCATGTCGGGCCGAGTGACCAAAAAACATTATTCCGTAGGCGACTACGTCGGACCGAACTCCGGTACTATTGTTACCATCGTTCAGTTCGATCCGATCCGGGTGGTATGCTCCCTAAGTGAAGTCGAATATCTCAATATGATGCGTCAATCCGGATCCTCCCCTGAAGCAATATTCCGTCCGGCGTTGCGACTGCCCAACGGCGACCTCTATTCCGGCAATGGCAGTTGGGATTTCGTAGATACCTCTATAGATCCCTCCACCGGTACTATCTCTCTACGATCCCGGTATCCCAATCCCAATGGGCTTCTGATCCCGGGGGGGTATGTGACTGTAGTAATGTCTGCCATCAAAGGGGAAACTCTTCCCGTGGTTCCTCAGGCGGCAGTGAATGAAAATAAAGACGGCAGCTTTGTCTACGTAGTGGGAAAAGACAACCTTGTGGAGATGCGTTATATCAGAAAACGGTCGGTTCACGGCACCGACTGGATTGTGGAAGACGGGATCCGGGTCGGCGAAACCATAATCGTCGAGGGCGTCCAGAAAGTCCGCCCCGGACAAGCCGTCGAAATTGAAGACGGTGGAGCGGAGAAGCCTCCGGCAGCAGGAGGAAATTCATAAACTGCTCTCAACGAGCATAAATTTTCTGCCCCGCAATGCAGGGCATACCGACTTTTTCATTGGGTATTTCTCGCGTTTCCGTTGAACGGGAAAATCCGTTTCAGAACAGCCCCGGAAAATTGTTTTATTTTTCCTAAGATCGGTACCCGTACTTTTAGGTTTATACATCTATGTTTTCCGCACATTTCATTCAGCGGCCCCGCCTGGCGATGGTTATTTCCGTGATCCTTCTTCTAGCGGGGATCGTCGCCCTGACAAACCTTCCGATTCTTCAATATCCGGATGTGGCGCCCCCGACAGTCATGGTCAGCGCGGCCTATCCGGGGGCCAGCGCCCAGGTGGTTTCCGATGCCGTGGCCGCCCCGATTGAAGAAGTAGTCAACGGCGTTGAAGGCATGATCTACATGTCTTCAACCTCGAGCGACGGGAGATACAGTCTTTCGGTTACCTTTGATGTCGGAATCGATGTCGATATCGCCATGGTGAAGGTGCAGAACCGGGTGCAGCGGGCCAATGCCAAGCTGCCCGCCGAGGTTCGGCAACAGTCGGTCAATGTGTCGTCCCGATCGGGAGACATGCTGGGGGTTTTTGCCTTCTACTCTCCAAACCGTACGTATGACCAGCTTTTTATCGGCACTTACCTGGACGACAAGGTCAAGGACGTCATTGCCCGCGTAGAGGGAATCAGCGATGTCGGCATCATGGGACCGAGCAAATTCAGCATGCGGATCTGGCTGGATCCGGCCAAGATGGCAGCCTACGGCATTGGCGCCGATACGGTCTCCGCAGCCATTGCAAGCCAGAACATCCAGGCGGCAGCCGGTGCGATCGGAACGGAACCTTCCCCCGACACCCAACAGCTGCAGTTCAGCATCCGGGCAACCGGGCGCATGCAGAACGTCGAAGAATTTGAAAACATCATCATCCGCACCAACGACGAAGGCGGAATCATTGCCCTGAAGGACATTGCCCGGATCGAACTGGGTGCGGAGACATATTCCGCCGGGGCATCCTTCAACGGCCAGCCTGCCATAGCTCTCCGCCTGACCCAATTACCCGGGGCCAACGCTCTCGAAACCCTCAAGGGGGTCGAAGAGGAGCTGAATCGGCTATCCCAATTTTTTCCCGAAGACCTGGTATTCACCAGTGTATTTGATCCGACAGTTTTCATTCGTTCCGCGCTCAATGAAATCGTTTTTACCCTACTGCTGACCTTCGGACTGGTCGTACTGGTTGTGTTCATCTTCCTGCAGGACTGGAGAGCGACTCTTATTCCGGCCTGCGCCATTCCCGTGTCGCTGATCGGAACGTTTGCCGTCCTGCTGGCAATAGGTTACAGCATCAATACCCTGACGCTCTTCGCCCTTGTATTGTCTATCGGAGTCGTGGTCGACGATGCGATCGTCGTAGTGGAAAATGTACAGCGGATCCTCGAAACCGAGCATCTGCCCCCCAAAGAAGCGACCTACAAGGCGATGAAACAGGTTTTCAGCGCCGTTATCGCCACTACCCTTGTATTGCTAGCAATTTTCATCCCCATAGGCTTCATTTCCGGAATCGTGGGAAAGATCTACCAGCAGTTCGCCGTTACCATTGCCACCGCCGTGTCGATTTCCACCCTGAATGCCCTGACTCTCAGCCCGGCTCTCTGCTCGATCCTCCTGCGGCCGCACCGGAAAAAGAAATTTTCCTTTTTTGGATGGTTCAACTGGGGACTGGATAAAGTTCGAAACATATATGTTTTCTGCGCCATGTGGCTGGTGCGCCACAAACCGGTTTCCGCAGGCCTTTTACTGATTGTCTCTTCTGCGGCCTGGTTCCTGTTTTCCGGACATCCTACCAGCTTCCTGCCCAGTGAGGACATGGGGGCGATCATGATTGACGTGCAACTGCCGGAGAACGCCACCCAGTCGCGTACGGTCGAGGTAATGCACGAATTTTACGAAAAAGCCCACAAAATCCAGGGCATTGACCGGATGATGACAATGGTGGGTATGGGCCCAATGAGCAGCGGCGGGGGCGGCAACAGCGGAATGGGTTTTATTGAGCTTAAGCCCTGGGACGAACGGACAACACCCGAACTTCAGATCGATTCCCTTATCGAGAAACTGAACCAGGTGGGCACAACCATCCCGGGAGCGCAGATCCGGCCATTCAACCTGCCGGCCATCCGCGAACTGGGCTTCAGCAGCGGCATGAACTTCCGCCTTCAGGCTACCATGGGACAATCTTCCGAGGAACTCGGAAACGCGCTCAATCTTTTGGTGGATGAAGCCAACCGGGATCCGCGCATCAGCAGGGCCTACAGCACCTATCGCGCAAGCACGCCCCAGCTTTACCTGAACGTCGACCGAGAAAAAGCCGAGATGCAAGGCGTTCCGATCAGCAGGGTATTCTCCACGCTCCTTACCGTTATGGGCTCCCGCTACATCAATGATTTCAACCTGTACGACAGGGTGTACCAGGTAAAAGTTCAGGCGGACTTACCCTATCGGAGCAAACTGGAGGACATCCTGGATGTCTACGTCCAGAACAACCGGGGGCAGATGGTTCCGCTGACCACGCTGGTCGATGTCACAACCATCCTGGCGCCCCAGTCCATTGAACGCTACAACATGTATCCCTCCGTGCAGATTAACGCCGATGTCGCACCCGGATTCAGCTCCAGTGAAGGCATGAAAAGCATGGAAGACGCTATGATCAAAGCGGTGCCACAAGGTTTCCAGTACGAATGGAGCGGGGCCAGCTACCAGGAGAGGGAAAACGAAGGACAGGTTTCCGTCCTGATCGTCATGGCCCTGGTTTTCGGCTTCCTGTTCCTGGTCGGACAATACGAAAGCTGGACCATTCCCATCCCGGTTATGCTGTCCATTGCCGTAGCCGCCCTTGGGGCCATGATCGCATTGAATATCACCGACATATCCCTCAGCATCTATGCACAGTTGGGACTTATCCTTCTTGTCGGGCTCGCCAGCAAGAACGCAATCCTGATTGTCGAATTCGCCAAAACAGAAAGGGAACACGGACATTCCATTCTCGAATCCGCAGAGAAAGCTTCCAGGATCCGGTACCGGGCGGTGCTGATGACAGCATTTTCCTTCATCCTCGGAGTGCTGCCGATGGTCCTGGCGACAGGTGCAGGCGCGGTCGGCAGACGTCATATCGGGACAACCGTGTTCGGCGGGATGGTGGCCGCGGTGGTATTCGGCGTCGTTCTGACGCCGTCGCTCTGGGCCATCTTCCAGACGGCACGGGAAAAGGTGAAAACGTTTCTGCATATGAAGACTACTGTAGGGATTCTGGAGGAAGAGCCTGCATTTCCGGAAGAAAAGGAATAAGGAGTCCACGGTAGGGGCGAGCCTTGCGCCTTCGCCCCTCGCCGAATCTTCTATTCGGCCGGGCTTCGGCGGGCAAGTTGGTGTTCACCCTGTGAGAAATTAAGTCGGGAGTCCGATAAGAATTTTGTTATATTTATTTGCAATCTTCAATCTTTAATTTTGAATTGATGCCCCATGGAAAAATTCAATAAGACCATTGCCGTTACTGCAGTCGGACTCCTGCTGGCTCTTTATGCGGGGTGCAGAGCGGTCGGCCCCGACTATACGCCGGTCCAGGTTGCCGTGCCGTCGGCGTGGCCCGGCGTGGAATCTTCCGCGGATGCCGACATGCAAACCGTGGACACGGAAGCACTGGCACAATGGTGGACGACCCTGGAGGATCCGGTCCTGAGCAGTCTTGTCGAACGGGCTGTCTCCAATAACAAAGATCTCAAAATTGCGTTGACGCGGATCCGTCAATCCCGGGCGGTATTGGGTGTCGCCGAAAAGCAGCTCGATCCTTCCGTTACCGGGTCCGCCCAATACAGCCGGTCCCAATCCGGAACCCCTACCTCCGGGAATCAGGATCCTGCACTTTTTTCAACCGGAAACGATTTCTTTGATGCCGGCTTTGACGCCTCATGGGAAATCGATCTTTTCGGAAAAAAACACCGAGGCATCGAAGCCGCCGCCGCCGAACTCGAAGCATCTGAAGAAGGATATCGAAGCGTACTGGTCAGCCTGGTCTCGGAAACCGCCAGCAATTACGTGAGGTTGCGGACTCTTCAAAAACAGCTGGAGATCGTCCAACAGAACCTGGAATTGCAGGAGAAAGTCCTGGCGGTCCTTGAAGATCAGGCAGAAGCGGGACTGATCACTTTCCTCAGAGTCCGGCAGTCCAGGTATAACATCGAAAGCACCCGGGCACGGATTCCGGGCTACAGGATCAGCATTGAAGAAACGATGAACACGCTGGCCATCCTGCTCGGCGAGATGCCCGGGGACCTCCAGGAGGAACTTTCCGCTCCGTCGCATATACCGGTTCCCGGCATTGAAATCGCCATCGGCATTCCGGCCGATATCCTGCGCCGCAGGCCCGATATCCGGAACGCCGAAAGGGTTCTGGCAGCTCAAACAGCCAGGATAGGCGTGGCCACCGCCGATCTTTATCCCACTTTCCGCCTGAGCGGATTCCTGGGGATGACGGCCGCCTCCGCCTCCGCCTTCTTTTCCGACAACAGTCCGACGGTCAGCATCACGCCTTTCGTAAGCGTACCCCTGTTCAACCGCGACAAGATCCGGGACCAGATTGAAATTCAGAATGCCATACAGGAACGCGCCCTGATTGAATATGAAACCACGGTTCTGGATGCGATCAAGGAAGTCCGGGACGCGATTACGGCCTATGGAGAGGAACAGAAGCGTTACAGGATACTGGAGGAGGGCGCATTTGAAGCCCGTTCCGCATTCGATATATCGGCCGAACGGTTCCGTATCGGATTGATTGATTTCCTGGATGTTCTCGATTCCCAGCGGGCCCTGCTTTTATTCGAGGAAAACCAGGTCAGCAGCAGGGGAACCATTACCCAGGATCTCATCAAGCTCTACAAGGCCCTGGGCGGAGGATGGGATCCGGAAGGAATATAGTAAAGGGTGAAATTCTCTGAAATTCCCGAGATGTACCATGCAGTAAACGAAGCCAAAAAAGCATTTGAGAAATGCCGGGATTAAGGATTTCAACACGAAAATTTCATTCTGTAGTACAATCCCTGGAATGTAATGGCACCAACATACCATTTGTGAGGCGACAACATGGCAGATCTAGATGGAAGCAATGGACAGAGAAAAGAATTCAAGGCTGTCGGGCGGGCCAATATTCCCGGCAGATTATCCTATTCAATGGCCACCGGAATGGCCAAATTCGGCAGCGATGCCGTGGTCCCCGACATGCTGCATGCCAAATTCCTCCGAAGCCCGTATGGCCGCGTCAAAATAAAAAGTATCGATGTCAGCAAAGCGAAGGCGCTTCCGGGCGTGGTCGAGATCGTGACCTGGGAGGATCCTGACGTCCAGGAAATATCAAAACGCGGAGCCCGTGAGCCTCTTCTCCCCAACGAAGCAGAAACCGAAAACCAGGAGATAGGCGCCATTGTCGTTGCCGAAACACCGGAAATCTGCGACGAGGCATTGAAACTGCTCGCAGTGGAATGGGACGTGCTGCCGACCATTGTGGACGCGCTGGACGGCATAAAACCCGGCGCTCCAGCCATAAAATTCGCCCCGAAACCGCCAACTCCTGCATTTTCAGGGGATGTCGAGGCCGGTTTCAGAGAAGCGGACCACGTTGTCGAATTCGACTGGGCCCAGTCCCGCAGGGCTTCGCACCCTCCGAATCCAAACGGAAGCGTTTCCTGGTGGGCACAGGATCCGTGGGGAACTCCGGGCGATACCCTGTATATTGAAGGCATATGCCCCACCTGGGGCTCCTTCGAGCTGCGTCCCATGTACGATGTCACGTACGACAAGCTCTATCGCAAAACCCTTTTCCAGGGCGGCAAATACTGCGACTGGATGCACCGCCGTTCCCAGATGATTACGCCTTTTCTTGCCAAACGAACGGGGCGGCCGGTCCGGTGCGTGAATGAAAGGACGCACGATTACTATCCCGCTGGCCAGCAGCGCGATGCGCACGTAAAAGTAGGATTCAAAAGCGACGGACTGATCACGGCGGTCGAAGAGAGCGTCGTCAACGATTCCGGCTCTCCGGGCGAACGTGCTTTCGGATGGGGAGGATCGGTCATGTTCAGCCCCTTCAATACCACCCGGTGCGTCAACATAAAGAGCAGTTCCCAGTCCGTTTTCACCAATTCGGGGTGGAGTACGGGCACTCAGACCTCCCCCACCGATTGGGATGCCATGACCATAGCCGAACAGATCATCGCGGAAAAACTCGGAATGGACCCGACCGATGTCGCGCTCCTGAATGTCCACGGTCCTTCCTCCCAGCAGGATCCCGGCGTTCCGCCCGGTCTGAAGATGTGCATTGATAAGGGGAAAG
>DKBB01000183.1 GCA_002451015.1 Acidobacteria bacterium UBA6911
TTTATTATGTATTGCCGGATTTCTTCCGCAAGCTGGTTCCCTTCCCCCAACTGGCTTTGAATCGCTTTGAGCTGCTGACGCAGGAAAAATTCCCGTTGCCCTTTATCAATCTCGTCCTTTGCCCGGGTGTCGATCTGTTTTTGTACGGTCAGGAGTTCGATCTCCCGTGTAAGGAACTCGTGGACACGCCGGAGTCTCTTTGAGGTATCCAGGATAGAGAGAATTTCCTGGGCTTCCTCAATTTTCAGCGACAGGTTCGAAGCGATCAGATCGGACAAACGGCCGGGATCATCGAGGTTCGCCGCAATGATCAGAACTTCCTGGGATATGTTTTTGCCCAGAGCGACAACCGTATCGAGAGCGGAACCGACGTTTCGCATCAGGGCTTCAAGCTGCATGCCGGATATTTCTTTAGTCCGTTCTTTCAGCACCTGAATGTGCGCCTCGATATACGGCAGGTTGTCATTCCAGTCCCGGACCAGAGCCCGGGAAATTCCCTGTACCAGCACGCGCACCTTCTGGTCCGGCAGTTTAAGCATCCGGATAACGGTTCCGACGGTTCCGATTTCGTACATGTCCTTTGAAGTGGGGCTGTCGCCTCCCTGGTCCCGCTGCGCCACCATGAGAACCATCCGGTCCCGGGTCAGTGCATGGTCGACTGCCTGGATTCCTTTTTCTTCTGAAACCAGCAGCGGCACGATGGAATAGGGATACGTCACATCATCGATGATGGGGAGCACGGGGAGGACTTCGGGTATCTCAGGCGGTTCTTCCTGTTTCAATGCATTCTTTTGAGGAATCCCGGTATTTTTGACCTCCGAATTCGACATTTTGCTCTGCCTTTCTTTCAAGACCCCCGGTATCTGCTTTAAGAAGTCGGGTAAAATTCCAGGTTCTTTATATTGTTATCCGAATTGTAACAAAGGATCCGTTCCTTTTCCGTGCTGCTGCCTTTTAATGCCCGGCAGGTATCGACGCGGAGGTCAGAAATCCAAATGATTAAGGCCCCGGAAAATCGTTGCCCTGGTTCGATAAATCGAATTTCACGGACATGCCTCCGTCCAGGATGGATCGGTTTGGAATACGCAAGGATTTTCTGTTTTTCGGGTTGCCTGCGGACTACTGTTTTTTATCGAAAAGATGGTTGATTTCGGTCATGAACTCATTCACGTCTTCGAATTCGAGATATACGGAGGCAAACCGAAGATAGGCAACCTTGTCCAGCCGCCTCAACTCGGAGAGCAGTATTTTGCCGATCGCGACCGATTCCAGTTCGCGTTCGTAACTTTCCTGGACTGTCTGCTCTATTTTATCAACAATTCTTTCCAACTGCGTCAGGCTGACGGGTCTTTTTTCACAGGCCTTAAGGAGTCCGTTCAAGATTTTATTGCGATCAAACCTTTCCCTCCCGCCATCTTTTTTAACAACCATGTAGGGTATTTCGTCACTTCTCTCATAGGTGGTGAAGCGGCGGGCACATTTCAGACACTGGCGCCTGCGCCGGATGGAATCCCCATCCCGGCTTTCCCGGGAATCAACAACCCGGTCTTTTAAAAATCCGCAATAAGGGCATTTCATAGCCAGCATCCCCCCTGCGATGGGGTGCTACAACTCCAAAAAAATAAATATCTTGGAAGAATAAATAGGAAATTACAGAAAAGGTCAAGCACAAAGCAGATCGATACAATGCTGGCCAGCATTGTGAGGATTCAAAAACACAGCTATCCGGGAGCATAATGCTTAATTGTAATGAACGGGGAATATGGTGTTGAAAATGTTCGTGGAACCCGCTCAAATAAGTTATTGTGCTCCCGAATTCTTTTTTTAATGAACTAAAACAGCCGTTGTTTCGTTTTCAATAGTGTGGAACGAGCTGCATTTCAGAAACGGTTTCCACGGCAGAGGCATCGCGTCGCCCGGGTGCCGCTTGCTGCTACGAGACCCTGAATGAGATGCCGGCTTGCAATGCTGCCGAGGAGATTCCAGTGCTCTCAGGCGATCAACAACTTGTAGAGCGCTGTCTCGGGGGCGATGATACCGCGTGGGAGGGACTGGTTCGCTCCTATGGCAAAAGCATATACAATTTGAGCTACAGGTTTACGAATCGGAAAGAGGATGCGGAGGACCTGACACAGGAAATACTGTTGCGTGTTTACCGGAATCTTAAAAGCTATCGTTCGGAGGCGGGCAGTTTGAAAAACTGGGTCCTGCGCGTTGCCAGAAACCTGGTCATCGATCACTACAGGCAGAAACGCAGGCTGCCCCCATCCGCGGGGAGCGAGGAATTGGAAACGATGAATATCCGGGACGAAACAGCACCCAATCCCCACCAGACCGTTGAGAGACGGGAAGCCGCCCGATTTCTTATGGATGGGATACAATCCCTGTCCTTCGAACTGAAGGAGGCCGTCATATTGCGGGATCTCGAAGGGATGGCTTACCATGAAATGGCGGATCTGCTCAACGTTCCCGAGGGCACGGTTAAAAGCAGGATTAACCGCGGCCGGATAGAGCTGACAAGGCTATTAATTAAGCGGCGAACCATTCAAGAACCTCAGGAAATACCATGAACTGTTTTGAGGCGGAAAAACACCTGAGCGCATACATGGAGTCCGATCTGCCGGCTTTAGAGATGAAGCAGGTAGGGCAGCATCTTGCGCAATGTGAAAAATGCGCGGCACTCTTGGGGGCTTTGCATCTTACGGTTGACCTGTGCCGGACTTATCCCGAACCGGAAATGAATCCCCGTCTGCTGGACAGTATCCTGATCCGGACGGCGGGGAGTGTGGCGCCTGTGTCTTTTTACGAACGGCTGAAGCGGTTTGTCGTACAACCGATACTCACCCCGAGATTTGCCGTCGGTGCAGGATTGACGGCCTTGTTTTTTGTCTTGATGGTGAATCTCATGCTTCCGCGCATGTCGATGGCGCTGTCTACGGTCTCCCCGGAGCGGGTGTATGCCCTCATGGATCACAGCGTTCAACATCTTTATGGGCAGGGGCTCAGAGCATACGATAAAAAGAACGAATGGCAGGCGCAGCTATCCTACATTAAAAACAGGATGATAAACAAGCTGCAGTACATGATGGAAAGATTCGATATCCCTGAAGAGGGGGGGGCGAAGCCTGTCCCGCCGGAACGGCAGGAGACGGATCCCCTCCAGAAGAAAAGCAGCAGTCTGCGATGGATACCGGTGTAAGCGTTTCCGGTCGCGAGGGTGTGTCGGAGACGCTGAGGAGATGATCCGAAGCGCTCATGGTGAGAGGTAGCAGCGCTTCCGGCATGATTGGAGAGAGGAAGCATCATGAAGTGTTCGTTCCATCCGGAAGTGGAATCCCGGCAAATCTGCAGCGCCTGTAAAAAATTTTTATGCGACGACTGCGCGAATCCGGTTAAGGGGAAAGCGTACTGCCTGCCGTGCCTGGAACAGGGTGCGGAGTGGGTGGCGACAGTAAAGGATTTTCAACTGCCCTCAGATTCGCCCAGACGGGCGGCCTTTTTCGCCATCGTTCCCGGTATCGGAGCCGTATACAACAATGAATACCTGAAGGCCGTAACCTATTTTACCGTATTCGCCGCTCTTATCGTTATGGGGAACGCCTTGAATGCCGTCTTCGGGTTCGGGGCTTTCGTTTTCCTCATCTTTACCATGTTTGACGCCTACAGAACTGCGGAGAAAGCCACCCGTCGGCTCGTGCAATCGGACGGCTCCGGGGAGGAGACCGGCCGTCCGGACAATAGTCTGACCGGGTGGGGCGTCTTTTTGATTCTCGCAGGCGCGCTGTTCCTTCTACAAAACATTATTTCATTTTATTTCCTGGTACGGACGTGGCCGGCGATTTTCATATTGATAGGCGCGTACCTTGTCTTCCTCTCCGTACGTGGGCGTAAGAAAACGAACCGGGACAGACATGGTTCTGTCGTTTCAACAGAGATCAACAGGGAGTAAAGGGGCCTGTCGGGAAATGACAAAGTATCCAAATAGCGGTGCATTGACAATGGGACTGATACTGATCGCACTTGGGGTGATTTTCCTGGTGGAGAATTTCTATGCTCCGTTTTCCGCCTGGCAGCTGATTACCCGTTATTGGCCGGTGTGCCTGATTATTATCGGTCTTAGCAAGATCTTCGCGTATTTCATCCGGTCTAAGGACGGAGCCGATGTCCCGGATAATGCGCCATCAAAGGAGTAACCCGTGCCCAGAGAGCGTCGTCCATCCTTGTTAAGCGCCCTGCTCTGGACAGGGCTGGGTGTCTTGTTTCTTTTAAGCAATCTCGGGATTGCGCCGGATGTCTGGATTCTGACCAAGCGTTACTGGCCCCTTCTGCTGATTTTTCTGGGGGCGGGGAAAGTGGCGGATTACTTTTTCCGGGTAAAATCGATATCCATCCGGTTCGGCGAGTTTTTAGGCCTCTGTGTGATTTTAATTCTGGGCATTTTATTTATTAAAAAATCCGAGACCCAACTGAGATGGGTCCTTGGAGAATGGCCGTTTAAAATCGGAAATGTATCCATGCAACCGGAACAGTGGCTCGGGAATTCTCATACTTACATGGAGGAAACGGCTTTCCCCCTGGACGGTGTCGAGCGCATTCGGATCGAAAATTCCCACGGAAAGGTGTCTGTATCCCCCGGAAGCGATCGGGAAATTCGTGTACGCCTCAACAAGGTAATTTACGCCGATGAAACCAGGGCACGGGAGTTGGCGGACAGAATCCGCGTGGAGGGAAGCAACGAACCTTCCCCGCCTGATAATGCACTTCCGGGAACACCGGCTGCCGCGTTTGTGGTAAAGACAAACCGGGTATCCGTCAATGCGGGGGATACCCGGATTGAAACCGACATGGAAATCTTCGTCCCGAAGAATTCGCAACTGCAGGTGCGGAATACTTTTGGAGACGTTGCGGCCCTCGGTATCGATGGGAAACTGGATTTGAGTACAACGCACCGGGACCTGGAAATCCGTGACTGCAATGGGCAGTTTATTGTGAACTCGCGTTATGGCGAATGCCGCCTGTCAAATCTGACCGGAAACCTCGTCCTGAACAGCAGGAGCAAAGCCTACATGGAAAATATCCGGGGCGATGTAACCGTTACGAATGAATTCTCCCCGACGGTGATATCGCATGTGGAAGGGAAGGTTACGGCGTCGATTGCGGAAGGGGAGTTGAAAATCGAGGATGTGTCTCAACCCGTTACCGTCGATGCGCGCGGGACGGATGTGAATGCGGCGAGGTTGAAGGACAGCCTGAGAATCACGGCCAGTCACAGGAGTGTCCGTGTTCAGGATGTCGCTTCCGATGTTTGGCTCGACACCCGGTACGCGGACATTTACCTGAAGGATGTCCGGGGGGATGTCCAGATTCAGTCCGACTCCGACAGCATTCATGCCGATGCCGTGAACGGCAACCTTACGATGAACGGGCGCGGAAGCGGGATTCGGGTGAATGACGCCGGTGGCAGGCTGAACATCCGGACGACATTGAAGGATGTTATTGTAGGGGAATTGACAGGCGCCTGCAGCATCGAAAACGAATATGCCGACATCAGTCTTTCCCTTAGCAATCCGGTTAAAAACAACGTCAATGTGAAGAATCGCAACGGGGGCATCGATCTGTTCCTGCCTGAAGGGGCGGATTTTTCCCTCAATGCCGTTGCCCGGCAGGGGAGGGTTGAGTCGTTTTATACAGGATTGGATCCGGCTCCGACTGTCTTGAATACAGGGACGCTGGATTATAATTTAGATTCTGCAGAAGCCAGAATAATGCTGGTGACCGAGTACGACAATATCCGGATTTTCAGTGGTCGGAGAAACGAAAGAAACCGTTAGAGGATAGGAGCTGCGTCATGAAAAAATGGGCATGGATACTTTGCGGTCTTCCATTCTTCGCCGGGTGCTATTTCGCATCGGATATTCCGGCAGAAATGGATTCGATGTCCCGGGAGCAACTCTTAAAAAAAGAAAAGACGCTGCGGGCCACTGTCCGCATCGATGTCGGAACGCTCGAAATCAGCGGCAGCGAAGTTGCCGGCAACCTTTACACTCTTGGCCTGGACTATGACAAATCAAGTTTTAAACCCGATATTCAATACGAAACGAATCCCGGCGGGGAGGAAGGGCGCTTGTCGCTCAGCCTCGAGGGAATACGGGAACCCGGATTTAGAAAGGAAAGTTACGGAAACAGTCTGCGGCTCAAATTGAGCAATTCGATTCCCACGGATCTGAAAGCCTATACGGGTGTGGGCAATGCCCGGCTGTCCCTGACCGGAATGAAGCTGTTCCGTCTCGACTTCGAGTCCGGTGTCGGGGGAGCCAAGGTGTCCGTTTTCGAACCGAATGCCGTTTCATGCGATTACATAAACCTGAAAAACGGCGTCGGAAGCATCGAAGCGGTCGGTCTGGGAAATCTGAATTTCCGGGAGTTTGGATTCGATGGCGGTGTCGGTGGCGCGGACCTGGATTTTACCGGCGATTGGAAACAGGACGCTACGGTGCGCATTCAAGTGGGCGTCGGCGGCGTACATTTGAAACTCCCCCGATCCATCGGAGTCAGGGTGGAGACCGCAAAGCATTTTTTAAGCGGGATGCATCTTGACGGGTTCACACAAAGGGATTCGGAATATTTCAGCGAAAATTATGACAGTGCTGCCGTAAAAATATTTATGCATGTTACGACTGGCATCGGGGGATTCAAAATCACCTGGATATAACCGCGTTTAATGCCAGTCCTGAGGCTTGTGGAATCTGGGAAAACCGGCCGGTTGGAGAAAATATTTATATTCACTGCTCTCCGTTCCAGGTTTCCCGTTAAAATCCATCAGAGAAAAGACGGAACTGGAAACTTTGAAATCGCCGTAAAACCACGCCGCGTGGTTTTATTCAACGGCGGTTCCAGTGCATTCGCAAGGTTTTTTTCATAGTATAATTCCTCCATGAGATTATACGGTTGGTTCGGGCTGCTGCTTTTAATAGTTTCCGAATACTGCCTGCTCCGCGAAATAGAGCCCTTTACAACCTGGTTTTACTGCTTCGCCTGGTGGTCCTATATTTTTCTGGCGGACAACCTGCTTCTCAAGATCCGCGGGCGTTCCCTGCTGTACGGCCGGCGTCGGGAATTTTGGGCCATGCTCCCGATTTCAATTTTCGTATGGCTGATTTTTGAAGCGTTCAATTTCAGGATACAGAACTGGGCATACAGTGTCGCTGCCATGGAGACATGGCTGCGATGGTCCGGCTATTTAATCTCCTACGCGACCGTTCTGCCCGGGATTTTTATTACTGCGGATCTGGTGGAGCTATTCTGGAAGCCGCCATCGGCCCCCGCCGCTTCCGAGCACGCTTCCCTTCCTTCCATTGAAGCGCCGCGCAACGTTTCCCTATGGATTGCGATCGGTCTGGGTCTGACGGTCGCTCCTCTCGCCTGGCCGCAGTATTTCTTTCCGGCGGTATGGATCGGACCCATCTTTCTTTTAAACCCGGTGCTGGGAAAATTCGGAATACGGGGCTTGTCTTTCGATCTCCATACCGGAGATCGTAGGCGTGTGTGGAGCCTGATGCTGGCCGGACTGATCTGCGGCATCCTCTGGGAATTCTGGAACTACTGGGCCGGATCCGGGTGGATGTATACGGTTCCCTTTTTTGGAAAGTGGAAAGTTTTTGAAATGCCGGCCCCCGGATTTCTGGGCTTTCTCCCGTTCGCGCTCGAATGCTGGATTATTTACCACCTGTTCATTGCGATTCTGCGCCGGATGTATTCGGGTATCGCCCAAACGGTATGGTGGATTGCTGTAGCCGTTTTTTCCTTTCTCGTCCTGCTGGGAATCGACGCCTATACGCTGATACAAGCGGATTAGTCAGAGAAGCATTGTGTTCGCCCTACATCCGAACTCCTGCCCACTTTATTCAATTAATAATTGATCCTTCGACGGCGACCGGCCGAATATATAAAGCGGGAGACATTACGTATGCAACGATACCTTTTATTACTATTTTGCCTGTTTGTACCGAATCTTCTTTGTCAGGAAACGACCAGTACTGTCGCGAGCGCGCCGGACGGTTCCTACGTGGAAAAGGAAGAAAAGCAGTTCCGGTTCTATCCCGGAGGGAAGATCCTGATAGCGTCTGAGGTGCCCGGCTCCATCAGGATTATCGGCTGGAAGAAGGGTTCGGTGCAGGTGGAAGCCGAAAAGATCGTTCATGGACTGTCGCCGGAACAGGCCAAGAAGGAAATTGAGAAGTATCCGCTCCGGGTCCGCTGGAATCAAACAAGTTCCAAAATTCAGGTTAACGGTGTCCCTGAAGATGCAGTGTCGTTAGAATACAATCTTGTCGTCTACCTCCCGGGCGACAGGACCGACATAAAAGCGACAATAAGCAGGGGCGACATATCCGCCGAGAAAGTGAACGGCTGGGTGGAACTTGCCACCGGTACGGGGGACCTTGGAGCGTCCTCGATGTCGGGATATTTTTTCGGAACCACCGAGCAGGGGAATATCCATGTGGATATGTCCGGGAATCGCTGGAAAGGGCTGGAATTTGGAGCGAGTACCCGACTGGGTTCCATCGACCTGCAACTCCCGGAAGAATATTCCGCCGTGCTCAAGCTGGAAACCATGGACGGGGAGGTGGTTGTCGACTACCCTCCTCAAACCGTGGACGGAGAGCCCGTGCCCCTGACAGTCGGTATTCGAAAGAAGGCTCAGGCGCTGGATACTTCCGTGGGAACAGGCGGATCGCCCATAACCCTGGTTACAAATGCCGGCGATATCCGGCTTACCAAAAAAGAGTAACTCCCTCACAATTCCGGTGACCGTCACCGGAATTGTCACCAAAATTACCTCCAACAAATACGGATTGGTTCCCAGGGTCCCTGTGATATAGTTGTGCCCTATTTTCCTGGCCCGTATTTTTCACACGGTTTCGTGTAAGCGAAGCGCAGCAGGCATGCCCGTTTATACAGACGCCGGTAGCGAAGCGGTGAAACCTAGCAGGAAATAGTGGGGAAGCCCCGGCACGATAATACCGTGCAGCGATAAATCCTGTGAGAACGGACCGAGGATAGTGGCTGAAATGAATCAAACCCCGAAAAAAATTGCCATAATTACCGTTATACAAAACACGCTTTATTCATCTGTCGACTCGGGCCCGTCTGCTCGCCCTGCGCGGAAGCAAAACGGCAAGCCCTTTGATAAATGCGGGCTGGAGAGTGAAAGGGGATGCAAATGATTGCAAAAGAGAAGCTGGCTAAAATTGTCGGAACTCGGAATGTGAGTTTTAATCCAGCGGTCCTGGATGAATATTCCAGAGATATAAGTTTTGTAAACTCCGTAAGGCCGGTATGCGTTGTTAAACCGAAAAGTTCCGGAGAGGTGCAGAAAATTGTCAAACTGGCCAACAAGACCGGGACCCCGCTTGTGCCCGTAAGCTCCGGTGCGCCCCATTTTCGGGGCGATACCGTTCCGGGTGCCGGTGGGGCCGTCGTCGTCGATCTCAGCCAAATGAATAAAGTGATATTTGTGGACCGGCCGCGCAGGGTGGCCATGGTCGAGCCGGGGGTAACCTTCGGCGAACTGATACCCAAGGTGGAAAAAGAAGGGTTGAGGCTCAATATGCCGCTTCTGCCCCGCAGGTCCAAATCCGTTATCGGCAGCATGCTCGAAAGGGAGCCTGTCGTTATGCCCAAGTACCAGTGGGATATATCCGACCCGCTTGCCTGTACCGAGGTTTTCTTCGGCACCGGCGACGAATTCAGAACCGGACAAGCGGCCGGTCCCGGCACGGTAAAGGAACAGTGGAAGGTAGGCGGAGTGCAGAAGGCGCCCTACGGCCCCGGCACGGCTTCCTGGCACCGGCTTATCCAGGGTGCGCAGGGGACCATGGGCATCGTTACGTGGGCATCCATGCGGTGCGAACTGCTCCCGAGTCTTGAAGAACCTTTCGTCGTGAATGCCTCAAGCCTCAATACCCTGCTCGAACTCACTTCCTGGCTGGTTCGCCTGAGGATTGTGAACGAATGCTTTATTCTCAACAATACGAACCTGGCCGCCATCTTCACGAAAAAATGGCCGGACGATTACCTGAAACTCAAAGAAACCCTGCCGCCATGGACCCTTTTCTACACCGTCGCCGGTTACGAGTACCTGCCGGAGGAACGGATCGACGCTTCCATCAAGGATATTTCCGAAATCACCCGGCGTCTGGGGGTGGAGGCGGTCAGGGCTGCGGGGGAAATTTCGGCAAACGAAATTTTGAAAACGGTTCAGCAACCCTCTTCAGAGCCTTATTGGAAGCTTGGCTTCAAAGGGGCCTGCCAGGACGTATTCTTTTTGACCATCCATGACAAGCTGGAATGTCAGATCAATGCGATGACCGACCAATCTGAAAAGGCCGGCTATCCCGCTTCGAGTCTGGGTGTCTATATCCAGCCCGTTGTTCAGGGTACCGGCTATCACTGCGAATTCAATCTGTTTTATGATCCTGAAAATTCAGGCGAACAGAATCGCGTCAGGGAATTGTCCTCCCAGGCCACCAAAAACTTGATGTCCATGGGGGCGTTCTTCTCAAGACCTTATGGAGAAAGCGCCGGGATGATTCTGAACAGGGATGCGGCTACGGTCGCCGTTTTAAACAAGCTCAAGAACATTGTTGATCCCAACAACATTATGAACCCGGGGAAGATTTGCTTTTAAAACAGAAACGGGGCGCAACGTAATCATCGAACGAATATAGGAGATAGCCAAGATGGGACTGGAACAATATAAGGGCGACATGGGAATGTGCTGCCGGTGCTCATGCTGCAAATTCATCCCCTTGCAGCAGGTACAGGGGCATCCGTACTCCACCGTGTGTCCCAGCATATCGAGATTTGACTTTCATGCATATTCGGGCGGCGGGAGACTGAATATCGGGACGGCAATGCTGGACGGCAGTTTGAAATATACCGACAAGCTTCTGCATGTCGTTTACAACTGCCAGATGTGCGGGGCCTGCGGTGTTTCATGCAATTACGCCATGGACATGGAGGTCCAGGAGCCGATCAATGAAATCCGGATCCGGTGCGTCGAGGACGGCAAAACCGATCCTGCCCTCGACAAGGTGATCCAAAGACTCCGAAAGCAGGGTTCGATGGTTCCCGCTGCCGGGAAACGGGGAGCCTGGGCTTCCGGTCTGAAGCTGAAAAACATCGCCCGGAATAAAGTGGATGTCCTTTTTCACGTCGGGTGCCTCACGAGCTATGACAAGGGCATGCACAAGCTGGCCAGGGCCACGGCCGAGATACTCAAGAAGGCGGGCGTCGATTTCGGCATCGCCGGCGACAACGAAACCTGCTGCGGCGGTCGCGCCTACCAGATGGGCTACGAGAAGGATTTTCTCAGACAGGCCAAAAAGAACATGGCCATGATTAAAAAAGCCGGCGTTAAGACAGTGGTTACCGCCTGCGCCGACGGGTACCAGGCATTCAAGGTCCTTTACGACAAGTTTGGCCTGAAGAAAGACCTCGAAGTAGTGCACATCTCGGAATACATCGACACGCTGATCAAAAGCGGCCGGCTGAAATTGCGCAAAAAAGCGGGCATGGCGGTGACCTACCATGATCCCTGCCGCTTGGGCCGGATGGGGGAACCGTGGGTCCATTGGAAGGGCAAAAAGATTCCTGGAGACCGTTTCGTATTCGATCCGCCCAAGCAATACCGCCGGGGTTCGAACGGCGTCTATGAATCGCCGCGGAATGTGCTTCAAAGCATCCCGGGGCTGAAACTCACGGAAATGACCCGGATCAGGGAATACGCCTGGTGCTGCGGCGCCGGGGGCGGAGTCCGCGAATCCAATCCCGAGTTCGCTTCCTGGACCGCCCGCGAAAGAATAGATGAAGCCGCATCTACAGGAGCCGAAGCGATTGTGACGGCCTGTCCCTGGTGCGAAAAGACCTTCAACGAAGCCATCGCCGCATCCGGCAGCAGCCTGAAGGTATACGACATCGTTGAACTTGTAGCGAACGCGCTTTAGAAAAGGGGGAATGAACCATGGCTTTGAACAAAGAAATTTATGCGGCCTTCGAGGGTGTGGTCGGGCCGGAGTTCATCAGCAACGATCCGGCAATGATGCCCGCGTACCATCAGGTAAAATTCGCGGCCATAATACTTCCCAAGAATACCGCGGAGGTCCAGGCGATCGTAAAGCTGTGCAATAAACACAAGCTGGCTTTCCGGGCGGTATGTACCGGCTGGACCGGGATGTTCCCCCCGGACATTGTTTACATCGATCTGAGACGGATGGACCGGATTGTTGAAATCAACGAGAAGAACATGTACGCCGTGGTGGAGCCTTACGTCATTACGGCGCAGCTGCAGGCGGAGCTGTTTAAACGGGGCCTGCACATGAACCTCAAGGGCGCCGGGAGCAACTGCACCGCGATGCTCCGGGGACACGGACACCTGGACCAGACTACGAGCGGCGACGATCGCAACCACCTTGCCATTGAATGGGTGACGCCCGAGGGCCATATCGTTCATTCCGGAGCCGCCGGATCCGTGAATGAATGGTTCTGCGGCGACGGACCGGGGCCGTCCTTAAGAAGCATCCTGACCAGCGCCGTGCCGCCCGGAGTCACGCCGGGTGTGTTCACGAAGGCCGCCATAAAGCTCTATCACTGGCCCGGACCGTCCAGGTTCCCGATAGAGGGGACCTCGCCGAATTACTATCTGGACGAGATACCGGCCAACTTCATGGCGCGCTACTACAGCTTCCCGTCAGTGGAGAAGATGTGGAATGCGGAGATCAAGCTCGGAGAAAACGAAATCTGTTTCGAGCTGATGGGTTTCAATGTATCCATGGTGGCTGCGAACATCACCACGTCCAATGAAGAGGACGAAAGAGTTTTCCAGGAGATGAACAGGGAGGTCCAGGGGCCGGGTTTCTTTGTCATCATAGCCGGCAACTCGACGGCCGATTTCGAATACAAAAAGAAAGTGCTGGAGCAGATTGTCCGTGAAAATGACGGCCAATCCCTGAAGTCCGTCGAGGATCCCAGAACGGAAGGAATTCTGTTGTGCCAGTGTATCCGGGTTTCCGCCTCGATCCGGGAAACCTTCCGCGCCGGCGGAGCGTTTAATTCCATTCCTGTCATGGGCCAGAGAGACCTGACGATCCGGTGGGCGATCGGGGCCGGCAAAGCGAAGGAACCCCTGATAGACAAGGGCCTGATCGTTCCGGACGGCGGCGCCTTCTTCGGTTGGGGCGTCGAGCAGGGCCATCTCGGTAAAACGGAAATATTCTGCAAGTTCGATCCGGCCAATCCCGTGGCGAAGGAAGCCGTGGAGAAGTGGCAGCAGGAGCAGGCGAAGAGGGCGTTTGACGAGCGCTACTTTGCCATGACCATGGGGCCGCAGGATGAAATCGGCCCCGCGCTCGCGAATTACCATTTATGGTGGAAAAAGGTCACGGAAGCCCTGGATCCGAACCACACATCCCCGGAGGCAGGCTCCCTGGTCTAATCATCAAGATAGGGGCGAAGACACTTTTCGCCCCTGTGCCTCGTACGGGAGTAATCAGTTTTTAAGAAGGTCGGGTGTGTCCGGGGAGAGCTGGAATTCCGCGGCGGCATCGTTGCTGGCGTCAATTATCTTAAACGGTTGGGTCCGATCGATTTTTCTGCTCAGTTGAACCAGGCCCTCCATCCTTGTTCCCTCGATCACCGGTCCGGCCTTACAGTTTTAATGTTAGCGGTCTTTCCATCGATAAAAAAACCGTTCTGTATGACTCTATACTCCGGGTTGCCGGAACGGGCGATCGATTATAGAACCGAAGTGACATACAACCGAAGCAAGCTTTTAGTTGAAATGGATACCCTGCTCGCTGAGAGGCCGCATATGCGCCTTTCCGATATCGCCGACACTCTCGGGGTCGACCGGCACACGATCGAAAATGCTATGCGCTCGCGCAGAAAAACCACCTTTCGGGAATATCGGCGCAGGAAGCTGTTGCAGGCTGCCCGGAGATTGCTGGACCAGCCTCACCTGTCCGTAAAAGAAATAGGAATTCGGCTCGGATACGCTTCGGCGGCATCGTTTTCCCGCTTCATCTTCCAGGCGACCGGCAAGAGCCCCAGCCAGTTGAGAGAGGATGGAGGTTCCGGCGATCGCGAAGGCATTTAGAGCGCGTTCGCGGGAGAAATCCTAAAATACCAGGAATTCGTTGGAATAATCGGTCAAATCAACCACAAATGCAAAGTATTTATCCAAAATGATAAGTAAAAAACCTTGCTTATCGAGTGCATAAGGGGACATAGTAGGACAAGTTCAAGCAAGCCAGAATTGGGTTTTGTGCCTATGTGAGGGAAATGGCTGCTTTGGGCGGTGTCTGCGGAAATGGCTGTTTGAAGGAGGTTCCAGGTTGTATCTGTTCCGGATACAGGAAAATATCGGAAATGGAATACGGCCGGAGTCCGTTTGCTCAGTCGTTTTTTGCCGCGGATTCGTGAATTGGAAATCACTAGCCCCGTTTACCTGGCGGACGGATGGGGAGGTAATGAATTCCAAATCAACTCTATCAAAGGAGAGAGTATGATCTTGAAAAAATATTTACTTGGAGTGGCTGCGCTGATTCTGCTCCTATTTTGCGCGCAGGCATTCAGCCAATCAAACGCCAGTATTAACGGTACCGTTACGGATGAATCCGAAGGGGTTCTTCCGGGCGCGACCGTCACAGTGACGAATGTGGAAACAGGTATCACGAAAGAGGCGTTCACAAACGATTCCGGAGTCTATAATTTCCCGGGTCTCCAGGTCGGTTTGTACCGCGTCACTGCGGAGTTGGATGGTTTCCAGAAACAGACAAAAACCGGAATCCGACTCGTAGCATCCGACAATTTCAGGCTCAGCTTCGAGTTGGCTATAGCCGGAATAGAGGAAGAGGTTCTGGTCAGCGTTGAAACGGAAAGCGTGCTGCTGGAATCGAATCCTTCCGTCGGTATGGTGCTACCCGAAACGCAAGTAAACGACTTGCCTCTTGTCAACAGCAACGCGCTCGATCTCATCAAGGTGATGGGCGGCGTGAATATGACACCGAACGCGATATGGGCAGCCGACCAGACCACCCTGGCCGGGATCGGCGCCGATCAGGTGAACGTCCAGCGCGACGGTGTAACGGTCAACGATGTTCGCTGGGCGGTCGGTATGGCGTCCCCCGTGCATCTGAACCCGGAGATCGTCGGCGAGATCAAGCTGGTCGTCGCGCCCGTCGATGCGGAAATGGGGCGCGGCAGCGGCCAGGTGCAGGTTGTGACCAAATCGGGCAACAACGAATACACCGGCAGCGCCGTCTGGAACATCCAGAACACGGCTCTGGATGCGAACTGGTGGACGAACGGCTGGCAGGGCACCATTCCCCCATGGAGAAACCAGAACGAGCTGACCTTCTCCTTCGGCGGCCCCATCATCAAGAACAAGACGTTCTTCTTCGCCTCCTGGAACCAGCAGATCCAGCGCGTCAAGGAGAACAACGTAAACCGTCAGGCGCCGACGGCATGGGCCCGACTGGGCGTCATGCGCTGGTTTGAAGGCTATAACGGTACTAACCTTTCAAATAATGAAAATCTCTTCGGGAGTTCGCGCAATAACGCGCCGTCTTCCGTATGGACGGTAAACGGTGACGGAACACCGAAGATGGATTCCGACGGATATCTCATTGGTGCTGACGGCTCATTGATGACTCAGCCGGCTTACATGGGAGCTTCTGCCGGTGAGTTATCCCCGCTCCGTTACCAGTACGCATTCGCTCCCTTCGTGGACGGTTTTGATATCGCTACCGTCACGGGGCCTAACGGGGAACCCAATTTCCCGGCAGGTGCTTTCGATAGCCTGGGCTGTCTTACCGACACCTATGTCGACTGGAGTCAAGCGTACGATCCCGGCCGCCGCGACGGCTGCGATGAGTCCGGGTTCGTTCAGAGGTTCCTGGCCGATATGTATCCTCCCTCGATCAACAACTGGGATGTCGGCGACGGCCTGAACTACGGCGGTTTCCGCTGGACCCGCGCCAGGGCCGGTTACGACAACATCTACGGTCTCGGCGAATCTCCGGAGCGGAAGCAAATCACGGTCCGTCTCGACCACAACTTCAACTCCAACCACCGTCTCAGCGGCTCCTTCAGCTACGAAAGAAGCAAGGGCATGGACCAGGGACCGAGCCTGCCGGAAAACGCTTATCCCAGCTTCATCACCCGGTATCCGTCGCAGCTGTCGGCCAGCCTGACATCGACCCTGAAGCCGACGCTGTTGAACGAGCTGCGATTCGGGTTCAACAAGCAAACGTCCTACGTGAATTCTCCCCTGTCCACACCGGGAACGGGCGAGATCCTCACGGAGAAAATGCTGGCGGTAGATTGCGCCGACTGCCCGAATTATTTCAAGCAGGACCTGGCAAACTACCCGACCGATCTGCCTCTGCTCATCGGCCTGGACGGCGGTTTCCAGATCGCGGGCGGCTACCATCCTTACGGGAACGGCCGCGGCAACCACGGAACCCAGTGGGGCGGCGACGACTACCGTTTCGTCTATGCCGATACGATGACCTGGACGAAGGGCCGTCACACGTTCCGGTTCGGTGGAGAGGTCCACAGGACCCAGTCGTGGCAGCTGGTCAACGGCTCGATATCCTTCGGGGCTTCGGCCATGACCTATCCCGGCTTGGAGGGCGGCGACTCCGCTGATGCGCCCAACGAGAGCCTGTATTTAAGCGGTAACTACACGCCGACGGCAGATGCATACTTTGCGGGCATAACGGGATCCGGCGGCGCCGGCAGTCTCGGGAATGTCTACGACGTGATGAACCTGCTGGCGGGGTCCATAGGAACCGCCCGGCAGTACCGCTTCATCAACGACCCCACGGCCACAGAGTACAACGATATCCGGCTCGGGGAAGACGCGCGCATCACCGATTTCCGCCAGAACCAGTTCAACCTGTTCATGCAGGACGAATGGCGGGTGACGGATTCGTTCAGCCTTACGCTCGGATTGCGGTATGAGCAATACGGCGTTCCCTACCTCAAGGGAGGCATGACCATCGGCCTTCTGGANNCCGGAGTTCACACCGTGCCAGGGTTGCAACGAATTTGACGGCACCTATGCCGGAGAACTCTCCACCTTGGCCTTCATCGGCCCGGATTCACCCAATCCGGATAAGAAGATCTACAACGACGACTGGAACAACTTGGGTCCCGCGATCGGCTTTTCCTGGCAGCTCCCCTGGGGCGGCAAGGGCAAGACCATGGTTCGCGGCGGGTACCAGATGACCTACACGACACCCGGACGCGCGGCGGGCAACATCAACTTCGCCCCGGGCATCGTCCAGGATCTGGTCTACAATGGATCCGGCTTCGATGGCGGTTACATGGATCTC
This sequence comes from Acidobacteria bacterium UBA6911, assembly GCA_002451015.1. Taxonomy (GTDB): domain Bacteria; phylum Acidobacteriota; class UBA6911; order UBA6911; family UBA6911; genus UBA6911. Next base: position 17,400 of record DKBB01000183.1, read on the forward strand.
ACGATGGCGGACGAAATCCTGACCAACCTGTTCGTCGTTCCCACCCACCTGGTTCCTCCGGCAGCCAACCCGACGATCCCGATCTACCAGCGCGAGCAGAGCATCACCGTGTACGATCCGAATCTTCGAACCCCGTACATCCAGCGCATCACCCTGGCCCTGGTTCGCAATATCGGATCCAACATGACGCTGGAAGTCAAGTATGTCGGCAACCTGAGCCGGAAGAATATCCAGGGCACCAACGTCAATTCGGCCAACTTCATCAACAACGGGCTGTTCGACGCCTTTGAAGCGGCGCGGAGAGGCGAAAATCCGGAAATACTGGATCAGATGCTCTGGGGAACCACTATTGTATCCTACCTTCCGGCGGTCGGCTCCGGTTCCACCGGAGGCCAGCAGCTGCGCGCCTCAGGCAGCACTGCGGGCAACCTGGCCAACGGCAACTTCGCCGGTCTTGCCGGCACTCTGGGAAGCCTGAACTACAACCGGAATTATGCCGCCAATGCGTACCTTCCGGAAATTCCGAATTACACCAACGGGGCGATTCTCCGGTTGAACGGATTCCCGGAAAACTTCATTAACACCAACCCGCAGTTCAACAACGCGACCATGCAGGTCAACCGGGGCAGATCGAACTACCATTCGATGCAAACCCAGTTCACCATGCGTGCGACGCGCGGGCTGTACTTCTCCGGGACCTGGACCTGGAGCCGGGACCTGGGCTACCAGGGCAACCCCGATCCACGGTACCCCCTTAATCCGCTCGATTACGGACCATCGGGGACGCACCGTTCGCACACCCTGCGGACGAACGGCACCTACGAGCTTCCGTTCGGACCCAACAAGTGGCTGTTCTCCGATGTAAACCCCGTTGTCGGGAACATCATCGGCGGATGGCAGTTGTCCTGGATCTTCACGATGGAAACCGGCATGCCGTTCGGCATCAACTCAACCAGCAACACCCTCTGGGGCAGCACTCCGGCTCAAATTAGCGGGGATTTCGACCCCAAAAGCGGTTATGTGAATTGGCAACACGGAGACAGGTTCGGGAACTTTTATACCAACAGCGAAGGTGGCCCGCGGTATATAAATGTCAAGGATCCTGTATGCAATGATTCCAGCGTAGTATGGAATGGGTCTGCCAATTTTTATTGCAGCTTGAGGGCCTTCCAGGACAGCGAAACAGGTCAAATTGTGTTTTCCAACCCCATGCCAGGGGAGCGCGGCAACTTCTCGCGCAACAACCTGACGGGTCCCATGATCTGGAACACGGACATGAACTTCAGGAAGTCTTTCCGGATTGCGGAAGGCAAGCGGATTTCAGTCCGTTTCGACGCCCAGAACGTGTTCAACCATCCGCATCCCAATGGGGGCGCGGGCTTTGGTGGATTCCGTTCAGAATCCATCAACGCACCATTGGCTAACATGTCTTCGGCGTTCGACTTCGCCACATGGAGCTTCGTCCAGCGTGACTTGGGCTATTTAGGCTCTAAAGCTGGAGCCCGGACGTTCCAAGGACAGGTCAGGATTGACTTCTAATTAAGAAGGACATCCTTCATTAAGGGAAAGGCTCCCGGGCGAAAGTTCGGGAGCCTTTTTTTGTCAATTCCCGTTTCCCGTTCAAGGTTCAGGACTGGAGATTCCGGATTTTGTATTTTGAACCGCGAAGACC
>DKBB01000188.1 GCA_002451015.1 Acidobacteria bacterium UBA6911
TCTATTATTTATCCTGCAATCGATCCGCTGAGTTACAAAAATCGTACCATCCGCGCGGAGGAATTGACCTCGATCCTGTGCAACGCCGGCCTGGGCAGACTGGCCAATCCCAACCTTGCCGATCCTTTTCCGGAACCTGCACAGCGTCTTCAACCGGATGGTGCTTTCGGACCGGCGCATTGCCCGGAAAGAATCGGATTCCTCTATCGCCCTACAATTACCCAGATATCCCGATGGGATCGGCTCAAGGGATGGAAGCCCCTTCTTGAAGGTTTTATCAAGATAAAGAAGGGACTCAACGGAAAATCAAATTCCGGAGATGAACGCTACCGGTGTCGGGCGGAAATGCTGCGGCTTGTCATGGTCGGGCCCGACCCCGCCTCCATTCAGGATGATCCGGAAGGGTGCGAAGTTCTGAACGACCTGTGCGCGACGTATGCCGGGCTGGATCCGGCCATTCAGAAAGACGTTGTTCTGTTGACCCTGCCAATGAGTTCCCGGAAGAATAATGCTCTCATGGTGAATGCCATACAGACCGCCTCAAGCATTGTGGTGCAGAATTCCATTCGTGAAGGTTTCGGGCTTACTTTGACGGAAGCCATGTGGAAAGGAACACCGGTTGTCGGTTCCTCGGCATGCGGGCTGCGCCAGCAGATCAGGGATCGCATCCACGGCCGGGTTGTTCTTTGTCCTGAAGATCCCGCGGAAGTGGCACAGGTGCTTGAAGACATGATCTCGGCGGACGGCGAACTGGATCTCTGGTCGCGCAACGCAAAGACGAGAGTCCAGCAGGAATTTCTTGTATTCAATCAGGTGAAAAAATGGCTGGGAATACTGAAGCAATTTAAAACGATGTCCGGCACGCATAGCCTCGGTTCCGACAAATCCGGCAGTTGCTCCGGTGCGGGACACAGGACCGATATCGTTCATTACCCGGCTTCCTGATCCCGGCCTTTCCCATNNATGACGGTCCATAATGAAGCCGCCTTCCAACAGGCAGGGAATAAAAAGTATATAATAGTCCGGATTCTTTATGCTTGGTATATTGAATGCATTCAGTTTCCGATTGACCGGAATGGCGTTCCCCGGGAATCGGCTCGCCAAAACGCACGTATCTCATGCATTACCGTTTCGAATGGGAGGGATCAATGGAAGCTACATACATAGACAGAATTCTAGAATATGGTATTCCCGTTGGATTAAACATCTTGTATGCCGTAATAATTCTGATTGTAGGGCGGATCCTCGTCGGAATTATTAACGGCATCATCCGGCGTCTTCTGGTGAAGAGCAAAACGGAAGACACTCTTGTCAAATTCGTAATCAGCCTGACTAAAATTACATTGATGGTCATTGTCGTCATTGCGGCCTTAAATCAGATCGGGGTGCAAACAACATCGTTCGTTGCGATTATCGGAGCTGCAGGTTTGGCCATTGGTTTTGCCATGCAGGGTTCTCTTGCCAACTTTGCCGCCGGTGTTTTGCTGATTATTTTCAAGCCTTTCAAGGTGGGTGATTTTATCGAAGGCGGGGGATCGACAGGAACCGTCGATGCCGTCCAGATTTTCAATACCATCCTCAAAACTCCTGACAATAAAAAGGTCATTGTTCCCAACAGCAAGCTGACGGGAGAAAATATTACTAACTACTCTGCGATGGAGCAGAGGAGAATCGACATGGTGTTCGGCATCGGGTACGACGACGATATCAAGAAAGCCAAGTCCACACTGGAGCGGATTATCGGTGAGGATGATCGCATTCTGAAGGATCCGGCCCCGACCGTGGCGGTATCGGAACTCGGTGACAGCTCGATCAATTTTGTGGTGCGCCCCTGGGTAAAGACTTCAGACTATTGGGCTGTTTATTTTGACGTGACCGAAAAGGTTAAATTGACCTTTGATGCTGAAGGCATCTCGATCCCGTTCCCGCAACGGGATGTTCATCTATACCAGGAGGAGAAGGCAAGCTGAGGAATTCCTCGGTGACGCTGCCGATGGGAACGCCTTGTTGGTGGAATGGAATGCGCCGGTTGCTGACAGAATTACCGGGGTGGTCGATTTCTTCCATGGCCCGCACGTCTCGCAGGAGGTTCTGCGGCGCTGCCTGCACATGAGCTTGTGAGAAATGCGGGTCGGGGGATCTCCGGCAGGTTCGTTACGGGCGTTATTTAATTTTCCGGAGGCTGTTCCTTGCCGGAACCCAGCATGACTGCGATCCATCGCAAATCCTGGGTGTTTTCCAGCATGATTTTTATGATCATCGTCAACGGTACGGACAGTATCATTCCAACCGGGCCCCAGAGCCAACCCCAGAAAACCAGGGAAAGGAAGACTACCAGAGCCGACAGGCCCAGTCGGCGTCCCATCAGGTGCGGCTCGAGGAGGTTTCCCACCAGGATGTTGATGACTAAAAAAACCGCAGCAACGCCAATGGCGCGTCCGGAACCGAACTGGATGAGGGCCAGCAGCACCGGAGGTACGGCGGCAATGATGGAACCGAGGCTCGGTATATAGTTCAAAAGGAAGGCCAGTAATCCCCAGAGGACGGGAAAGTCCAGACCTATCAACGCCAGAGATATTCCTACAAGAAGGCCGGTTGCCAGGCTGACCAGGGTTTTAACGAGGAGATACTGCTGAATATCCTTTTTTATCTTGTCAAGACGCATCGTATTGCTCGTGGGATGGCCAAACGCTCGTTCTAGTTTGGATTTCAATCCGGATGCTTCGAACAGTACAAATAAGATGGTAAGCAGAACAAGTACGAAGTTGGATATAAAGGAATAGCCTCTCAGCAGGGCGTTCTTGAAAATATTGAGAACGTTTTCCTTTAGAAAAGTAATCACACCCTCGCTCGATATCTCGAATCCCAGAGGATGCAACCACTGGTCCAGGGACTCGACCAGGATATCCAGTCGTTTCTGATATTCGACTACATCGTTTGCAAATCCCCGCACCGAGCCGCCGACCAGGAATCCGAAGCCTACGAGGACCAGAACGTCCGAAGTCAGCGTTAAAAATATCGCCAGGCTGACGGGTACCTTTCGGGCGATCAGCCATTTCTGCAGGGGAAGGCTGATGACGGCAATGAAAACCGAGATAAGGAACGGTACGATGATGCCTGTAGCGGCCTGGAGCCCGGCGATCACTATAACCAGGCTGGCTGCGATTATGATAAAATTGGGCTTTCCATCGGTTTTTTTTCCGTCCATGTTTCCTCCCCCTGTCGGGACGGGCACCGGCCGTTTGAAATCAACAAGATCATACCAGCAGTGCAGGGACAAAGTGCAACAGTGGGGCGAACAGAAGGTTCGCCCTTATGATACATATCGGTGTCTTCCAACTTTTCATGAAACAATGTACCCTCATGCATTCGGCGATTGTAAATTTGATAATTAAGAACGTGCAATTTGCCAGTAATAATACACTACCTTCCATTTTATTTTTCGGAAATTGTTGCGTATGATCGATAAAGCATTGCAGACTGGCCTGTCGGGAAAATCACCCCGACGAAGAGGGGAGGCATATGGTCCGGTTCGGGATTGCGGGCACCGGAATAATCGTATTCCTGCTTTTGTGGTCGCCTGCGTGGGCGCAGCAGGATGCAAGCATGGAGTTGATTCTTCTGGGTACGGGGTATCCCTATCCGAGTGCCGAGCGGGCGGGGCCGTCCTGTGCCGTTGCGGTCGGCGGAAGGGTATTCATCGTGGATGCCGGACGGGGTGTCGTTATGAGACTTGCGGCCGCCGGGGTTCCCTGGAGTTCCATCCATTCGGTATTTATCACACACCTGCACTCGGACCATATTGACGGACTGCCCGACCTGTTTCATTCCACCTGGCAGTTCGGAAGCGGAGAGCCTTTCAACCTGTACGGTCCGAAAGGTATCCGGAAAGTCGCCGACGGGATTCTGCAATTCTATGAATCCGATATTCATATTCGTCGGGATCTGACGGAAAAGATCCCCGGTGAAGGGGCCGCAATCAATCCCCATGTGCTGGAGGAGGGCGTTGCCTGCAACCTGTCGGCTTTGGTGCGGATCACGGCTTTCGCCGTGAATCATCATCCGGTTGAACCCGCCTTTGGATTTCGTTTCGATGCGGGGTTGGGGAGTATAGTCATTACCGGAGACATGCGGCCGAATCCCAACCTGGATCGCTTTGCAAAAGATGCCGATATCCTTGTCCACGAGGCGTATGTGAACGGGAACGCAGCCTCCCGCGGAGACGGGTCGCATCCCTGGACAATCTACGATTACCATTCGAGCGCTGCGGAAGCGGGGCAGGCGGCGGAAAAAGCCAATGCTAAAATTCTGGTGTTGACGCACCTGATACCCGGCAACGCCCCGGAAAGGTATTTCCTGGACGAGGCAAAGAAAGCCTTCCGCGGCAAAGTCATTGTAGGCCGGGACCTCATGCGCATCCCGGTTCCGGATCCCGCGGACCCTGGAGGTTCAGAATAAAACAATACAATTAC
>DKBB01000019.1 GCA_002451015.1 Acidobacteria bacterium UBA6911
CCAGCCTTTGGCTGGGGCTCCAGCTAAAGGCTGGGGCATTCTGGCTTTTTCCCGGAAATCAATCTCGATTTCCGGCAATTGGATAATGATAATGAATGCGGCGATAAAAGACCTGAAAAGGAGGAATCCGATGGAGAAAATCAAACTGGAACCGAAGCCCGGTCTGCTGCCCATTCTGGGTGCCTATCCGGTCATTATGATCGGGACCAAGGTGGACGATATTCCCGATTTCACAACGGTGGCCTGGACGGGTGTAGCCGCGAGCGTTCCGCCTTCCGTAACCATAGCTCTGCAGCATCACCGCCATTCGTTAAAGGGCGTTCGCCGGCATATGTCTTTTTCAGTGAACGTTCCCGGGACTGGCCAGGTCAACGAAACGGATTACTGCGGTCTTGCCTCGGGCAAAAGAGTCGATAAAGCCGCGGATTGCGGTTTCGAGGTTTTCTACGGCAGGCTGGACAGCGTTCCGTTCATCAAGCAGTGCCCTGTGAATCACGCCTGCGAAGTGATCCAGATATTGAATCTCGGGAGCCACGAGCTGATTGTCGGTAAAATTGTGGAAACGTTTCTATCGGAAGACTGCATGACCGATGGCCGGCCCGATCCCGGCAAGATCCGGCCCTTTATGTTCGCCGGGTTGGGATACTATGCACTGGGGGAACATTGCGGAGATGCATTTCGCTGCGGTGTCTCCATCAATCCGAAAGCGAAGCTGGATACACTGGACGAACTTAAGAAGATGAAAGAGAAAGACAGAACATGATGTTTCGCGAAATGCGTTAGGTGTATGGTATAAAATTCGGATATTTTATATCTGGATTAAGACCTATGCGAATCGTAATAAAACTGGGAACATCTACACTGACCAACGGCACGCCTCATCCTGCCCCACCTCTCTTTATCGAGCTTGCCCGGCAAATCTCTAAATTGATGTCCGCCGGGCACCAGGTATTGCTGGTCTCATCCGGAGCTATCGCTATGGGGCGGGAACGGTTGGGTTTCCGGCAGCTGCCCAAAGATATTCCCGCCAAGCAGATGCTGGCTGCTGTCGGGCAACCGAGATTGATGGCCATGTACGAACAGATCTTCGGCCTCTACGGCCTGACGGCCGCCCAGGTTCTGCTTACAAGCGCCGATTTGGGCTCAAGGCTTAGTTACCTGAATGCGCGCAATACCTTAATCGCCCTTGTTGGTGAAAAGGTTGTGCCCGTGGTGAATGAGAATGACACGGTTGCAACCGAGGAGATTCGCGTCGGGGACAACGACAATCTTTCAGCGATGGTTTCGAACCTGGTGGATGCCGACCTGTTAATTTTTCTCACGGACCAGCCCGGACTTCACACATCGAATCCCCGGATTAATCCCGGGGCCGAATTGGTGCGGGAGGTTATAACAAGGGAGATTCCGAGAGACCTATGGACAGCGGCCGGTGACAGTGATACGGGATTGGGTACCGGCGGAATGGTGACAAAGCTGCAGGCTGCCGATCTGGCCAGACGATCCGGAACGGCCTGCATCATCGCTTCCGGTAATGAACATAATGTCTTGATACGTATCGCTGAAGGCGAAAAGCCCGGCACATATTTTAAACCGGTGGTTACCTCCCTGGAAAGCCGTAAACGCTATATCCTATCCGCGAGGCAGGCTCCGGGATCATTGATGGTGGATGAGGGGGCTTTCCGCGCCTTGCATCGTGGCGGGAGCCTTCTGGCTGTCGGCCTGGTTTTGGTCGAGGGGGATTTCGAACGCGGAGATACGGTACGGATCGTAAAAACGGACGGCAGCGAGATTGCCCGCGGGATCGTCAATTACTCCAGAAGAGACCTGGGCAGCATCGCCGGGCGGTCGTCGGACGAAATCGAATCCGTCCTCGGGTATCATTTCGGGGATGCCGTGGTGCATCGAAACGATATGGTGTTACTCTAGTTGAAGATTGAAGATTAAAAGCATGATGACAGGGGCAGGTAGGATGGCTTTGGATGAAGAATTTATGGGAAAAAGCCGGAATGCCCCNNCTCCGCCCTGCGGTCGGAGTTTTTCACTGTTGTTCGAGAGTTGGATTGCCACTAGTCGTGAATCCGATAGTGGAATCGTAAACGGATCCCTTTATAGCACCCGTGAGAATTCTCATCATTCCTAATCTTCAATCTGCAAATAAAAGGAAGATATTATGTTATCGGTGATGGGGAAATCGGCCAGAGCGGCGTTCCGAAAGATCGCAAAGGCTGAAAGCGCTTTAAAAGACGGGACTTTGCGCACACTCGCAGAATTGGTAGAGAAGGGGCGCGAGGAGATCATTTCCGCCAACAATAGGGATTTGGATGCTGCCCGCACTAACGGTATGAGCGATGCGTTGATCGACCGACTGACCCTTACCGAGAAAAGACTCCAGGGAATGGCCTCCGACCTGAGGAGACTGGTCGATCTTTCGGATCCTGTCGGGGAGTGTTACGATGAAACGGTTTTGTCCAACGGCTTGAAATTATGCAGGAAGCGGGTTCCCCTGGGAGTCGTGGGCGTTATTTACGAGTCTCGTCCCAATGTCACTATTGATGTTTCCGGATTGGTCATCAAGACGGGTAATGCCGCAGTGTTGCGGGGAGGGAAGGAAACGATCCATTCCAACCGCGCACTGGCGGCTATGGCGCAGAAGGCTCTCGCAGATAACGGACTACCGCCGGAAACCGTGCAATTCATAGACAATCCCGACCGAAAGCTTGTGCTGGAACTTCTGAAACTGCATGAATACGTGGATGTCATCGTGCCTCGGGGTGGGGAAGGCCTGCATCGTTTCTGCCGAGAAAACAGCCGGATACCGGTGATTACCGGCGGCATCGGAATATGTCATATCTTTGTGGACGCCTCAGCCGATATCGACAAAGCCTTGCCGGTGATTCACAACGCCAAGACACAGCGTCCTTCCGTATGCAACGCCCTGGACACGGTTCTGGTGCACCAGGACGTGGCGGCAATCGTGCTTCCTCGACTTATAGAATATCTGACCCCTGCCGGCGTTTCTTTCCGTGCGCACGAGTCGGCCGTTCCTTTTCTGATCCGGAACAGTTCCGGGATTTTGCCGGATTCAGTCCGGCCGGCGGGGCCGCAGGATTTCGATACCGAATGGATGTCGCTGGTGCTTGGCTTGAAAGTAGTGGATGGAATTGACGCCGCGATCGAGCACACGAATGCTCATAGCATGGGGCACTCCGATGCCATCATGACCGAAGATAAAGCCAATGCTTTTCGCTGGATCAATGAAGTGGATTCTTCGGCCGTGTATGTTAACGCTTCTACCCGTTTTACCGACGGGGGCCAGTTCGGGCTTGGGGCGGAGGTGGCTATTTCGACACAACGGCTGCATGCCCGCGGGCCTATGGGATTGCGGGAATTGACTACCTACAAATGGGTGGCTGAAGGAAACTACCACTGCAGGGAATAATCTGTCTGGCGTATGTACCCTTTCCGATGGATCGGTTTACGGGAAAAAGCCAGAATGCCCCAGCCAAAGGATGGGGCCACAGCCTCTGGCTGGAGATGAATGGCAGTTGGGAGTTTGG
>DKBB01000117.1 GCA_002451015.1 Acidobacteria bacterium UBA6911
CTGAGAAGCCTGGCCTCCATTTCAGCGGAGATAATCTTTGAGATGCATTGCGAATAATTACGCCGGAACCAAACCCTCCGATCAGTAGCAACCAGACACGATTCTGCTTCCTGTGCCTTAGCTGTCAGATTCTCCCATTCTTCACGGAAGGAAATCAGGCCGGGGCCTGTTCTGCATTCAGCCAGCCGAAACCGCAAACCGGTTTCCAAAAGCCATGGCCGGTTGTAGATCGACGTCATCGACCAGACCATGTAGCCGCCCGATACAAGGAACAGACCCGGCACAATGATAATGAACGCTATGACGGACCACTTCCTGATTCTTGCCATTCCAGCCTGTAGATTCGAGAGTATTTAAGATCCGGGTTTAGCTTCTTCTGCCGAGTTTCTGGCGGGCAGTATTGACCTGCTCAATGATTGAGAGGGTCTTTTCTTTTGCCGTGCTCGCCTTTGCCAGGGCGTCGAGATACTTTTCCGCGGTCATGGCGTTGTTGGCTTCAGCAGCGGATTCCTCCGCCAGCTTCAGGTCGTTTTGCATCGCCTCGAGGTCGGCTTTTGTGTCTTTGCCCTTCGGTGCCTTTGTTAAAAGCGCCGAGGCTTCCTGTAACATTGAAGGGAGTTCCGCGATGGCGGTTTCGGCATCTGCTTTCGCTTTCGCTTTATTCGCCTGGGCTTCACTCTGAGCTTTCTCCACAAGGTCTTTCGTGGATTTCAACAAGGCTACCGATTCTTTGTAATCCCGTGTTAATGCAAACTTTTCGTCCTGCAGTTTGACTTCGGTCAGGGCTTTATTCATTTCGTCCTGTGCCGCTTTAAGGCTATCGGACGCATAGGTGTTGACGTCGGGGATTTCAATGGATTTAAGTGCATCCGTTGTGGCGTTGATTTCTTCTTTTGGCGCAGAGCTGCACCCCGAAAGTAACATAATCAATCCGATTACGGGCAACAGCGCTCCAATTATTTTCTTCATTTTCGACTCTCCTTTGTCGATTCTTCGCGATTTGGAGATGTCCCTATTGACACTCCTTATTGCGATGATTCGAACACACTGCAATCTTCGGACCAATCAACGGATTTAAAACAAAATGCGTTTTTGCTCTTTAGATGTGTCATAATTATTTGTCTTTATGAGGGTGCGGGATGAACCATAAATTGATGAAATAAAGAGACTTGGCTAAAATCCTGATCAATACCGTATAAAGTAGAAGAGCGGATTCCGGCAATGGATATTTCTTTTCGGAGACTTTTGCGGCGGTATACATCCGGCCCCGAGATTGCATGAAAAACCACGCGCATCATGCACTATTTGCACAGTTAAGGATTCCTCTTACGGTCATGAGTTTCATCTGTTCCGGGAAAGCTGAACCCGAAAACGATTTTGCATTGATTTTCGATGACCAAGAGAACTGATAATTATGTTGAAACTGACCGGCAGTAAAACCCGGAAAGAAGTCATCGGCCCCAGAGCTCTTATTTATACTCTACTGATACTTATTAATGTATTGCTCTGGATTATGCTTGTCGCTTTCCAGTTGGAAGTCTCTCTTCGCACGCGGGAAGTGGAATATTTTGAAAGGCAGCTTTTNNTTGAGCGCAGCCAGCATCGGGGTCATTATCCGGGACCGCCTAAATTTTGCAGAACGCAGGAAACTGCAGATGCTCTTGGGACAGATCCTGGAAAGCCTTGAAATCGGTGTTATAGTCCTTGATCGGATGGGGACGGTGATTTTGGCAAACGACAGCGCGCGTAAAATTTTGCCTCTGGACCTCCCGATTCCTGCCGACTGTAGATTCCTCGAAATCATTCGGGATTTTCCGGAGATGGAAACAGCGGTTAAATCCGCTTTGCAGGAAGCATCATTCGTGAAGGAAACAGAGCTGACTATCGGCTCTTTGGAGAATACGCGTACCGTTCGAATGTCTACGTTGCCGCTGAGAAACCGTCTAAGGAAAGCAAACGGCACGCTGGTTTTAATCAGCGACGTCAGTGAGGAAGTTGCGCTGCAGCGCCAGATGAAAGACGCTGAAAGACTCTCGACCATGGGAACGCTTGCGGCTGCGCTGGCGCACGAGATTCGAAATCCGCTGGAAGCGCTCAACCTCAATCTGGAGTTGCTGGAGCGGAACATGCAGCACATTCAGGCGCCGCCCTCCGAAGTGGGGAAAATAGAAAAATATGTCCGTGTTTTTGATTCTGAAGTGTCCCGTCTGGCCCGGGTTGTTGAGAATTTCCTTTCTTTCGCCCGTCCCGGTGGTTCCGCTTCGAACAGCATCCATCTGGATGCATTGCTGCGGCAGGTTATAGAATTGATTGAAAGCCACGCACATTCACGAAAGATAATTATATGTCCGGAAATAGGCGGGGAGCCGATAGTCGTCCGGGGATACGAAGATCGATTGAAACAGCTTTTTCTGAATCTGGTTATTAATGGAATCGATGCAATGCCCGACGGCGGAAGGCTTTTCATTCGTACCGAAACCGTTCAGCATCCGAGTACGGAGTCGACTGCCTTGTTTGCAGTCGTGAGCGTCCAGGATACGGGCGAGGGAATTCTGCCGGAAAAACTGCATCGACTTTTCGAGCCGTTTTTTTCCACTCGTACGCAGGGCACGGGTTTGGGACTCACAATCGCAGATCGAATCGCAAGGGAGCATGGAGGCGTTATTCTCGTTGAGAGTGTTCGGGGGGAAGGTTCTAAATTCACAGTTGAATTGCCCGTTTCATCCTGAAGGAAAGGGGGCGGGGAATGCCCAGACGATATGCAAGAATCCTGGTAGTCGATGATGAAGTGAATATCCGCGAGGCGCTTGGAGCTTTGCTGCAGGACGACGGGTATCAAGTTTCTACAGCCGCTTCCGTAGAGGAGGCAATCAGGACGCTTCAGAGAAATTCGTTTCACCTGGTGATTTCCGACTTGCGCATGAACGGTGAATCCGGCCTGGACATCCTGAGGTGCATGCACGAAACCTGTCCTGCAACGGAAATGATATTCCTCACAGCTTATGGAACCGTTGAAGGCGCCGTGGAGGCAATGAAACTGGGAGCCTATGATTATATCGCCAAACCGGTGGATCGACGACGTTTGACCCTGCTGATCGAAAAGGCCCTGGATAAGCATCGTTTATCCATGGAAAACCGAAACCTCCGCAGGCGCCTCAGCATCAAGGAGGAGTTCTCAAAGATCATTGGAAACAGCCCGTCGATACGGTCTATTTTCAAGATTATGGCGGAGGTCGCCCCAACCAATGCGACCGTGCTGATTACGGGCGAGAGCGGCACGGGCAAGGAACTGGTCGCCAGATCCATCCACGACCGCAGCCAGAGGAGAGATCGCGCTTTTGTAACCCTCAATTGCGGGGCTTTGCCGGACACTCTTATAGAAAGTGAGCTTTTCGGGTATGAGGCCGGGGCGTTTACCGGGGCTAACACAAGCAAGATCGGGCGTATCGAGATGGCTTCAGGAGGCACGCTTTTCCTGGATGAAGTCGGTGACATGAGTATGAAAACCCAGGTCGATCTCCTGAGGGTTCTGCAGGACAGGGAAGTACGCAGGCTGGGCGGCATCAAGACCGTCAAGGTGGACGTTCGGTTCATCGCCGCCACGAATAAAGATCTGGAAGAAGAGATTGCCCGGAAAATGTTTCGTGAAGACCTTTATTACCGCCTGGATGTAGTCCCCATCAAGATGCCTTCCTTACGGGAGCGCAGGGAAGATATCCCGCTCTTTCTGGAATCCTTTCTCTTGGAATTCTGCCAGGTGCACGGGAAGAAGGTAAAGACTATATCGGAAAAAGCGATGGAGTCGCTGATCCACTACGGATGGCCGGGCAATATCAGGGAACTCCGCAATACGATTGAGCGTATGGTGCTGCTCACTCGAAGTGATGTCATCGAACCCGGAGATCTACCCGAACAGGTGGTCGAATCCGAAAGCAGACAAACGGAAATTATCCTGCGTCTGGACCAATCCCTGGAAGGTATTGAAAAGAAGGTAATCCGCAGCGTTCTTTCTCAAATTACGCGGAATCGCACCCAGGCTGCCAGGATACTGGGAATAAGCCTGCGATCGCTTCACTACAAAATCAAGCGCTATGGCCTGGATTTGGAATGATACGGGCAGGTTCTGCAAATAATGCACTTCTGACCGGCTTTTGATCAGGACTCATCTCATTGTCCAGGATTAGTTTAGGGTTTTTGAGTTAGAAAGAACGATGGACTGCGCAAAAAGTGCATTCTTCAGCCTACGTCTCCATCCGGACTTTGATACTATTTCAGTCGAAAGTTAAAACCGGAAATTAAATTGTTCGTGCATGCGGTTCAATTGCATTGTATTCTTCACGAAGCAAAACCTATGTCGAAAAGAATCAAACCCGTTTTCAGCCATTTCAAAAAGTATATTTTTCGCGGATTGCTGGCTATCATTCCACCGGCTCTGTCCATTTTCGTCATCCACTTGATATATGTCGGAATCGACCAGCGCGTGACCGGGGTCATCGAGCGCTTTTTAGGACTCAGTGTGCCCGGACTGGGGATCATACTGGTGGTACTGATTCTCTACCTGATGGGTTTCATCGCTAGCAACATCGCCGGCCGGAAGCTTTTCTCTCTTCTGGAGTATGTCGTCCGGCGCATACCTCTAATCAACACAACCTACCAGGTAGGCAAGCAGCTTTCCACAACACTCTCGCTTCCCGAGAAACAGGTTTTCAAGCGGCCGGTGCTGGTGGAATATCTCAAGCCGGGAATGTGGACGGTGGGTTTTGTCACCGGAACGATAGTCGACAGAAACCAGAATGATGAAATACTGTTGAAAGTATATATCCCAACCCCCCCCTTACCCACATCCGGTACCATGGTGCTGGTCCGAAAATCCCAGACGCGGGATCCTGGCTGGACCATCGAGGAAGCCATGAAGGTCGTCATTTCCGGAGGAATCATCGGACCCGATTATGTAATGTAGTTGAATCTTTTAATCCTAAAATCCAATCTTTGGCCGTCATTGGATCCGAGGGTTCTTTTCCTGTATCCCCGCATTGCTGAGAAAACATGGTGGAAACGTTCTTACTGATTGTCGGAGGGCTGGCTCTTCTTACGATCGGTGCCGAACTGCTGGTTCGTGGCAGCTCGAAGCTGGCATTGCATCTTAAGGTCCCGGGATTGGTCGTCGGATTGACGGTGGTCGCATTTGGAACAAGCGCCCCGGAACTTGTTGTCAGCATATCATCGAACATAAGCGGACTGGGAGATATTGCGGTAGGGAATGTTGTGGGATCGAATATATTCAATATTGCGGTGATATTAGGGTTAGCGGCGGTCATTCGCCCTGTGAAAGTGAGCCTGAAGATTTTGAGAATTGACATGCCGATAGTGGTCGGCTTGACCGTGCTGGTTCCGGTGTTTCTTCTCGATAATCTCGTTAGCCGCCTGGAAGGGGCGATACTTTTCTGCGGGATCGTCGC
>DKBB01000256.1 GCA_002451015.1 Acidobacteria bacterium UBA6911
TCTTCCTCACGCATGTCAACGACGAGATCGACTAATTCTTTCGACATATCCTCTCCTTTTTTACTTCCATTTGGTAAATGTTATTCAGGAATACAAATGCTTTCTAAAATGTGATGTTACTCGTTAAAAACTCCTGCGCGGAACGCACGCGTAAAATTCAGGCAGTGCTTGTCCTGATTGAGCAGCAATTCTGCCGCCAGTATCCCGGTTTGGATATCCTTGCTGTTCGGATTCGTGATAGCGCAGTCCAGCCCCGCCTGCATCGACAGAGCGAGGAAAATCCGGTTGATGTATTTCCGGGCTGGCATCCCGAACGAGATGTTGCTCAAGCCGCATGTTACGTGAACTTTCGGGAATTTACTTCGGATTTCGCGGACGGTATCAAAAAAGAGCAGGGCATTATCCTGGCCCGTTGCTATAGTCATGCAAAGCGGATCAAAATAAAGGTCTTCATCCGGAATGTCCATCCCCCGCGTTTTTTCCAGAATTTTGCCGATGATGTTAATCCGTTCTTCCTTGGTCTTCGGTATGCCATTTTCGTCCATGGCCAGTGCGACGGCCGGGCATTTGTGTTCGGCTACGATGGGAAAAACATTCAAACGGCTCGGTTCCAGGCTGATCGAATTGATCATAGGTGTCTTTTTGACAACCTTAATCGCGGCTTCCAGAGCTTTCACATTGGCGCTGTCCAGAGCTACCGGCGTGTCGGTTACAGACTGTATATTTTCGACAAGCCATATAAGGTCTTCAGGTTCACGTTGGGGCGCGGTGCCTGCATTGGCATCGAGCCAAGTGGCGCCGGCTTCCGTCTGTTCCTTTGCAAGATTCTGAATAAAGTCCGCATCGCGTTCCTGAATAGCCTGGGCTACTCGTTTCCGCGTCCCATTGATTTTTTCTGCGATTATCTTCAAATGAACTGCTCCTTTCCAGGGTGTTTCTCCCGCTNNATTTGGTTGCTGAAAATCAATCTGTACCAGCCGTCATTTTTTTCACAAGCTGCATGTAATGAGGCGGCGGATTCCGGCGCATTCTAAAATGCTGCGCCCGGCAGGCTTCTGTAGGCGAAGCGGGGCATCCGCGCACACCCGCACAAAACTATTGTGAATCCCTGTGTGAAATTCAGGCTTGGTCTCTCAATGGCCTTCGGAGAGATGCTAAAGAGCAACAAGTTAAATGGTTTCTATCGACATCCTCCCGAATCTTATTTATTCCAGTAATAAATATTACTAACCACGTTATGTTTTATAGGATATTCCTGTCAACATAACAAGGGATTTTATTTATATTTGGGATTTTGCGGTTTATCGGTTTTTTTTTGAGATTACCGTAAATATTTAGCGGTCCGATGGAATATTCGAGTATATGATTAAATACTCTGATGATTAAAGAAATAATGGTCGGAAGTGAAGCCGTATCGAATTGGAAGTGCGGGTGAGCGGAGACTGTCATGCGGCTTGCCGGCCTTTGGAACGATGTATGTTTTGGTTGCGGTAGAAGGCTAGAAGGTCGACAGAATTGACTTCGATCCATTCATAAAGTAACCTCAATAACAGAGAAACCCAAATTAACGGGAGGAATGTATGCCGACTCTGGGACCGACAGAACTGATCATTATTCTGGTTATTGTTATATTAATCTTTGGTGTGAACAAGATTCCCAAGCTTGGTAAAGGTCTGGGGGAAGGCATTCGCAACTTCAAATCTTCACTAAAATCAGGTCAGGAAGAGCCTCAAAGCAAAGAGGAAAAAGGTTAATACCCCCTGTTCAAAATACTCCCGGGGCTGCCTTGATTCCGATGAAGGGGATAAGCCCCGGAATTATTTTCTCCCGTATCGATCCAGGTCCGCCTACCATGCCGTGAAGATACATCAGGGCTGTTCCAGTCGATTGATTACGATATTTCCTTTTTTAATCGTAACAATACAGTGGTTGACTCCGAAGAAATAGGGCAGTTCTCGATAGTCCGAGACCCCCATTAAAACGATGTCTGCCTGTTTCCCCTCTTCCAGCGTGCCCAGCCGGTCGGAGAGCCCGAGCGAATAGGCACCGTTGATTGTGGCTGCGGTGATGGTTTCCGCCGGTAACATTTGCATTTTCTGGCAGGCGAAAGCGAGAATGATCTGCATGTTCATGGTATAGCAGGTGCCCGGGTTGAAATCGGTCGCCAGCGCTACCGGTACGCCTGCGGCAATCAGCTTACGGGCAGGCGCATGGTGTTCCAGGCCCAGGTTGAATGCGGTGCCCGGAAGAAGGGTCGCTACCACGCCGGATTGTTTCAGGGCATCTATGTCGGAATCGCTAATCCATCTGAGGTGATCGGCGCTGCGGACTCCAAGTTCCGCGGCAAGTTTAGCGCCTCCATTGCGCCCCAGGACGTCGGCATGAATCCTTAATCCAAAACCGGCAGCCTTGGCCGCGATCAGAATGGAACGCGCTTCTTCCACGGAAAAATAGCCTTCTTCACA
This sequence comes from Acidobacteria bacterium UBA6911, assembly GCA_002451015.1. Lineage (GTDB taxonomy): Bacteria > Acidobacteriota > UBA6911 > UBA6911 > UBA6911 > UBA6911. The sequence goes on from DKBB01000256.1 coordinate 2,466, forward strand.
GAACACATCGCAAAATTGCGCCAGGCCTTCCTGCGCGACGCGCGGGATCATGATCTGGATCAGGTTCCGAATATATTCGTCGCGGGAATCGGTAAATTCCTGCGGTATTGTATGCGCTCCGAGAAATGTGGAAATGACTTCCAGACGGTTGCGACCGTTAAGGGCATCGAGCACCTGCAGTGCTTTTATTTCTTCCTCCAGTGTTAGTCCGTATCCGCTCTTTGCTTCAATAGTTGTCGTGCCGTGGCTCAGGAATTGCCTGAAATTGCGTTCGGTCTTCTCAAGCAGCTGTTCTACGGTTGCTTCGCGGAATTCTTGAACGCTCTTGATAATGCCTCCGCCTTCGGCCGCGATTTCCTGGAATTTCTTTCCCTGGCAACGAAGATCGAACTCCTCAATCCTGGCGCTGGCAAAAACCGGATGGGTGTGGGAATCGATAAAGCCCGGCAATGCGATCAAGTCCAGACCAACTCCATCCAGCGTCTGGTATCGAATACCCGGTTCGCGAACCGGAATATCTTTGGTGGGGCCGACCCATACGATACGATCCCCATGAATCAGCAGGGCGCCGTTTTCGATAATCCCGAGATCGGACATGGAATCCCCTGCCCTGGGTATGGGACCACCGCTTAGGGTTATTACCTGGGAAATATTCTTGATAAGTAGCATTATTACCTTTATCGGGAGCGCTTCAGGACTAAGATGGTAATGTCATCGTTTAGTTCGGCGCCCTCTGTGAATTCACAAATTTCAGAATGGAGACATTTTATATAATCCGCAACATTATTAATAGAATTCTTGGAAATGGATTCGGTGAATCGTTTTATGTCATAAAATTCTCCCGCTGCATTCATCGCGTCTGTCGTTCCGTCGCTGGTCAGGATCAGGGTATCCCCCGGCTCCAGCTGAAATGAGATCTCTTCATAGGATGAATCCGACATCAATCCAAGAGGAANNGGCATGCCTCCGTTTGCCATTACCCCGGAACCGCTTCTCAAATCGATACGGCAGTAGGAAACAGCAATATAGTTGTTGGTTGCATAGCGTGCAATAAGATTTGTATTCAGGATTTTCAGGGCGTGTGCCGGAGGCAATGACTGGGAAAACAGGGACTGCAGCTGTCCGCTGAAGACGGCTCCGTAAAGAGCAGCGGGGATTGACTTTCCGGAAACATCCCCGATCGCGATCTGCAGCGTTTCAGGATCATATTGGAAATCATAAAGGTCGCCTCCTATTTCTCGGGCCGGGTGGTACTCAACCCCCATTTCATAGCCCTTTAAAGCAGGGCATTCAGACGGGAGAATGTAACGTTGAATCTCCCCTGCTATTTCCAATTCACGAGCCAGGCGTTCCCTCCGTATGAGTTCTTTTCGGAAATTGGTATTCTCTTCCGCCAGCCGATAGGCTTCCAGACCCCTTTCAACCGTCATGAGAAGGTCTGGAGGGTCCCAGGGTTTGACGATGTAACGATATACTTTGCAGCTGTTTATTGCTTCCATCAGGACATCGATATCCGTGTACCCGGTCAGGATGATACGAATCGCATGAGGCTGGATATCCAGAGATTGTTTCAGGAAATCAATTCCGGTGATACCCGGCATCCTTTGGTCCGCTATAATAACGGCGATTTCAGGATTTTCTCCAAGAAGATTTAGTGCCTCCATCCCGGAAGTTGCCGTTAAAACGTTATAGTGATGGGCAAAAGTCCGTAACAGCTTCTGTAAATTGGCGATTTCATCGTCAACGACGAGAATGGTTTTTTCCGGCATGATATACAAACAATCGACCATGCCTTGAGGGCACGGTTTTGTACTCCCCGCTAATTGGATTCCCGACCTGCGTATTAAATGGAGTGAACTATAAAAACAGGTGTCCGCTTGTGTAATTTAAAGTTCCGGTTTCCTCCAGATATACGCTTACAATAGTCCGGTTGTTTTAATCAATGGCAATAAAATTTTTCCAGCTTGAAGCAGGGAAGTCAGGGGCGGCCGCGAAGCTCTCTGGTAATCCTGGAAGCGATGGAGCGTGCTTTTTCAAGTTCATCGGGAGCGAAAGAAATAGCTCCGACAACCGGATGTCCGCCACCGCCGTAACGCTCACATAAAGCTGCAAGGTTGTGGGTTCGGGGCAGAGGGCTCCATGGATTGGAGCCTACAGAAATTTTTGTTCGATAGCTTGAGAGGCTTAAGCCTACACAGTAAACCGCTTCGGGAAAGAGATAGTATGGAATAAACTTGTTGTAGCCTTCCAGGTCGAAGTCGGTGATGTCAAAAAAAATTGTGTTATCGATGCACTCCGCTTTCTTGCGAATTATTTCGATGGACCGGAGGTGGCGCTCGTAGAGAGGACGAAAAACATCCATAATCCATTGGATTTCCATGATTTCGTCCAGCGTCTTCCGCTGAAATTCTCCGATTAGAGTATAAATTTGGCCGTTGTCGCGCACGCCTTCTATGACCATCATGATTTTCATGGCCGATTCGGGAATTTCTACAGCAGTCCGGGCGTTTTCGAACTGGGCGCCGTCGATGATATCTGCCCAGTGAATCAGTTCCTTCAGCCGGCTTGAATCGAACCGGAAATGCTTTTGGCACATTTCTGCAATAAATTTTGTACAGGAACGATACGTGGGGTCGTGGAATTTTCTGCCGCTTCGGTCCGCTCTGAAATGCGCTTCATCGTCGCTGTTGAGGAATGCGCTCTGGTGGTGGTCGAACCACCAGGTCAGACGGGGATCGTTGGAATATTTAAAATCGACGATGGCGTTTTCATCGCCATCAAATTCCACGTCGAGAAATAGTTCCCCCGCACGATGGGCAAGGCCTTCATAGACGAATTCACAATCTTTATGGATTGCATTCGAATAAAAATTGCTGAATACAGCAGCTGAAGCCAATCCGTCAAAACAGTTATTGTGGAAAAACACCTTCATTGTGTTCATAGAATATCAGGACTGCAAGGCTTCTCCTCAATGAGGAGAGGTTTAAATCGTACCGGGAGCCGAAAGAACGGAAAACACTATCATAATGTTTGCGGTAATTCAAACTATCTGCGTTTGCAGCATCGCCGAGAAAAAATACTCCCTGTGCGGTTCAAACCCTGTTACTCCCACGGGTCAATCGCATCTTGCGGTGTGGGACTGTCGCATGAAAGGGATGTAATTTTTGGACAACGCTAAGAAATTCATGGTAAAGGTCTTATATCTGATGATATACTGAAAAATTACTTTATTGGCTCCTGAGGGAGCCTACTGGAATAAAGAGGCTGAAATGAAAGAAGGAATTCATCCCCAATACCACAAAGTGCTGGTAACGTGCGCCTGTGGAAACAAGTTTGAAACCCGCTCGACGAAACCGGATATTCGCCTGGAGCTTTGTTCCGCCTGTCATCCTTTCTTCACCGGAAAACAGAAACTGGTGGATACTGCAGGACGAATTGAACGCTTCCAGCGACGATACGGTCTCAAGAAGACTGAAGATTCATCTGAAAATTGAGCTATCCATGACGGATTCGAAGTCCAAAGCATCACCGGAAGATATTCTTGTCGGCGGCCAGGCTGTTATCGAGGGTGTCATGATGCGGACTCCCCATGCAAGTGCCGTGGCGGTTCGGCGTATGGATGGTTCTGTGGAAGTAACGAAAAAGCCGGTCAAGCGATTGTCCGATTACTGGAAACCGCTTTCGTGGTATGTCGTTCGTGGTTTTGCCGTTCTGCTTCAATCCCTGGTCCTTGGAATGCGCGCATTGAATTTTTCCATCAATGTTGCCATGAAGGATGAGGCCGAGTTGCAGGCCAAGAAAAAGCCGGGCAAAGCTAAAAAAGAAGGATCGGTCTATCCGATCGCCTTTTCGATGATTGCTGCAATCGCGGTGGCTGTTTTTCTTTTTATCCTGATGCCGCTCTGGATCACCACCCTGCTGAAGGATTATATTTCAGCGGTCCATAACTGGTTTGTGTTCAATCTGGTCGACGGGCTCATCCGGGTCATATTCTTCCTGGGTTACATAATCCTGGTCAGTATGCTGAAGGATATCCGTAGAGTGTTCCAGTACCACGGAGCGGAGCACAAAGTCGTGCATGTCTGGGAAGCGGCGGAAGAACTTACTGTGGAAAACGCGCGAAAAAAATCAACGCTGCACCCCCGTTGCGGAACCAGTTTCCTGATGTTCGTAATGGTTGTCAGTGTGATTGTGTTTTCAATCTTCGAATTCAAGGGATTTTGGGCGATATTCCTGTCACGACTGGTATTGGTGCCTGTTGTATCCGGATTGTCCTATGAGTTGATCCGGGTTTCAGCGCCGCGCTGCCAGAAAGGCTTTTTCCGGATGATAGTCCTGCCAGGGCTGGGACTGCAGCGTATCACTACAAAGGAACCTTCGGACGACCAGCTGGAAATCGCCATTCATGCCTTGAAAGAAGCCCTTGAACTGGACAGCATCAAGGCCCGAGAATCACAGACTGCCGCTTAGCGGGTCCGCCCGCTACCTTATTCCTGCCACTGCCTTAATATCTCTTTAAATTAATAATTCAAAACGGATGTCCTATGATTGAAAAGCTAAATGCCCTGGAAAAAAAATATGAAGAATTGAATGCCGTGCTTGCCGAACCCAAAGTGATTGCGGACCAGGCCGCCTATAAGAAGCACGCCAAAGCGCACCGGGATTTGCATGAGATCGTCGAGAAATTCTCGGAATACAAGAAAGTTTTGCATGCAATAGAAGAAACCAAGGCGCTGATACATGCGGAAACCGATCCGGAGATGCGCAAGCTCGCGGATGAAGAGCTGGCATCGCTTCAGAACCGCGAGCAGGAATGCCAGAAACAGCTGCATTTGCTGTTGATGCCCACGGATCCCAACGACGAAAAAAACGTGCTCCTGGAAATCAGAGCAGGAACGGGTGGGAATGAGGCGACATTATTCGCATCCGATCTTTTTCGAATGTATTCCCGTTTTGCGGAACGGATCGGCTGGCGGGTGGAACTGATGGAATCCCACCAGTCGGAAGTGGGCGGTTTCAAAGAGATCGTGGCCCTGATAGAGGGAGATCGTGTTTACAGCAAACTTAAATATGAAAGCGGCGTACACCGGGTCCAGCGGGTGCCGGATACGGAGGCCAGCGGTCGTATTCACACCTCTGCTGTTACCGTGGCGGTTCTGCCTGATGTGGACGAAGTGGAGGTAGTGATTGATTCCAAGGATCTCCGGATCGACACTTTCTGTTCGTCCGGTCCCGGGGGACAGTCTGTGAATACCACCTATTCGGCGGTCCGCATCACTCATATTCCGAGTGGGCTGGTCGTGTCCTGCCAGGATGAAAAATCCCAGATAAAGAACCGGGCAAAGGCCATGCGCGTATTGCGTTCCAGGCTGTATGATATAGCGCTTCAGGAACAGCAGAAGTCCATTGCGGAAGACCGCCGGAGCCAGGTCGGCACGGGAGACCGCAGTGAAAAAATCCGGACCTATAACTATCCTCAAAACCGCGTCAGCGATCACCGTATCGGACTGACGGTACATAACCTGCCGGAAATCATGGACGGGAATATCGCATCGATCATCGAGGCCCTGANNTTGTTATTGACGCGCTCTTGTTGGCCGGGACAGGAAAGCTTTTTCATTTTTACCGGGATCGAATCCGATGCACACAATAGAAAAGACCAGAGCTTGGGCGATGGACGCATTCAAACGTGCCGGGGTGGAATCGCCGGTCCAATCCTCCGATCTCCTGCTTGGTTTCGTGACAGG
>DKBB01000016.1 GCA_002451015.1 Acidobacteria bacterium UBA6911
ATGGCGAGGCGCAGCCGCGGGTTGGCGTCGGGATCTCCCCCGCCCATCCTGGCGGCGGCGGTCATTTCCTTGATCAGACGTGTAAAAATCCGTCCGCGCTTCGAATCGGTAGCCGCTTTCTTGTGCTTAATTGAATGCCACTTTGAGTGCCCTGACATATAAAGACTCCTTTAACACCGGGATGAATCATTTTATCATAACTGGCGTTACCCGGCAGGAACTTCTGGATTCAAAATCCAGGGAATAATCTCGGCTACGGATCCGCCCTTCCCATGCAAGATATTTTCCCCGGGATACCGTATGACATTTTCATTAAGGCAATCATTATATGATTCAAACCGATGGACTCCAATTATTTAAAAACCGGGGGACCAATTATGCTTAAACGCAATATTCGACTGGTCCTCGCTTTCGAAGGCACAGAATACTGCGGCTGGCAAATCCAGAAAAACCAGCCGACGATCCAGGGGATCGTGTCGGGAGCAATTTCCAGGATAACGGGAGAACAGATCCAATTAACAGGCAGCGGCCGCACCGATGCGGGAACGCATGCCCGGGGTCTTGTCGCGAATTTTCACACCCATTCGCAAATCGCGCCTGCGCGGCTTGTCCCCGCATTGAACAGCATGCTGCCAAGGGATATCCGTATCCTGTCTGCGAGAACGGTGCCTTCCGATTTCCACGCGCGTCGGGATGCTTTGTCCAAGGTTTACAGATACCAGATCTTTCTCGGATCCGTACTAAAACCGCACCTGGCGCGGGAACACTTCCATTTTCCATACCCGATCGACCTATCAAAAATGGAACCTGCTGTTTGCCGTTTCCGGGGAGAACACGATTTTGCCAGTTTTGCGAAAGGTCCTCTGAAGATGAATACAATCCGCACTATTTTCCGCTGCGACCTGACCCGGAAAGGCCGACGCCTGCTCCTGACGGTCGAGGGGAACGGATTCCTGCATCACATGGTACGCAACATGGCCGGAACCCTGCTGGAAATCGGCAGAGGGGCCATGACCCTCACGGAATTCAAAGAGCTCTTTACGATACGGGACCGGACACTGGCCGGTTTTACCGCCCCGGCCCATGGTTTGATCCTGCTTAAAGTTAAATACTGAGTGGCCGACGAATTCTGCTATCATACCTTAGTTGGAGAAAAAAGATATGGATCTTGCGGGCTTCGCGGAACCAGGGAGTCGAGAAGAAGGATTATTGAAGCTGATCGACGAAAACCGGGTACCGAGACATATTGCCATCATCATGGACGGAAACGGCCGATGGGCCGGGATGCGTAAACTCCCCCGTGTAGAGGGGCACCGCGCCGGGATAGAATCCGTCCAGGATATCATCGAGAGTTCCGCCCGGCTGGGCGTGGATGTTCTGACTCTCTATGCATTCTCCATAGAGAACTGGAAACGCCCCAAAAGAGAAGTAAACACACTGATGGCTTTGCTGAAGAAATACATCGGGCGTGAACTGTATAACGTAAAGAAAAACAACATCAGGTTCCAGGCAATCGGCCGGATCCGGGAGCTTGAAGAATCGGTGCGCAACGAGTTGCAGCGTGCCACGAATGAAACCAAAGACAACACAGGAATGCTTCTGAATGTCGCATTAAACTACAGCGGCCGCGCCGAACTTGTCGATACCTTCAACCGGATGTTTGATGAACTCAAACAGAACGGGAACCGGGTCCTGATCGACGAAGACGTGATTTCCCGATTTCTTTACACCTCCGGCGTTCCGGACCCGGATCTTTTAATACGGACCAGCGGTGAAATGCGTATAAGCAATTTCCTTCTCTGGCAGATTGCTTATTCCGAGATTTATATTACATCAACTTTCTGGCCTGACTTCAGGCGCAAACACCTGCTCGAAGCCATTCTGGAATATCAGCAGCGCGATCGGCGCTATGGGGCTATAAGAAATCAGTAGTCAGGCAGTCAGCGGACATTACGGCTGAAAGTTCCAGAGACGACTGCATCGATTATCCGGACAATTGATTATTCCTTTTCCTATTGGTCAATACCCAGAGCGTACTGCAGACTGCCGGCTGATTTATTATGAAGAGAATACTTTCTGCCATAATTCTGATTCCACTGACCCTGCTGGTTGTCATCTACGCACGCCCGCTTTATTACCTGATCGGGATCGGACTCCTGGGAACCGTATGCCTTTACGAATACTTCACCCTGATGCATGCCATGAAAATCCGGATCCGCCCCTGGTATGGATACGGGGCTTTCTGGATCCTGCTGGCTGTTCTTTTTCATGACCGGCTTCCCTTCTTTTCCGTACTCGTACTGGTATTGATCGCACTTTTTACATCCTCTTCGTGGCGGTCCGGGCTGACTATTCGGGAACGCTCCATAAGCGTAATGGCGGAAATATTCGGAATTCTTTATATAACCCTGTGCCTCTACACCGCCTTTCCTGTTCGTTTTGATTTCGAATCCGGTCTTGAATGGACACTTTTGACACTCCTGATCATATGGGGAGGAGATACTTTTGCCCTTGTTGTAGGAAAGATAATCGGGAAAAGACCTTTCGCCCCGGTTTTGAGCCCTAAAAAAACGAAGGAGGGGGCTCTGGCAGGACTGCTTGCAGGCATTGCAATCGCACTCGCTTTCCGGCATTTCCTTTTCACGGATCTGCCGCTTGTGCATGTTATCGCTGCTTCCATCCTGCTGGGTATTTTCGGACAACTCGGGGACCTGGCGGAATCCATGCTGAAAAGAGCCGCCGATATCAAAGACAGCTCCAACCTTATTCCGGGACATGGCGGAGTCCTGGACCGCTTGGACAGCCTGCTTTTTTCCTTTCCCGTTCTCTATGCCTACCTGCTTCTGGTCTACGGTTAAACCGCACGGGCTGCAAAAATTGAATCGCCGTTACGGTACGATAATGCTAGAATGGCGACTTTAAAATTCGGACTATCATCGATGAAAGTAATATCCATTCTAGGCTCAACGGGATCCATCGGCACAAATACGCTCCGGGTCACTTCAAGCTTTCCGAAAGAATTCAGGGTGGCCGGATTGAGCGGAGGTCGAAATATTACCCTGCTCGCAAGGCAGATAGAAGCAATAAACCCCGAAATTGCATCCTGCAGCGACAAAAACACATCCGCCGAACTGCAGAGTCTATTACGACAACGCGGTTACCCGATGGCACGAACGAAATTTGTCCACGATGTAGAAGGGCACATTGAGGTTTCATGTCACCCCGAGTCTACTATTGTGCTTTCCGCCATCTCAGGAGCCGCCGGACTTCTACCTACCTATCGAGCCCTGGAAAAAGGGAAGTCTATCGCGCTGGCGAACAAGGAAACGCTTGTAATGGCCGGGGAATTGATAATGCGTCTGTCACAGGAAAAACAGGTAGAGATAATTCCTGTCGACAGCGAACACAATGCAATCCACCAGTGCTTGAGAGGAGGGAAAAAACAGGAAGTACAGCGATTGATCCTGACGGCGTCCGGGGGACCTTTTCGCGAAACCCCCAAAGAAGATTTTGCCTCGGTAACACCTGCGCAGGCTTTAAGCCACCCTACGTGGAGTATGGGTAAAAAAATCACCATCGATTCCGCGACACTGATGAATAAGGGGCTTGAGGTCATTGAAGCCTCCTGGCTGTTTGGAGCGTCTCACGATGAAATTGATATTGTCGTGCACCCGCAAAGCGTTGTCCATTCCATGGTCGAATTTAAAGACGGATCCATACTGGCTCAACTCGGTTTAACCGATATGCGCATTGCCATACAATACGCCCTTACCTATCCCGACCGGTGGCAATCCTCCCTGCCTTCTCTGGATATTCAAAATCTCGCTAAACTGGAGTTTTATAAACCAGACCGGGAAAAATTCCGCTGTCTCGACCTTGCTTATCGGGCCTTGCATACCGGCGGCACCGCCCCGGCAGTCATGAATGCGGCTAATGAAGTTGCTGTAGACGCCTTTCTTAAAAATGAACTGGCATTCCACGAAATCGCACGGGTGATCGAGTCGGTGCTGGATGCGCACGCCGCCCGGGGAATCACCGACCTGGATACAGTCCTCAGGGCGGACAATTGGGCACGGGAGGAAGCTAAAGAAATCAGCCGGACCCCCAATCATTTCGCTATTCGCGGATAATTCGGATCTTCCTCATAATAAAATCCCCATGGCAGGTTTTATGAGGGATCTACCCCCATAGAATTCCTGTCTGATAAAATCTGAAATTTTATCGGGTATAGGGCAAAAACAAGTGAAGAACTCCGACCGTAGGTCGGAAATTCTTCCGAAGGAAAAAACCATGGGGGCTTCTGCCNNCCCAGCCAAAGGCTGGGGCATTCTGGCTTTTTCCCGTAAATATAGCGAACCGGCCGGATGCGGCGCCGTATTAAATGCAGGCTGGGGTTGAGCCGTTCTGATCTTTAGGGCATCATATGATTTGACGTTTCATCATCCTTTTTAACAGGATGGCTAAAAGAGGGAGCCCGGACGGGCGTCAGGGAGTGCTGAGTTGATTACATCCATATTGGCTTTTATCGTAGTACTCGGAATTACTATTACAATTCATGAATTCGGCCATTTTGCAATGGCTAAACTCTTGAAAATACGCGTTCTCGTATTCTCAATCGGATTCGGGCCCAAACTCCTGGGCTTTACACGAGGCGGCACTGACTACCGGCTCAGCCCCTTCCCCTTAGGCGGCTATGTAAAAATGGCCGGAGAGACTTACGACAGCGATCGTGAAGGCGCTCCGGACGAATTCCTGTCGCATCCCAGATGGCACCGTTTTCTGGTAGCCATCTCGGGGCCCCTAATGAACATCTTCCTGGCCGTAGTGATTTTCACCTACTTTTTCACCCAGGGAGTATACGAGCCGAGATACCTTAGGGAACCCGCGGTCGTAGGTCCTGTCGTGGAAAATTCAATTGCCGGACGAACGGGGCTTCAGACAGGCGACCGGATTCTGTCCGTTTACGGAAACTCCGTCAACACCTGGCAAGAGATGGAAATCGCGTTATTGACCGCCCCTAAAGACTCATTGGATATCAGGGTTTTGCGCGGCGATCGGGTGCTGGCCCTTCACTTCGATACCAAGGAAGTTGACGAGAAGAGTATCGATGCGGTTGAACCGGCCATACTTGGATTTAAGGCCCCCATTCCAAAGACAATCGTACATAAAGTCTCCAGCGGTTCTCCAGCCGACGCCGCAGGACTGCAGGCCGGGGATCAAATACTGTCCGTGAACGGTAACGGAAAAACCGGTAACACCTACAGTCAGATTCTGAACATTATTTCGGAAAGTGAGGGGATCCCGCTGGACTTTGAGATATTTCGCCCCCAAGATGGCGCGGAATTCGATGCCTGGCAGACTCCAATGAACCAAATACCCGGGGAAATAATAAAACTCGCCATTACGCCTGTCGAAAAAGACGGACAGGTGATAATAGGATTTCAATACGATGTCCCATTGATTCGGCACCAGTATGGGGTAGGTGCCTCCATGCTGGAATCCATTCGCTTTAACTACGAGCAGGCAGCCCTGACTTTCCGGATAATCGGGAGAATGTTGAAAGGATCCGCTTCCGTGCGTACTCTGTCGGGCCCAATCGGAATAGCGCAAATATCAGGGGATTATGCCCGCGCACGCGATCTGGGTGTTTTTGTCAAATTTATCGGATTTATAAGTCTCCAGCTTGGAATCTTCAACCTTCTCCCCATCCCGATACTGGATGGGGGTATGATTGCACTTCTCATCATTGAAGGGGTTATTCGCAGAGACCTCAGCCTCAACCTTAAAGAGAAGATCGTTCAGGTAGGTTTCGTATTTCTTATCCTCCTGATGGGATTTGCCGTATTCAACGACCTTTCCAAGGTAATCGATTTCGAACGGATCTTCGGCTAGCTTTTTTAGAAGCTGTCCAGCGCCGGCTGCTCTTCCTCATATACCTGGAATACCGTCAACAGCTTGGTTATTGCAAGCAGCTCCTGAATTTTCCTGGTCAGGCCCAGAAGCTTAAGCTGTCCGCCGTTGCTGGTGACTGTCGTGTAAGTACTCACCAGCTCCCCGATTCCCGAACTGTCGATATAATTCACCTCAGCAAGGTTCAGAATAATTTTTTTATCGTTGCTATTCAGCAGTTCACGCACCGTGTTTCGAACCACCATGGTTCCTTCTCCCAACGTAATCCTGCCGCTGCAATCCAGAATCTTAATATCCCCTACGGTGCGTGTTTTGATTTTCATAACCATTCTCCTTAATTTGAAATCTTTTTCATCATGTAGACTTCCGTTCCTCCCTGGGACAGGGACCTGAACTCAGCTTCGTCCATAAAGGTCCGGATATAGAATATTCCTCTTCCACTCGGTTTCAGAAGATTTTCGGAATCCAACGGGCTCGGGATCTCCTCGACGCGAAAGCCGTTCCCCTGATCCGTAACGTAAATGGAAATCCTGTCCGGATGGACCTGATAACGGATATCCACCTTTTTATTGACATCCAGCTTGTTTCCATGCTGAATCGCGTTCGTTACCGATTCCCGAACGGACATTCCAATCCAGTGCGCGGAGTCCTCGTCAAAACTCATAAATTCCGTCAGGGAATCGGTGAGAATCTGAATCAGATCAAGGTTATCCAAAGCGCTACAGATGCTGACCTCGACCTCATTCGCTTTTATAGTCATTCTGCGGTATCAGTAGGATTGGAAATCATTAGTGCTACATTAAAAAACCAACAGCAATCTTAATCGCCCGACTTCCGGCATGTCAAGACAGAACACCCGATTCCAAATCTGTGTTCAAGTTGCCATGCACGTTCAGAAAACGGGTTCCGGCAGTCCGGTACATATTGGATTCCACAGAGATCGAAACGCGGATGCCAGGCGTCACATCTCTCGTTCGCCGTTTGTGACATTACTGCATATTCTCATGAGGAAACCGGGTTGCGAGAAACATTGAACGGAAAGCCTTTTTTCAAATTCTCCCTGGAACCACCGGTTTCCAGTAATGGCAAACCCGGAAGTCATGCGTTGAAACAGACTCAGAACACAATTTTTCATATTGCCGTCAATCAATCCACGCGAATTCTATTCATGTATTACAATGGGAAACATCGATTCATTAAATTGAGAGGAGATTCTTGATGCAACGATGGCTTTTTCGCTGGGGACCGGCAATTTTATTGATGGGACTAATCTTTATAGCATCCTCCACGGCAGGATCCGACATTCCCGATTTCGGAATTATGAACTTCGTCTTTTTGAAAGGGGGACACCTGGTAGGATACGCCCTGCTGGGAGCGGCATACCTGCATGGGATGATCTGGCAAAGAACAATTTCGCGCTCTCGTGCCTGGACGGCTGGTATTCTGGTGGTCCTATACGCTATTTCAGACGAATGGCATCAAAGCTTCATACCAGGCAGGCATCCGGCTCTGACGGACATATGCATCGACACAGCCGGTGGATTCTTAGGCATATCATGCCTGCATTATGTCAGAAAACGTTTTTTGTCTGTGGTAGGGCGGGATTAACAACTATGCCTCAAGCGTTATCCTTGGGATGCAGCCTGAAAGGGACGGGGTCTCGATTATCCTTAAGATCCGCCTGAATATTCTCGATTCTACGCTCCTGTGAAAGCAGCATTTCTCTAATGGATGCCACCGAGGGACCTGCCCTTTCATCCAGACCCCCTGCAGCCTCCGTTTTTTCTTCTATACATCCGTGTTTTACGGTAGATGCAGGCGCCTCGGTAGTCAGGCTGCGAGGTATCGGGATTGAATCCCTTTTGCGATCCCCAGCGGCGATCGCACCGGTATTTTTCTTTCTATGGGTTCGCTCCATGAGTCTAGCCATGAACAGCTCAAGTTCCTGAATCAGTTTGACCCACTCCAGTTCTTTTTCCTTCAACGCCTGTTCGCGTTTAATAAGATCCCTCTCCAGCAATTCCTGCTTCTCGGAGCTCTGCCGCCGAATCTGTCCCAGCTCCTCCTCCAGTTTCTGCCGGATTATCGACTGCTCCTGGGCTAACCTGTTTTTGAAATCCTCATCTTCCTGCTGCCGGCGGGATATCAGAGATTGCCGGTATTCCTCATCTTCCCGCTCTTTCAGTGCTTTTTCTTCTTCCCAGAGCCGACGTTGGGTTTCCATGAAATTTTCAAACTCGGACTGCTTCAAACGGTGTTCCTCATGGAGTTTTTTCAGCGCAGCGGCGGATGCTTCAATTTCATATAAATCCATCAACTCCCTTTTCTTCTGAACCGCAGCCTGCTGAATGGATTTCAACTCATTCAGGGAGTTGATAATTTTGCGCGTAATCCCGGACAAGCAGTCTTTCAAATCGGAACTGAGGTGGGAAAAACGCTCTATATCCGCAATAATGCTTCCGAGGTTATGATCTGATTGCTGATTTTCGGTCCTGTCACCTTCTCCGGAATGTTCGGACCGATTCGGTGCCGTTTCACTCATTTCTACCTCCAGAATGAATCATTGCCCGAAAGAGCCCCGGCAGACTTGAGATTCATTACCTGATGAAAACGTATCCCTTAATTTTAATACCCTTCTGCCGCTATTAATAGAAGAATTAATGTATTCTTTTAATTCAACTCATTATGAGAATAAAGCAACAGCGCGGTTGGCGGCTGTATCGGAAAACTTTGAAGAAATATGGAGTTTCAGGAAGACAATTATGCGTTCCTGTCGCTCCCTTCCACTGATTTTCAATAAAATCAGAATATTCCGATTGCAGGCATGTTGATCGGGGAAGTAATTTATGGCAATGGACAAGAAAGACAATAAAGATTCCGTTGAAAACCGTATTGAGAAATTACGCGCCGGCATCGAATACCATAACCGCAAATATTATATTGAGGATGATCCCGAGATCAGCGATCTGGAATTTGACCGGTTGATGCAAGAGCTTGAGGATCTCGAAAGACAGAATCCGGCGATGGTCACTCCGGAAAGCCCGACTCAAAGAGTCGGGGGACAGCCGGTCGCCGGCTTCAGCCAGTCAAGTCATACTGTTCCCATGCTTTCGATAGACAACACTTACAGTGAGGAAGAAGTGCGGGAATTTGACGCCCGCATTCGCAGGTGGCTCAGGGATGCCGTTCCCCGATATATCGTCGAACAGAAAATCGACGGGGTTTCCGCGTCTCTTCGTTACGAGCGGGGCTTGTTGAAACTCGGGCTTAGCCGCGGGGACGGCAGAAGAGGAGACGATATCACCCATAACCTTCGCACCGTCCGGGACATCCCTCTCCGTATACATCCTTCGGGTCACGCCGTCCCGGAAATACTCGAGATTCGAGGGGAGGTCTATATGACTAACACGGAGCTTTCCCGTTTGAACAAGCTCCAGGCGGACCGGGGAGAACGGATTTTTGCCAACTGCAGGAATGCAACAGCCGGGAGCCTCAAGCTTCTGGATCCGGCCCAATGCGCCCTTCGGGGCCTCCGCTTTTTCGCATACGGCGAGGGAGAACTGAAAGGCATAGATCTTTCTTGCCATAATGCATTCCTTCGTCTTCTCATGGATTTCGGTGTTCCGGTTGTCCGTCACAGCGGAGTGCTCGAAAACATTGACGACGCATTGAATTTTTGCCAGGACCTTCTGGAAAAACGGGATACCTTCGACTACGAAACAGACGGCATTGTCATCAAAGTCAACGACTTCGCCCAACGTGAAACGCTGGGAACCACAAGCAAATCGCCCAGGTGGGTAATGGCTTACAAAGTGGAACTGTGGCAGGCAAGCACACGGATCAGAGAAATTAATGTACAGGTCGGCAAAACAGGCACACTCACACCGGTGGCGGAGCTTGAGACCGTCGAAATCGCTGGCACGAAAGTATCCAGAGCGAACCTGCACAACGCCGACGAGATCTCCCGAAAGGATATCCGTATCGGCGATACTGTCATTGTTGAGAAAGCCGGCAAAATAATTCCCCATGTCGTCAGGGTCGAACTGGAAAAACGATCCGGCACTGAGAAACCTTACAGGTTTCCGACAAAATGCCCGACCTGCAACGGTGAAGTGGCCCGCGATGAGGGCGGAGTGTACATTCGGTGCATCAATCCCTCCTGCCCGGCACAACTGAAGGAGCGTCTCCGTTTTTACGCTTCCAGACAGGCGATGGATATAGAAGGGCTGGGACCCGCCTTGATCGATCAGCTCGTGGACCGTGGAATCGTCGGATCGCTGACGGATCTATACACCCTTACTGCGGAAGTACTGGCCGGGCTGGACCGTATGGGGGAAAAATCGGCCGAGAACATCATTCAAGCCATTGCCACCAGTAAAAACCGCGGATTGACAAGGGTGCTGACCGCCCTGGGAATCCGGCATGTAGGCGAACATAACGCCGCGCTGCTAGCAGGGGAGTTCGGAGACATAGATGCCCTGATGGAAGCTCCGGTGGATTTTCTGGCGCAGATTCCGGGAGTAGGTCCGATTGTGGCTGAAAGCGTATTCAAATTCTTCCGCAGCGAAGCCGGGATCCGGACGATCGAAAGCCTGAAACAAAACGGTCTAGACATGACCCAGGATAAAACGACGCATTCGCTTTCCACCGATTCTGCAATCAAAGGAAAAACTTTCGTACTGACAGGGGCCATGGAAACCTTCGGTCGCACAGAACTGGAAGAACGCATCCGCAGTCAGGGCGGCAAAGCCACCTCCAGCGTTTCGCGAAATACTGATTACGTGGTAGCCGGAAGCAATCCGGGAAGCAAGCTGGATAAGGCAAAAAAACTAGGCATCAAGATACTGAACGAAGAAGAATTCTATACCATGTTCAACCCGGATAAAGGAGACGGGAAATAAAAGTTCGAACGTTTGGCGTTGAACGTTTGAATGTTTATAAAGGACATCCATGATCATTACCATTGATAGGGCGATCCCGTACTGGAAGGATGCATTTTCCGGTCTTGGTGAAATCCGTCCATTTTCCGGAAGAGATCTCAGGAAGGAAACCTTTCGTGACGCCGATGTATTGATTGTCCGCTCCATAACACCGGTCGATTCTTCCCTTATTGAAGGCAGTTCCGTCCGTTTCGTGGCCGCCGCGAGTGCCGGGATCGATCACATCGACCAGCAGTATCTGAAAACCAGGGGAATCGGATTCGGTTATGCGCCGGGCTGCAATGCAAACTCGGTGGCGGAATATATTGCGACCGCCCTCTGTGTTTTTGCTTCCAGAAGAGGGTGGAATTTACAAGAAAAATCAATCGCCGTAATCGGCGTAGGAAATGTGGGGTCTCTTGTCGAACAGAAAGCGCGGGCTTTCGGAATGGATGTGCTCCTTTGCGATCCCCCTCTGCGGGATCGCACGCACGATCCGAAATATAAAGATTTCGAGGAGGTTCTCGGCGCCGATTTTTTGACATTTCATGTGCCGCTTGTAAAGAAAGAACCGTATCCAACACTTCATATGCTGGACAGAAGTATCCTGGACGGATTGTCGCCCAATCAGGTGCTCATCAATTCCTCAAGAGGAGCGGTTTTCTCCAATCAGGATCTGAAAGCGGCCCTTCAAAGGAAAAAAATTGAGGGTGCCGTCCTCGACGTATGGGAGGATGAGCCGCAAATCGACTATTCCCTTCTGGACCTTGTCGATATCGGAACACCGCATATTGCGGGAAGTTCCCTGGATGGTAAAATTCGCGCCACGGAAATGGTCTGTAAAGACTTGCATGATTTTTTCGGGATTCCATCGCCATGGACAGGCGATTCAGTATGCCCCGACGCTGTCATAATCCACCCTGAGAAGGGATGCACGGGGCAGGATGCTGTATTATCCGTACTTTTACAGGCTTACAATATTCTGAATGACGACGGGAACCTGAGAAAACTCGGAGGGATTGTCCCGCTACCCGATGCAAACAGAGAGTTCGACCGGCTTCGGAGCGAATATAGTTTTCGGCCGGAATTTCGCCATTTTATTGTCGATTTATACGAACCATGCGTAGAATTATCCGTCATATTTGAGGCATTGGGTTTTAAAGTCCGTAAAAGAGCAGTAACATAACCCAGCCCGGGTTCCATCGCACAGATGTTGGGAACCGGCAATGCAACCGACGCGCGGCTGGCGGGCATGGAAATAATGGCGATTCAGGAAACGGCATTTATGATACTCAAAATTCTGGCGTGGATTTTTCTGATCCCGACAATCGGTGGCTCCATCTATGCTCTGCTTTGTATGATCGCCGCGATCCGGTTTCGCACTCTTTCCCGGAAATGGCCCAAAAATCCTTTCGGGTCATGGCCCCCGGTCACAGTCTTAAAACCGGTTCACGGCCTCGAGAAAAACCAGAGGGAAAACCTGCGCAGCACCTGCCTCCAGGATTACCCGCATTACCAGGTGGTGTTTTCCGTTCAGGATGCCGCGGATCCGGCGATTCCGTTGCTGAAAGAGATCCAGCGGGAGTTCGGAACCGAACGGGTCACCGTAGCTATAGAAAATTGTCATCCGGGCACAAACGGCAAAATCAACAACATGGTCGGCGGATTGCGACACGCGAGGCACGACACCCTGGTCATCAGCGACAGCGACGTATTTTTAAAGCCCGATTACATTAAAACGATTGTTGCTCCCCTGGCGGATCCCGATGTGGGCTGCACCTGCACTTTTTATAAAGCCACCGGAGCCGATACCTGGTTCGAAAAGATAGAACTGCTGACCCTTAACGCGGATTTTATAACTAACGTTCTTTTTGCCCACGTTACGGGAGCTTCCAGGTTCTGTCTAGGCGCCTCGGCAGCGCTGCACCGATCGACCCTGCAACAGATTGGAGGTTTTGAAGGTCTGGCTGATTACCTGGTGGAAGACTATGAAATGGGCCGGCGGATATGGAAACTCGGCAGGAAAGTAAAAATAATTCCCTATTTCGTAAATACCACAGTGGATCTGAAGAGTCCGTCCCAGTGGTGGAATCATCAAGTCTACTGGGACCAGAACACACGGGCCGCCCGTCCCTATGCATTCTTTGCCACGGCACTCGTCCGTTCCGTACCCTTCGCGCTTTTATTTGCCGCCACAAAAATGGGAGACTCCCTGGGACTTGGTGTTATGGCCGGGGCATTGCTGCTGAGATTAATCTCGGCTGCCGTAACCCTCGGACTGGGACTGCGTGACCGTGAAGGCCTGCGCAGCCTATGGCTCCTCATATTTCGCGATATTTCCTCTCTGATAACCTGGCTGCTTGCATTCACCAAGCGAACAACCATCTGGCGCGGAACGAGCTTCATTCTCACAAGAGACGGCCGGCTCGTCGCCAGGGAAGCTGGATCCTAGCGGATCAGAATAATCCATCCCAGGAGTATGACTATAGTCAAATAAATTTTCCTGAATCTCTTTGCAGAAGGTTTTTATTCAGTTTTAATTACAGGCTGCTACAAATTTATGAATCAGGTTACAGCATCTTGAGAGCAATCATTATTACAGGAGACGATTTTGGACTGGCGGTGCCGGTAAATGAAGCCATCATTGAGGCCCATAGGCATGGCACGTTAACAACCGCCAGCCTCATAGTCGGAGCGAATTCCACTCCCGACGCCGTCCAAAAAGCCAAGGCTCTTCCGTCTCTGAAAATAGGACTCCATATAATACTGGTGGAGGGAAAATCCGTACTTCCTCCGGATAAAATTCCCGATCTTGTGAATTCTAGGAGAGAATTTTCAACACATCTCGTAAATACGGGATTCAAATACTTTTTCTACCCTGGAATAAGGAAACAACTCGAATCGGAAATTCGGGAACAGTTTAGAAAATTTCACAAGACGGGACTCCCCCTGGATCATGTCAACGCCCACAATCACATGCACCTGCATCCGACGATTCTGCGCCTGATCTTAAAAGTTGGCAAGGAATTCGGATTGAAGGCGGTTCGACTGCCGAACGAACCGCCGATTCGATCGTGGAAAGCTTCGAGGAAAGGACTTGTGCCCAGGATTGTATTCCGGATTTTCCTTTATCCGTGGCTGGCGGTTATGAAGCGAATGCTCCAAAAGGCTCAAATCCGCTATAATGATTCTCTGTTCGGCATGGCGGACAGCGGCGCGATGAGCCTGGAGCCGGTTCTTCGATTCATCCAGAACTTGCCGCCCGGGATCACCGAACTGCATTTTCATCCGGCGACCCGGCGTTGTCCGGAAATCGATGCCACCATGCCTGACTACGTGCATGAAGAAGAGTTCAGAACCTTGACCAGCAAACAGCTGTTGCAGGCGCTGCAGGATGGCGGCATTCGAACGATAGCCTTCAGCGATCTTGGCTGAATTCTCATACCAGTGATTCGTGGAAATTCCGGAGAACTTTTCGAAAGCGGCACATATGGAACTTGCCTCTATCCACCGCTATAAAGATTAATGCCGTTGGTTTGATTCCCAGTGAACACGGGGAAGCATTCCATAAACGTGCCGAGGCACACCGGCTGCTTTAGTTTTAATACAATCACAGAAAGGAATATGTAATGGCAAAGGTTCCAGCAGCAAAAATTCAATTCTTACCGGAAGACCGCACCTGGATTGCAGAACGGATTCAGGAAGTGCTTACCAGCGGTCAACTCACGCTTGGCAGGTACGGGGCGGAGTTTGAGAAAGAATTCGCGGAGCTGTGCGGCACCCGTCATGCCATTGCGGTAAACAGCGGGACCAGCGCGCTGGAAATCATCCTTCGATCGATCGGGATCGAAGGCAAGGACGTCCTTGTCCCGACGAATACCTTCTTCGCGACAGCCGCCGCCGTCATTCATGCCGGCGGAAAGCCCGTTTTAATAGACATGGATCCCGAATCATTTGCGATCCGTCCGGAAGATGTCCAGAAAGCCTTAACCGCCAAAACTGCCGGGATGATCTTAGTTCATATCGGAGGTATCGTCTCGTCACAGACTCAGGTACTGGTTGACCTGGCAAGGGAAAAGGGCCTCTGGCTCGTTGAAGACGCCGCACACGCTCACGGATCGTCGTATCATTCTATCCGCGCCGGGGCGTTCGGCCTCGCCGGTTCCTTCAGTTTTTACCCGACTAAAGTCATGACGTCGGGTGAAGGAGGCATGATCGTTACCGATAACGACCGGATCGCCGGGGAATCCCGAATTTACAGGGACCAGGGCAAGGCGAGTTTCACGGTCAACGCCCACGTACGCATGGGCTATAATTGGCGCATGTCGGAACCCCATGCCATCATCGGGCTGAAGCACCTCGAGCGCCTTCCCGCCATGATTGAAGAAAGAAGAATCATCGCTTCCGTCTATGACAAGGGATTGATGGAATTCGAAAACCTGTATCCGCTCAAAATTCCCGAAGGCGGCGTCTGCAACTATTACAAGTACATTGCGGTGATGAAAAATGCACAGGACCGAAAGGCATTGAAGGCCGAACTGCGCGAACGCTACAGCGTCTCTCTCGCAGGTGAGGTTTATGAAGAACCGCTACACAAACAACCGGTCTTTGCCGAATATGCCGTCAAGCCCCTCCCCGTTTCCGAAGATATGTGCGCGCGCCATATCTGCCTCCCGATCTTTTCAGGGATGAAACGATCGGAGGCCACCCAGGTTATCGACGCATTGAAAGAAGTCATCGGCTAGTGCCAATAATCCGGAGTATGGGGAGTGTTTGGAAATGAATCAAAAGCAGGCGGATATCGAAAAACTGATCAATCTTGTAGAACAGCTCCGGGGGGAAAACGGGTGCCCGTGGGACAGGGAACAGACCAGGGAAACCCTCAAGCCGATGCTGATTGAGGAAGCGTATGAGGTGCTGGATGCTCTCGACATGGACGACCCGGACGAACTCAAGGAGGAGTTGGGCGATCTGCTCTTTCAGGTCGTGTTTCATGCACAGATAGCCCGGGAAAAGGGAGAATTTGATCTTGCCGATGTGATTGAACGGTCCCATGAAAAAATGACGGGGCGCCACCCGCATATATTCGGCGATGCGGAGTTGAAAACATCCGTGGAGGTGCTCAGGAATTGGGAAGACATCAAAGCGGCCGAAAAGGGCGTTAAATCGGCTTCTCTTCCGGAATCGAAGCGATCGCTACTGGACGGCATCCCGTCGAAGCTTCCCGCCCTGCATCGCGCCTATCAGATGACAGCCAAGGCTTCCCGCATCGGATTCGACTGGTCCTGCCTACAGGATATATTAAAAAAACTGCAGGAAGAAGCTACGGAGCTGTTGGAAGCTCAAGATGAAGAAAGTTCCGACAGGATCATGGATGAAGTCGGCGATCTCCTGTTCGTAGCCGTAAACGCGGCACGGTTCCTGGGAGTGGACCCGGAAACCGCCCTCCGGCGCAGCAACGACAAATTCGACCGCCGCTTCCGCTACGTTGAAACCTCAATCAAAAAAAAGGGAAGAGAGTTAAAAGACGCATCTCTTCAGGAAATGGACGATCTCTGGGAAGAAGCGAAGAAAAGTCTATTGCCGTAGCCTCGGCTTTATAGGCAGAATAGGGGAACTTATGCGCAGAATACTGATATCGGCAATGTATTTGTTTTGGGCCGTTACGGCATATACACAGAACCTTGCAGTCCCGGAGTTGCCGCTATCCGTGCCTGCGGACCAAATAAAGCCTCTTAGGAGTCTAATTAATAAGGACTTGCAGAAGGCACTGGAAGATCGACTGAAAAAAAATAAAACTTGGGCAGATCTTATCAGCCGTCGCAGAATGGCCGTAGGCATCGTTGACATGAGCGATATCAACAATGTGCGTTTTGCCCGCGTGAACGGCAATACGATGATGTATGCGGCCAGCCTGCCCAAATTGGCTATTCTCCTTGCCGCCGAACAGGCGTTGGAAGACGGCACAATCAAGGAAACTCCGGACATTCGAAACGACATGCGCATTATGATCAGCCGTTCCGACAACGGTGCGGCGACAAGAATGATGCAACTCGTAGGCGGGTCGCCGGCGATTGAAAAAGTTCTTCGGGATCCCCGCTACGAGCTCTATGATCCAAACTGGGGTGGCGGTCTCTGGGTCGGCAAACTTTATGCAAAAGGGGGAAAGCGATACCCGGATCCCGTTTTAGGAACCAGCCACGGCGCTACCGCCAGCCAGGTCTGCCGTTTTTATTATCTGCTGGCAATGGGACAATTGGTCAGCCGGGAACGCAGCGCCGAAATGCTGGACTATATGATCGCCCCGGAAATCAGGCACAAGTTTGTCGTTACTCTACTCAAACTGGTGCCGAGGGCAGAAATTTACCGCAAGTCGGGCACCTGGCAACAGTGGCATTCCGACTCCGCTCTGGTCTGGGGACCGGTTTGGCGACGCTATATCGTGGTGGGGTTGATAGAAGATTCCAGGGGCGAACAGATTCTGCGAAATCTGATTCCGGCCGTTGAAGATGTCCTGAAACAGAAGAGACCTTAGTCGAACATATGCCAGTAAGCAAAACGGATGTCTGGCCAACGATCAGAACGGCGGCCGGCAAACTATTCGACATTCGCGAGGGGGAGGGCAAACGCGCCACCCTCATGCTGTGCTACATATTTCTGGTCATCTCGTCCCTGATGATCGTCAAGCCGGTGTGCAACTCGCTTTTCCTCTCCGAATTCGGCGCCGAACAGCTTCCGATCGTTTTCATCCTTGTGGCGGTTTTCGCCGCTTTAGGCTCGACGGTCTATTCCCGCCTTTTGCGTTTATACCCTTTAGATCGACTGATCACCCGAACGCTGTTCGGCGTTATCGCGGCCTTCGCCGTGTTCTGGGCGCTGCTGAGTTACGATTACATGAAAGGCTGGGCATTGTACGCATTCTACGTACTCGTCGCGATGTTCGCGGTTTTGGCCACGGCCCAGTTCTGGATTCTGGCGAACATGACATTCAATTCCCGCGAGGCAAAACGCCTGTTCAGCTATATCGGCGCGGGCGCCATAGCCGGAGGTATCACGGGCGGGTACGTCACAAACCTGCTGGCCCCTGTTATCGGCAGCGCGAACCTGATTTTCCTCTGCATCGCAGCGCTTTCCATCTGCATTGTACTGGTGCGCAAGATATGGACGGAGAATGAGCGCCACCGCATTCATATCGGCACCCGGCAGCAGGAGCAGGTAAAACGCGTTTCCAACAATCCGCTCAGGTTGATTGCAAACTCACGGCATCTGACCTTCCTGGCCAGCATTATCGGCATCGGCGTTTTGGTGGCCAAACTGGTCGAGTTTCAGTTCGGAGCCATTGCCTCGGAAAAAATCCTGGAAGAGGACCAGTTGACGGCCTTCTTCGGATTCTGGCTTTCCACCCTGAATATTATTTCCCTGGGAATCCAGCTCCTGCTCACCCGGCGTGTTGTCGGAGTTTTCGGAGTCGGCGTATCCCTGTTTTTCCTTCCCGCCGGTATTCTTCTGGGAGCCGCGGCCATCCTGATTAATCCAGTGCTCTGGAGTGCGATATTCATTAAAATCGCGGACGGCAGCCTGAAGAATTCCGTCAACAAAGCCGGCATTGAGCTGCTATCATTGCCTATCCCCGCGGAAAGCAAGAATCAAACTAAAACCTTTATCGACGTATTCGTCGACAGTTTTGCAACCGGCATCGGCGGGCTTCTGCTCGTTCTGTTGACCTATGTTCTGGGATTCAACGTTCGGGGAGTCGCCGCGGTAAGCATCCTCCTGATCTTTCTGTGGATGTATCTGGCATTTCGCATCCGGCAGGAATACATCCAGTCTTTCCGCCTGAAAATCGAATCGGCGGGCAGCAAAAACAACCACGTTCCCGACCTCGGCAATACATCCGTATTCGGCGGCATTATCGAAATTCTCCAGGGCGACAACGAGCGCCAGATCCTGGAGGTGCTGAAGATGATCGGGACGGTCCGAAACCCGAGACTGCTCCCACCCATGCATTCCCTGATTGAACACACAAATCCCGCTATCCGGCTGGAAGTGCTGAAATGGATATGCCACCAGAAAACCGAAGAATTTATTGATGCCGCAGAGCGCCTCGTTCGTGACGAGGATATCGATATCAAAGCCGAAGCGTTCCAGTACCTGCTCCATTGCTATTACTACAGGCGGCCGGAATGGATAGACGATTATCTCCGCCACGCCGACAACCTGATCCGCCTGAGCGCTTTACTGTGCCTGTCGAGGGAAAGCCGCAACAACCAGGCGATAAAAAAACAATTCGCCCTGCGGGATCTGGTCGAAACCGAACTCAAAAACATCCGGAATATTTCCGATGAAGAAGACCAGTATTCGAGCAAAATTCTCTGCGCCAGAATCATCGGGGCCGGAGATCTCCGCGCGCTATGGCCGTATCTGCATATTTTACTGAATGATCCGAATCCCGAAATTAAAAAGGAAGCGGTCATGGCTGCCGGCTACACCCGTGACCAAGAGTTTATTCCCGTCCTGATGCGATACCTGAAGGATCCGGGAATGATGTCGGCGGCACAATCGGCCTTTAAAAATTACGGACCGGGCATTCTCGACACGCTGACGGAAGTGATGCACATCCATAAGGAAGGGCCCCAGGTCCTGAAGCAGATCCCGAGAATCATCGCCGGCATCGGGACACAGAGAGCCGTGGATATACTTTTTTCGGAATTGCATCAAACAGACCATGCACTGCGATATGAAATCATCAAGGCGCTCAACCGCATGCGCCTGGCTTTTCCGCATCTGCGTTTTGACGAAAGGAGCGTCGCCGATTCCATCCTGGTCGAAGCCCGGATCTACACGGATCTCCTGATCTTCTACTACGCACAACGCCGAAAAACGGATAGTGAGGATATAGCCGGAGAGGAAATCCACCAAGCAAGAAAGCAGTTCATTGAGGCGCTTGAAGTTCGGCTGGATTATGCTCTCGAACGGATCTTCAGGCTTCTCGGCCTGAAATATCCCCCGGACGATATCTATAATGCCTATCTCGGCATTAAAAGCAACGAGCCGGACCTGCGGATTAACGCCGTGGAATTTCTCGACAATGTCATGGAACCGGGACTGAAACGCACTTTAATTCCTCTGATTGAATCCTCCACCATGGGAGGGATTGCCGATGAAGCTTTGGAACAGCTCGGCGCAGACCGGGGAACAAAAGAACTCCCCCATCTTGCCTCCATACTGGCCGGAAGCGACCGGGAGTTGAAAATAAGAGTCCTTTACCTGATCGCCCAACTGAGGGACGACGTCTACGTTCCGTTGATAGGCGAATTGATCGACAGCCCCGATTCCGGTCTGAGAAAGATGGCCGAATTCGCCCTGCAGCGCATGCAGTATCTCGGCTGAAGAGCTACTTGGTCGGTTGTTTTTCCAGAATGCGGTCGACATATGTCGCCAGAGTCTGATGTTCGACGGCCGAGTTCTTTTTCAGGACGTTCGACATCAACCCGACGAGGTAGACACGACCGTCCGGATGCTCCACAATCGCCACCGAGTTCATGACATTTTCGACATTGCCCATATACTTTCCGCATTTGAAGTTCGGCTCCGCCTTGCAGCGGTAGAGACTGCCGGACTTGAAGTACACGGCGGCCTCGTTCAGACGGGGAGCGGAGGCGTATCGTATGCGTCGCGCCGTCATGTACATCAAACGCTTGATTTCCAGGCTCGACCAGGAATCCACCATCAAGCCCCGTTCAACCGCGACGAGATACTGGAGGTAGCCTTTGGGGGTGGCTACGCTTCCGCCGCCGCCGGGAACGATCTGTTTTCCCGTGCGGGTGAAAAAACTGCCCAGTTGCCAGTCGCGTGCTGAAATACCCGCGTCGCGTAAAGGATCGTTAATGGTCATGGCCTGATCCCGAAGTTCGGTCTTCGGCGTCTTATCAAAATAGTCCTTCTCCTGCTGCAGCGAAGGGGGGTATCCCGACCCGAACGCCCGCATCAGCAGGACTTCTTTCCATACGGTGCTTGCCGCGGAATTGTTGCTGGCCGAAATCATGTGGTCCACCCATTCGTAGAGGGAAAAAACATCCCCCTCTCGAATGATCCGGTTTGCATATTTTCCGGATTCGATGTCGAATATCGGCACTTCATGCTCGTCGGTCAGAATCCACTTGTCGGCTATCACGGTTCTGTTCTTCAGCAGCGCATGTCGTATTTCAGGGGAGGGATACAGACGCTTCAGTTCCTTAAACAGGCCGGCAAGAATAACCAGCTTCCCGACACTGCCCGGGGACAGCTGCCGGTCCTCCTGCCGCCCCGCGTATCGCACTTTCCTCCCAGGAGTGATATCGAGGAGAGCGAGACAATAGCTTTCATGACGATCCGGGAACAGTGTATCGATTTCCCTCTGGAGTTCCGGGTCCGGAACCGGCAGTACCGCCAAACTTTCCCCGCGTTCGCCCTGGAGATTGAGTTTGATATCTTGAATGGAACGGCACGCTCCCTTTACCGGCGCGGTCCCGCGAGATTTTCCGTCCAGGATCTGTTGCAGCCGGTTCAGTCGGCGGATCCCGGTCAGCGAATATCCATCGATGGGATAGGACCATGCAAATTGCATAAAGGCAACGAGGCAAGTTAGCAGGACGCAGAGAAGATGCTTCATTTCGAATCCTCCGGATAAATGTTTTCCTCCAGGGAAACACGCACGGATTCAGGCAGCCGGGAATCCAGGGAGCGCAGGTAAAGGGAAGATTTCGCACGCTTGTTCTCAACAAAAGGCCTCACCTGAAACAGCGCGATTTTGCCGTCCTTGAAACCGAGTTCAACATCATAGGGGCCCCGGGAATCCATACCCGGCATGCCCGGCAGCTGGTTACGGATATCCATCGACAAGGAATCGAGAAGAGCCAGATCCCCGTCAGACAGAATTGGTGAGGCGAAACCGCTCCATGTTTTGGATGTATCCCCGTTCGCCGGCAAAGTCGTGTAGCGGGTTTCCCTCACCGGATTCAGTAGCAGCGCGGTACCGTCCGAACGGATCAGGTATGTTTCCGCACGCTGGCCTTCCACCGCGCCACCCGCCCCACGGTTGAATGCGACCGTCGTATCTTCCGCGTTCTGACTCACGATACCGGTGGTTATAAGGACCCCCGACTTTTCGACGTCGACCGAGGGAAGGATCAGTATGGACGGGTAGACATTTTCCGGATTCAGGAGGTATTTCTGGCGCCAGCGGTAGCTTCTTTCAGAATACGGCGACGCCCAGACATCGCGGATACCCTGAAAAATACGCTCTTCATCCACGACATTGAAAACCGTCAGATTCAGGCCCGCGCCGGTAAAGTCCTTCAAGTCCTCCATGTTCGTATCGCTTCGTATGAAAACAGGCACACGGCCGACGGGACCGCCGAATGCCGAAGCGAACTGCTTTCGCAGATCCTCTTCAAATCCCGGCAGAAAAGGCATGCTCCGGATCGCTTCGCGCAGGTATTTCAAACGTTCCAGAATCCATTCCTCGGATCCGTCACCGGCCTCCTGATCGGCATCGGGGTGCAAAAAGGTCTCCTGTAGATACCGCCAGTAACTCTGATCCGAATCCGGCATTGCCTGTTCGAGATGTTGACGGAAAATACCGAACGGGACAACCAGGCCTTCCCCTACACAGTCCGGAAACATGGATTTGAGCTGGCCCAGGTTTGCCGCTTTGGGACCGACGATCCGCCCGGAATCCCCCGCCCGCAATTCGCTGAGTCGCGGCAGGCGAGTATTCTTCAGATCAAGCCGCTGAACAGGAACCCGGACCTTCTCTTCGGGACGGCTGCGGGCCTCCACGAGTTCCCGTTCTGTAGCAGTCAATTCCTCGGCGCGCTTCAGTATAACAACGCCTCCAGGCGAGACCGCTAAGAAAATTCTCTGTCCGTTGAAGGCCGAAAGATCCTTGATATTCTGACGAGAAAGAACCGCATTGGGAATGCCCAGGTTACGGGCAAGCAACTGTACATGCGACACGAGATTTCCTTCGGACGCAGTCAGAATGCCCGCGACCGGCTTCAAATCCGGCGGTGCGACCGGAAGGACGTAGATCTTGTCAGGCTTGAATGGAAAATCGAACGGCACCATTTCCCCGTCCAGTACCACGAGTTCACCGAGCGCATAGCCGGGATTCAGTCCGTAAAAACCGGAAGGATTGCGCAAGCCGAGAACGCGGTTCCCGAGCCCGGTTTTCTTCACGGTAAATTCACGCAACTCCCCCGCTGTGTCCCCCAACGGAAGCAATATCGAGGCGCGCACCTGCTCGTCAATAAATCCTCCTGTAAGCGGTTCAAAACGGGAGAAAACCTCTACGGCCGGTTCATACAAGGCCAGCACCAAACCGCTTCCCCATTCGACGAACCGGCGGGCACTGTTCGCAAGTTCCGTCATGTGCTCCAAGGAAATTTCGCCGCCGGTTCCCGGGGGATTGATCCGGTCGTGGATCTTCTCCCATTCCCAGAACTCGAGGTACCCGGCCCCGACGGATCCCAGGGCCAGAGCATGCGTTTTTCTTATCATCTCTCCCAGGGTGGCCGGCTTCCACGCCCCGGCGTCCTTGTATAAAAGACGCTCTATTTCGATGGATGTATCCAAGGCCGTCAACCGTCCCGCGGCGGGCATTTCGGTAAATTCCTGCCGCAGTGTCCATAAGGCGTCCGCCAGGTCTTCAAATCGCTGCGGCGACGTCCCCGCAGATTCCTGGTAACGGTCCATCAAGCGCTGGATTGCAGTTCCGGCCCTGGAATTTACCGGCAGTCCGTCCCGGTACAAGCCGAAAGATTTAAAATCGAAAGGTCTGTATGCCAATTCCAGTTCCGAAATCAGGCGGCGGAATTTTGCGCTCAGTTCTTCCGTCAGCTTTGCGCGGTTGCGGTTGTAGAAGTACCGGACCGCATCCAGATCCTTCGCATCGGGCTGACCGTGGATTTTAATCCGAATTTGCAGGAATCCGGGCAGTTCGTCCGAAATGACCTTGGCCAGCACCCGGATTTCGGCTAGGCGATCGTCCGTTGCCCTGTGCGGTATATGCCTGGCGGCCTGACGCAACAGGTAGAAATGGTCTTTTGCCAACGCATCCTGAGCAACCATCCATAGCAGGAAATTCTTTCCCCAGGTTTCCTCATCTTCAGCCTGAAAAGCACCGCGATAATAACGCGCCCTGCGGAATATCCAGCCGTCATCCACAGATTGAAGGTACTGCTCGATGTGGTACTGCAGCAGCCGCGAGAATCCATTTCCCGGGTCGAGAAAATCGTCGTAAGGAGTTCCGGCCAATACCTGCCCAATGTAAATCCCCCGTTCTCGTGCCAGGCTCCGGACTGCGGATTTCAGCAGGCCATGCTGTATTCCACCGGGTTGAGTGCAGCGTTGTTGTGGCGGAAGTACACTGCCATCGGGACAGAACCAGCGTATGGCTTCAAAGGGGCCCCGGGAATCGGTCTTAAAGGAGGTTATAAGCTCCCGAACATCCTTTGTATCCTGTGTTTGGGAGCGTGCCATTACGGACAACAGGCAGACAATCAGGGTGAGTCTAACTATTCTCATGCCCATTTCACATAACCCATTCCTGAAATTTATTCCACTCTGAAAGCACTAACAACAAGTTAAACAAGGGCGGCTATCAAAGCCGATCCCGGCAGGGTACGCATTCAGGCAAGGACAATATTTTCGGCAACGCCCCATTTTATGACCGGCATACGTCACAGTGATCTGTAGCCTCTTCAAGACATTCATAGATTTCTTTTGCCTTGATCAGGTAAAACGGATCGGTAGCAGTTTTTTGAACATTGCCCATTCCATCCGTCGAGTTGATCTGTAACAGTCTTACATTGATCTATAGAATATTATAGCTTTCTGTTGTCAATAGAAGACCCTTTAACAATAAAACCAATACTTATAAATCCAAGGCGGTTTAGAAAAATCCCGGTCCGGGGTGGTTTGCATTGATCCTTCAAACGCCCTGCGCTCGGAACAGACCGATATTGCCGGAAAAATTCATTCTGTTGTGAACCTTAATTCCCGAATATTCGTATATAGATAATCAGAAGCGGAATTTCCGTGTCTCAGACCATTACCTAATCGGAGAGTACGATATGGCAAAGTCCATCTTTTTCATCATTATGTTGATACTTATCGCCGTTCCGGTATCGGCGCGGGAGAAAATTGAGGCGGAAGATATCCTGAAAAGCATCGATGCGGGCGGGATTGTTGAGTATCGTAAGGTTGAAATTGTCGGGGATCTGAATCTTACAACCTTGCAGGACAGGGAGCCCATAATTGGCTCTAATGAGATCCGGTATCACGTCCGGGTTCCGGTTATATTCGAAGACTGCATCTTCCTGGGTGACGTAATCGCATATCGTCACGAAAAATTGAAAAATAAAACCCATAATGTCAGTTTCCATGAGGACGCCATATTTTACGGCTGCGAGTTCCGCGGGGATTTCGCTTTCAAGTATTCGGTTTTCCATGGGATCGCCGATTTCAACAACGCATCTTTCCAAAAAGAAGCTCTTTTTAAATATACGCAATTCCTGAACCGGGCGGGATTTGCCCGGTCCCGTTTCTCCGGCCAGGCCAACTTCAAATATGCAAAATTTTCTACCGGGACCAGCTTTGCCTATTCCCTGTTTTACAAAGAGGCGAACTTCAAATACACAAAGTTTCACGGAAACGCCGATTTCATGGCATCCGAATTCCAGGGCGATGCAAATTTCAAATATACGAAATTACAAGAAACGGTTGATTTCACAGCTGTTAAGTTCTTCAATAGTGCGGATTTTAAATACACCAAGTTTCCGCGCGGTGTAAGTCTGAAAAATTGCATCTTCCTGGAAAACGCGAATTTCAAATACGCGGAATTTAACGAGCCCTTCGATTCCGAGGGTTTGCAATTCCGGGACTCGGTGGATTCCAAACACACGAAACTGGAAGGGAGTCCTCTAGATTTCGATATTTTTAAGAATGAATGAAAACACACGCACGTGAGTATTCTTTTACCACTTTACAGGAATGCAGTCGCTTCCAATAAATTGTGAGAAATGAAGGAAGAAAAACCATTCAAGATTTACTGATACAACCACCTTCCCGTTGTTCTTGAATCTGTATTACCCCGCATACTTCAACGGATGTTCCATTAGATGAAACTTGTTTTCATTATTTTGTTGCATCTGGAAAATCTTCACCTATAATTGAAATCTATTTTCATTATCAATTAGAAGCAGTCTTATTGGGAGAAAATTGATGAACAGAAAAAGCATAAAAATTCTACTGGCATTATTGCTGCTTTCCCTTTTGCCCCTTACATCCTTCGGAGCAGACGAGGAGGAAAAAATCCTTCAGGGAAAAATTCAGGAACTGGAGCTCAGGCTAAAATCGATGGAAGAAACCTTAAGAATCCAGACTGCCGATCCGAATACAGCCCGGGCTTCCATGGAAAATCAGGAAACCCAGATTAAAGAATTACAGCGCCAACTAGTCATTCTCGCAGAGGAAGTCGAGAAAATGAGAAGCGGCGAGCCGGAAACCGAAATTACGCCCGACCAGGCGTCCACCATGGGGCTAGGTCCTTCGGCATCCAAGGTTTATAGCAAGAAACAGGGAGTCTCGATAGCAGGATACGGTGAAATGCTGTACGAAAATTTCTCTGACCGTGATCAGTCAGACGTTCCAGCGGACAAGACAAGCCAACTGGATTTCCTGCGAGCAATTCTTTACACGGGATATAGATTCAACGACAGGTTTATCCTCAATTCGGAGATTGAGTTTGAACATGCCAGCACGGGAAAGGGCGGAGAGGTATCTGTGGAATTCGCTTACCTCGAATTTATGGCAAACAGATATCTGAATGTTCGCGGAGGCCTTCTTCTGGTCCCCATGGGTCTGACCAACGAATATCACGAACCCGTTGCTTTTCTGGGAACACGCCGGAGCGAAACCGAATCCCGGATCATTCCTACAACCTGGAGAGAAGGCGGTTTCGGTGTTTTGGGCTCGGCTGGAATGATCAGCTATCGCGCCTACTTGGTCAACGGGCTAAATGCCACCGGCTATAGCGCAAACGGCATTCGCGGCGGACGACAGAAGGGCGCCAAGGCAAAAGCGGAAGACTTCGCATTCGTGGGACGCCTGGATTTAAATCCGGCTCCGGGCATGCTGCTCGGAGGATCTATCTACATGGGAGGCTCCGGGCAGAAACAGGTTCTGGAATCCGGACAGAACTATAAAGTGCGCACTATAATCCGCGAAATACATGCCCAGGTTCAGGTGCGGGGTCTGGATCTCAGGGGATTATNNTCCGTCGGAGATGTACTGCAGGGCGGATATATGCAAGTCGGGTATAACGTTTTATCTCAGCATAACGACACGATACACCTGACACCCTATTATCGGTTCGAGAAATTGAACACACAATCCAGCGTACCGGCCGGGTACGAAAAGGATCCTTCACAGGAAAAGAAGATTCACACGGCCGGACTGGAGTTCCGACCCATAACAAACATAGTTATCAAAAGCGACTATCAGTGGCACCGGAACCGAGCAGGCACAGGGATCAATCAGTTCAATATCAATCTGGGATATAACTTTTAAAAGTCGCGAATGAAAACAGTTCGAATCTTTACAGCCATTCTTGGATTGGCAAAAATCCTAGCTCTTTGCAGCGGACCAGTGGCTGCAGGCGAAAACTTCATCACACGCCAGCAGGCACTGGCCGCCCTCTTTCCGGATACCGGAATTCAGGCGGAAACCGTCTTCCTAACCAAAGCCCAGTTGGAAGAAGTCAGAACTCTTTCCGGGGTAGAAGTCCATAGCGCGCTGATAGCCCGCTATACGATTCTGAAAGCGGGCGCTCCAATCGCAAGAGGCTATGTGGACACCCATGCTGTTCGTACAAAAAAAGAGAGTCTACTGATCGTATTGGACACTCACGGCAAGGTTCTGCGCATAGAAGTAACGGCATCTTACGAACCTCCGGATTACCAGGCTACAGAGGGATTTTATCGCCAGTATGAAGGGAAAATTCTAAACGAGGACCTGAATATCGATCGAGCAATCCGCCCAATGGCAGGAGCCACTCTTACAGGCAAGGCCACCAATCAAGCCGTTCGCCGGATACTTGCCGTCGACCGGGTTCTGGAGAGAAAATGAGATTCACCGTAACTTCCCTGTTCCTATCGATGCTATGGCTACTCTGGAACATTTCCGGAATCCACGTAACGTCACATAACTTTTCTTCTACCTCCCGGTCGCCAGAATGGACACAAATTTCCTTCAGTGAACAGATCCCAAATCCCCAAGATAAAGATCGGAAGGTTGTGTCGGAGATAAAAAGCCGCCGGGTTTACCTGATGGGAACGGTTTGCACCCTAAAATACCTTTCACAGGAACCCGAACAGGCTGTAGCCCGAATGGAGTCCATGGTGCGCATTCTGGAAGAGACTGAAGATGAACTGAGCACATGGAAAGACGACAGCATTATAAGCCGGCTCAACCGTCTGCCTGTTGGTGTGCACATGGAAACCGGACCTTCGAATATCGCACTTTTCCTGCAACTGCATTACTGGTCAAAAGAGACTCAAAAAACTTTCGATCCGACAGTCGGGAAACTCCTGGAAGCGTATGAAATAAAAACAGGAGGACGATGGCCGACAGCCGGATCCATTGAAGCCGGCAAACAGGACACGGGCATGCAGCACTATAAACTGGATAGAAACAAGTACCGGATCAGCAAGACCAGGGACATCCACATGGACACCGGTTCGTTCGGCAAAGGAGAGGCTCTGGACAGGATCCGTAGCGTATATGGCGCAGACGATGCCTGGATGGTAGACCTTGGAGGGCAGATTCTCGTCCATGGATCGCCGGTGGGAAAATCGGGATGGCCTGTCGCTATCGCACACCCCCGGCGCCGGGAAGAGGCGTTTTTATCCATTCTTTTACAATCAGGATCCCTGGCAACCAGCGGAGGTTCCGAACGGGACAGAAAAGTGGAAAACAGACGGTTGGGACATATTCTGGATCCCCGAACCGGAAAACCCGCGGATTTCAACGGCTCGGTCAGTGTGTGGCACGAACAGGCATTGAGTGCCGACATCTTATCTACGGCACTGTACGTAATGGGGCCTGAAAGAGGATTGCCCTGGGCGGACCGTCGAAATATAGCCGCCTGCTTCCTGGTGCCCGATGCAGAAGAAAATGTGAAAATACTCGCCAGTCGTGCCTTTAGAAGAATCTCACCCGGCTATTCTTTCACTCATCCATGAATGTCATTCATACAGGCATTGCCACCATGGAAGGGTTCGCAGAATACCCGGTGGTGATATTTTCGATCAGTTCACCAGGTTGAAGTGCTCAATGTGAAGGGTCGGATCGGCCTTAATGATCACGTCTATATCTTTCAGCAGGTGACGGATCTCTTCCACCACGCCCGACTCGGATTCCCGCAAGGCGCGTGCGACATCCGGGTGCACCCGGATCATCAGATCGGAACGCTCGTCCATATGTTCAGCCATCTTCTCTATTTCGTGGTAGATGCTGTAACATGTCGTAGCGACCGACTTCACCATGCCCGATCCGGAACAATAGGGGCATTGCTGGCACAGGGCACGTTCCAGTGATTGCTTAACCCTCTTCCGGGTGATCGCTACTAATCCGAACTCGTTGAATTCCAATACCTTGCTGGGTGACTTGTCTTTGGCAATCTCCTCGGACAGAGCCTCCATCACACGTTTCCGGTTCTTCCTCTCATCCATGTCGATAAAGTCGACAACGATAATGCCGCCCAGATCCCTCAGCCTCAGTTGCCGGGCGATTTCCTTTACCGCTTCGAGATTTGTTCGCGTGATTGTTTCTTCGAGGCTGTTGCTGCGACCGACAAATTTTCCGGTATTAACATCGATACTTACAAGAGCCTCTGTCTGATTAATGACTATATATCCGCCGGATTTCAACCAGATCTTCGGGTGAAGCAGCTTATCTATTTCGGGGGTAATACCGTATTCGTCGAAAATGTAGTTTTCTTTGGTGTAGAGTTTGACCCGGTGTACCAGGTTAGGATAAATCTTGTCCACAAACTCCACAATCCGCTGGTATTCATTCTCGTCGTCCACCCGGATCGCGGCGAATTCATAGGAAAAATGATCCCTGAGAATTCTCTGGACCAGGTTCATCTCGGCATGAATAAGGGCGGGGGCAGAGGCTTGATCCGCCCGGGTCCGAATATCGTCCCACAGCCTGACAAGAAAATTCAAATCATTGACCAGATCTTCTTCGCTGTGCTCCTCCGCTGCGGTCCGAACAATGATTCCACCCGGGAACCGGTCCCGATGTTTGAGGATAATGTCCTTCAATCTCAGCCGTTCCGCTTCCGATCCTATTTTACGGGAAACGCCTATATGTGTTACCGTCGGCATATACACAAGATAGCGCCCCGGAAGGGCGATATGACTGGTAACGCGGGCCCCCTTTTTCGCTATGGGTTCCTTAGCTACCTGCACCAGAACCTCCTGGCCTTCCTGCAACAAGGTGTCGATGGATTGCGGTTCCGCACGATTCGTATTCCGTGAGGAGGCATACCGTTTTCTGCGCGTCGCCGCCCCGCGGCGACGCGTGAATCCCGGTCGGGATTTTTCCGGTTCTGCAGCAAACGGCACCGACTCTCCGTCATCCCTGATAGATGCTGAATCCAGGGGCGGAGTTTCGGCATTCACGGATACCTCGCTGGTGGCAGAAACCGCCAAACCCTCTTGTGAGGATGATTCCATTGGTTCCAACGGTTGTTCAGGTTGCGTTTCCTGTTTCACCGGCAACTCCAGCAACTCGGGGATATCCGATGATTTATAGGGTGAATCCGACTCCAGACGAGATTCCGCCTCCCGTTCCGTCTCGGCACTTATATTCCATTGCTCCACCGGAGTGGTCGGTTGCCACCCCCTGTAGGACGATCGCGAGGATCCTGATCTTGATCTCTCGGGGCGATCCCGGCGATCCCGGGACCGGCCCTTTTCGGTTCTCCTGTCTCTGCGCTGCGGACGCTCCGGTTCTTCCGATTCAGCTGAAGACTGGTCTATCCGCTCTTCGACAGCTGAGTATACCTGGTCATATTCATCCGTATCCTCTATTAAATCTGAAACATAGAGAAAGGCGTCCTTTTCCAGGCCTATGTTCACAAAAGCGGATTGCATACCGGGGAGTACTTTTGTCACTTTTCCCTTATATGTATTCGCGTAGATGCTCCGATTGCGATTTCTCTCTATATAGAGCTCAGCCAATTGGTCATCTTCCAAAATCGCTACTTTCGTCTCCAGAGCCGTGCTGGCAACGATCATCTCTTTAATCATTGAATTGCTCCAAATTGTGGCGGCGCAAATACGGTGGGGTTTCGCAGTAGAAATCAGATGCGGCGGGAAATCGATATTGCCGGGATTCAGCGCAATTTACCTGTAGCTATTCACACCGGGATTGTCTTTATTCCCGAGAAATAAGCATGGTACTGACGCATAAATCTCTCACATGCCTCAAAATACGGCACATTTACTCAAGGAAAACCGTTCCCATCCGGGTAGACTCAACGGATGCCGTTTATAACGGTTATCGCAATATTCCCGACTTGATATCCTTTTCTCTAGTGGCGAATCATACACTCACCGTGGATTCGCGACCCGTAATCTCAATAACTTTTCCTATAATAAAAGCAGTGTCGCTATTAATTCTTCGGTTTAGACTAGCCTGAAATAACTATGGTAGTTGTGTTGAAGTCCGATTGCAAGAACATCTCAGAGACCAGTAGTCAGGAGTAAGGAACCGGGAGGAATACATATCTTTCCGACAATCCGGAATTACCGGACAAAAACATTATCTACACTACTCACAGTGGTTTAATCTGACACCAGGCTCCTGACTCCTTTTCTTATAAACCATAACTATTTCAGAAAATGTGCCCAACACTGCTTATTGTTAATTGACGTAACGTCTCAACCACACTCCCATACAGAGACTCATTGCTGCATAATAGGTAACCAGTGCCGACCCGCCGGCACTGACAAAGGGGAGCGGGATGCCCAGTATAGGGAGCAGTCCTTCCACCATTCCGATATTGATTGTCATGTGAAACATCACCAGGGTCAGAACTCCGGCGACAATCATCATGCCGATTTTGTCTTTTGCCTCCCTGGCCGTTCGAAACAATCGGTAGTAAAGGAACAGGAACAGTCCTAAAAGCGTAATACTGCCGACAAATCCCCGTTCTTCCGCCAATACCGCAAAAACGAAATCCGTATGTCGGGCCGGCAGGAAACCAAGATTGCCCTGCGTTCCCTGCTTGAACCCTTTTCCCAGAAGTTTCCCCGAGCCAATGGCAATCTCGGACTGCCGGGATTGATACCCCAATCCGTAGGGATCGCTCGAAGGATTCAGGACATTTACAATCCGCCCCTTTTGATATCCCTGCAGACTGAACCAGCCCAGGGGAGCGGCAACGATCACGACAAAAATGAGAAAGACAATATGTTTTTTCTTGATACCCGCAAGACAGGAAAGAACAGCGTAAATAGGCATGAAAGTGACGGCCGTGCCCAAATCCCTTTGCAGTACGACCATAAACATGGGAACAAATACGATGAGACCTCCGATAAGGAGATCCTTCAGTCCTAAATACTCCCCTTCGATCCTGGAATAGTACTTGGCCAGAGCGATTATTACGATAATCTTCATTACTTCAGAAGGCTGGAATGAGAAGAATCCCAGATCGATCCAGCTTCTGTTACCATGGACGGAAACTCCGATTACGAGGACGAGAACAAGCAGCACCATTCCGGCCGCATAAATAAACACTATGAAATCGGAAAAAACGTGGTAATCGAAATACAGGAGAGCGAGAAAGACCATCAGGGCGCAGCACAGGTAAATAACCTGTTTGCCGAAATAGGAATCCAGACTCGTGCCGTCCGTTGTACTCCAGATAGCTACGATACCGACTCCGGACAAAGCCAGTAGAGTCAGAAGCCAGAGCCAGTCGAAACCAATCAGCAATCGCCGATCCATAGCGATTAATTCTCCCTGTCGTAGTAGGCAGCGAATATTTTTCTCGCCAGAGGAGCTGCGGCTACACCGCCCTTCCCCCCATTCTCGATAAATACAACAACGGCGATTTCGGGATTCTCTTTCGTGCTGAAACCGGCGAACCAGGCATGATCATCCCCAGTTCCCGGAACCCGTTTTTTAGTCTCCTTACTCACAATCTGCACTGTGCCGGTTTTACCGCATATTTCAATCCCTCTAATTGCAGCGTTATAGCCTGTACCCCCGGCGCCATTGACCCCCTTCCACATCCCTTCACGGATTGTTCGCAGGGTATTGTCGTCGATCGGGACGTGCCTTAGCGGCCATTCCGGCTTATTTAGACCGTGTTCCGCAGTCAGTAAAAGGTGGGGGGTGACCACGTCCCCTCCGTTTGCCAGCGCAGATACAGCACGTAGAATCTGCAGCGGCGTCGTACTGACAGCGCCCTGCCCTATAGAAACCGGGATTGTCTCACCCAGGTACCACGGTTCTCCCCGGGTTTTCTCCTTCCATTCCGGGCTGGGAACAATTCCGCTTCGTTCTCCCGGCAAGTCCACCCCGGTTGTCTCACCCAGTCCGAAGTCAGCAGCATGCCGGGCTATTTTTGAAATCCCGAGGTTTTTACCCAATTCATAGAAAAAAATATTACAGGATTGCGCTATGGCCTGTTCCAGGCGAATGCGCCCGTGTCCCTTTTTATTACCGCACCCGAAAGTCCTGCCGTAATAGTCCGCAGAACCCGTACAGGTAACAAATGTATTGTTGTCGAGGGCTCCCTCCTCCAGCCCTGCTACCGCCATTATAATTTTGAACAGGGAACCCGGCGAGTAGCTGTTCTGAATGCACCTGTTCTGCATTGGACGATCGGGATCTTCCAACAGGGCATTCCAGTCTTTCTGGGAAAGCCTGGCCGAGAAAGCATTGGGATCAAATGAGGGCGCGCTGGCCATGGCCAGGATCTCACCGTTTCGGGGATCCATGGCAACGACTGCACCGACCTTGCCTGTAAGAGCTTTTTCGGCAACGAGCTGAAGTTTCATATCCAAGGTCAGCTGGATGCTTCCTCCAACTACGGGAGGTTGTTCCGGTCTTAAGAGTCCGACCTCCCTTCCCAGGCTATCGACCAGTACCAGCCGTTGGCCATTCTGCCCGACCAGCAATTCGTTATAGATCCGTTCAATACCGTTCTGTCCTACAAGAGAACCGGCTTCGGCGCTGGGAAATACGTTGGCGTCAAGCTCCTCTTCCGTCACCTCACCAATATATCCGAGAAGATGCGCGGCCAGATTGCCGTTGTTATACACTCTTCGCGGCTCCGGCACTAACTGGATCTCCGGATGATCCCTTCGGTACGCCTCAATGATCGAAATATCTTCTATCCCGGCTTCTTCTTTTACAACAATTGGGCGATACAGACCGGTTTTGCGGCTTCGAATTAATTTGGATTCCAGATCCTCTGGATCAACGGCAAGCTTTTCGGCGAGGAAACGGGCGGTAGCCTCCGGATCTTTAATCGATTCACGATACAGAAGCACCGTAAAAGATGACCGGTGTTCGGCGAGTCGAATGCGATTCCGGTCCAGAATCGCACCTCTCGGCGCCATCAGTTCTATTGTACGAACCCGGTTATTTTCGGCTTTCAGGGCATATTCCGAACCCTGGATTACCTGGAGTTGCCAGAGACGGGCGACTAGAATCAGAAAAATCAACAGGATCGGATAGCTGAAATATTTCAACCGTTGTTGTACGAGTTGTTTGTTGATCTCTTGTTGCAGTTCCACCCTGCTTACCTGGATTTACTTGTATGTTTGATAGAAGGTTTCATTAAAAACGGCATATCGGATTGAATTATCAATAGTGTCAATTCCCTGGACAAGTAAAAAGCTAGAGCCTTGGTGCTACTCCGCAAGAGGGACAGGTGAAACAG
The DNA here is from genome assembly GCA_002451015.1 of Acidobacteria bacterium UBA6911. GTDB lineage: Bacteria > Acidobacteriota > UBA6911 > UBA6911 > UBA6911 > UBA6911. The sequence goes on from DKBB01000016.1 coordinate 34,837, forward strand.
GGATATCTATAGGGAAGGCATTCCGGATGCATACATCCTTATCTTTCGATAAGGGGAACGGTCGAAATGCTGCAGTCTCAATACCATAATCCTATTTTATCAGCGTGCCTTATTCGCCTGGTTATGATTGTAAGCTTCCATTACGGTAAAAAGCACGATTGTGATGAACGCCGTCACAATGGCCTGCACAATTGACGCTCCTAAAAAAATCCTGCCTGTGGTTCTTTCCATTATCCAGAACAGGCTCAGCATACTGACAGAACTTGCCAGTGAAGAGACAGCGATAATTGCGAATTGCACCCAGGATTCTCGTGTGTTAAACCTCTTCCAGCAATGCCCGATAATAAAAGCTGCCAAGGTCTTGCCAAACCCGTTATATCCCAGGGGCAATCCCATTGCGGCATCCAGCATAAGCCCTGTCAGAGATCCGACAAATAGGGCCTGTGTCCGGCTGCGATGCACAGCCCAATAGGCGACCAGGATTAACGAAAGATCGAGGAAGTTGAAAATGAGAAAATTTTTCCCTGCTATCATCTGGGCAATGATGGCTAGAAAGGATGACAGTGCAAGGAACAGGTATTTCATGACATTTTGGAATACCGGCGTTTCTGAAATCAGGAAACCATGTTACAATCCTGAGTATCAGGGCTCCATCAGTATTACCGATACTTCTTCGATATGATACAGATCAACCGCCGGTTCAACTGTTATTATTTTATAAACTCCCTCACCATTATGGCTATCAACAACTTTGCCGATTCTGAATCCCTTGGGGAATATAGTATCGAATCCTGAACTCAACACAACATCCCCCGGATTGATTTTCTCTGTGTTGCTGACATATTTCAGGTCCAACAGGGAACCTCCCGATCCGCTCAGAACGCCCGGAGTCCGCTCTTCGTTTTCTATCATCGCCCCGATAGAAGCGTCCGGATTCGTAATCAACTGGACCTGAGACTGATTTCCAGTAACCAGAACCGTTCTTCCAATGATACCATCACCGGAAATTACGGGGAAATCGATCTGCACACCATCCTTTTTCCCCCGGTCTATGTAAAGCACATTGTATAAAAATCCGGGAGTACGGGCAATCACACTAGCTCCGACTGTCCTGTACGAAACGCCGTCCTTCATAGCGAGCAGACTGCGGAGTCGGATATTCTCCTGATTTATCTGTTCGTAGGAACTGCTCAACCTCGTAAGCTGTCGCACGGTTTCCCGGAGCTGTTCATTCTCCGCCCGGGCGCCGACCAGCCATATGTAGTTATGCCAGAGATCCGCGATACCATCGGTAATATTGGATGAAATATGGATGATCGGAGCATATATTTCCAGGGCCACCATCTTGACGGGGGTTGTTCCTGTCGCATTCTGGCTTTGGAATGAAAGCAGCGCCAGTTGGAAAACAAGCAGCGGAATGATCACCACTACAGCTCGTTCTCTGTTTTTTCTTGAAGACAGGTTACTGGGCACAGACTCTCCGGAACAAATTTAAATCCGTTAACATTTTGCTCGTCCCCAGGACGACCGAGGACAGGGGATCTTCACCGACGAATACAGGCAGCCCTGTCTCCGAGCTAAGCCGTTTATCAAATCTCTTCAAAAGCGCGCCCCCACCCGTCAAAACAATTCCCCGATCCATAATATCAGCAGATAACTCCGGCGGGGTACGTTCCAGCGCCACTTTAATGGCGTTGACTATGATACCGACACTGTCGGCCAGGGCTTCGCGGATTTCATCGTCGGTAACCGTTATGGTTTTCGGCACTCCTTCTATAAGGTTGCGACCTTTGATTTCCATACTCACCGGCCGATCGAGGGGACCGGCGGAACCAACCTGAATTTTAATAGTTTCCGCAGTGCGCTCACCTATAAGAAGGTTATGTTTGCGTTTTATGTACTGGATAATTGCCTCATCCATTTCATTGCCGGCAACACGTACCGAACGACAATACACAATCCCCGAAAGCGATATTACAGCGATATCCGTTGTCCCGCCTCCGATATCCACTATCATATTACCGCACGCTTCCGTTATTGGCATACCGGCACCTATGGCTGCCGCCATTGCCTGTTCGATAAGGTAGACTTCACTGGCTTTCGCACGCAGTGCGGATTCTTGCACCGCCCGTTTTTCCACCTGGGTGATTTCAGACGGAATCCCTATTACGATCCTGGGACTGAGCAGATGGTTGCGGCTGTGCGCGCGTTTGATGAAGTATTTCAGCATGACTTCCGTTACGTCGAAGTCAGCGATGACCCCGTCCTTCATCGGTTTGACGGCCACAATATCGGACGGGGTTCGTCCGAGCATCTCTTTTGCCTGATGACCCACTGCGACCACTTTCTTACTCATCGCATGGAGAGCGACGATCGAAGGTTCATTCACTACAATGCCGCGGCCTTTTGCATAGACAAGCGTATTAGCGGTTCCAAGATCAATGGCCAGATCGTTGGAAAAGAAACTGAATAGGGATCTAAAATTCATATTAATCAGACAGCGACTTTGATGCTGTTCTTGGAAAGCTCTTTGGCACGGTACATGGCTGCATCGGCTTTTTTAATCAATCCTTCGGCCGTGAGGGTGTGCTTGGGGCAGTTGGCCACCCCGAGACTTACAGTCAGGCGTATGCTTAGATTCTGTGCGACAAACTCGCACTCTTCCACCTTCTTTCGGATGCGCTCTGCTATGACCATCGCTCCGTTCAAAGGGGTTTCCGGAAGAACAATCACAAATTCGTCTCCTCCATATCTTCCTACGACGTCGGTTTCGCGAACCATCCCGCGGAAAACCTGTCCCATTTCGGACAGAGCCTGGCTTCCCACCAGGTGCCCGAAAGTATCATTTATCCTTTTAAAACCATCAACATCGATAAAAAGCAAGGATACTTTCTTCTTGTAGCGCAGGCAACGTTTTACATCCGCCTCAAGATACTGCATCAGATAACGATAGTTGTATAGCTTTGTAAGATCATCCGTTATCGTACGCCGCTCGGCTTCCTCGAATCGATCCAGTGTCTGAACGGCTATTGCAAGCGGATGGGCCAACAATTCAAGCAATGACTGATCCTGCTGCGTAAAAACTCCGGTTGCCTTGTTGATCAGTTCAATGACGCCGATCATCTCCCCACGAAATTTCAGGGGGTGGCAAAGGATCGATCGTATAAAAACACTATCTTTACTGAAAGGGACTTTCAATTCAAATGAATAATGATTATTCAGGTAAGGTTTTCCACTCTGCATCACCTTTTCGATTATGGAGCTGTTTGCATGATGCTCGAACAGATCCAGATCCTTAAGGTTCCCTGTACTGTAGGATCGCTGCAGTGTTCCGGTCCCGTCCCCAAAGAGGTAGAAGATGCAATCCTCCGCCTGAATATTCGACAGCAGTTTGTTGGCCATCAGACTCAGCCCCAACCTGCGATCGGTTGTATCCGGAGACGATTCGACAGTCGTAACAAAGGCTTCGAAAAATTCCTGCACCATATCCGAATGTCGGCGAACAAGAGAAATTTCCCTCTGCTGATTCCTGGCGAGAGAAAAGCCCTCCAGTAAATGCCGTGCAAGGAAAAAAGGCAACGGTAACGGCACGGTCAGAAGACCGGTTTCCGTCCTTGACAATGTTCCGGATATATCCCCGCTGGTATCTCGATATCCTACCTTTTCAGCACCGGGGAAAAGGTTCGACAGATGACATCGCATATCAGGAGAATCACTCTCGACAGGGAAAAAGACCGCCAGGAAATTATTCAAAGGCCTAAGAGGCTCCGAATAAATATCCTTTTCACGAAAATGCTCAAACCTCCATAGAATCCCACGGACATTTCTGTCCGCAACAATCTGAGGCGGTTGATTTCTGTATACAATTCCGATTTTGGGTTGTTCAAACATTCTGGATTCTACTCATCACTCGGCTGCAATCCTGTTACTTCGCATTTCTCACGAGGTTTCCAGGACGGCTTAAAATCCGGGTCTGCGGCGAAAAGGACGGCCTCTTTTCCAGAACCAGCCATCATCTTGATGATCCACCGGACCTTTTCAATAAAAAATTCGCTCATAATTCCTGCAAGTTTCCTACGGTATCCTGTCCAGTCCGGGCGTCCTACAGCCGTCCTCCGGCATATACTTTCCATGCACATCGGTATGATCCATTTCGTGATGAAACCTTTGTGGGAAATGCGGACAAATGAGTACGCACAAAATGAATCTCACGACGACACACGGATAAACGCCGTCTCACTATCCTCATCGGAAGGGAACAGTAGTATTATTATATAATCCTGACGGAAATCATGAAAATGGAACCGGATGAAAGCTGTTTAAAATTAGGACTTAAGGGCAAAACGACCTTTTAGGGGGAAAATTCGATACAGGTCTGGTATGTATCCTTAATTTTCTGTCAAAATCATGTGCTATACTTAAGGTTTTTACCTAATTCTGAATGGAGGACACTCTTCCTATGCTTGACATTATGCGCCAGAAAAAACGGATGAAAGCCATTGTTCTATGGATTGTTATTATAGCCGTTGGCGGATCCATGGTCGTCTGGGGTGTGGCACTGAACCTGGGCGGAGACTCAGGGCGTTCTCCAGGCTCCTACGCAGCGATTGTAGACAAGCAGACTATTTCCATGAAGGAATTCCTTCAAAGATACGAGCAAACCATAAAAAACTTGAGGGATAACGCCGGTGGCGAACTGGATGAAGAGTTGCTGAAGTCCCTGGGGCTGTCGCAGCAGATTCTCAACGGCCTGATACAGGTCAAAGTGATTGAGATTCTTGCTGAACGACTGGGTATCCGTGTAACCGACAACGAAATCCGACAGGCCATCCTTAAGCACCCGAACCTGCAGGCTGATGGAAAATTTATAGGGCTTGAACGATATAAACAGGTTCTAGCCATGAGCGGCATTCGCCTTGAAGCATTCGAAGATGACATGCGCTATTCAGAACTTTCCAATAAATTATCAAAAACCATTGCGGACTCTCTGGAAGTCAGTGATCGCGAGCTGCGGGAAGAATTTTCCAGGCTGAATCAAACCACCATGGTCGACTACGTTATCCTGAATAAAGACATCTTTAAAAAGCTCGTAAAACCGACGGATGAAGAATTGCGGACATACTTCGAAGAGAACAAGGAAAATTACAGAATCAAGGAAAAACGCCGGGCGCATTATCTTCTGGTGCCGACATCCCAGATCCTTCCGACCATTGAGGTAACCGAAGAGGAAATTAAAGACGAATGGGCCCAAAATCCAGTCCCGGAAACGGTAGACGTGGCGCACATCATGTTCCTGGTGAAGGATCCCGCCGAAGAAGCCGAGGTTAGAGCCAGGGCGGAACAGGTTCTGAAACGGGTTCAGGAAGGCGAGGATTTTGCAGCTCTGGCCAAACAATTCTCCGAAGATACAAGCAGCGCCGATCAGGGTGGATACCTGGGNNGAACCGGGCCAAACTTCAGGCCTGGTACGCACTCCCGACTACGGCTTTCACATTATCAAGGTATTCCGGCACGACAGGCCCACTCTCGAATCAAACCGCGCCAATCTGCTGACAACAATCCAGTTCAGAAAAGCCAAGGAAACGGCAAAAGAGAAGGCAGAGAAAGCGGCCGAGCTTGCGGCGAACATGGAAGATTTCGAAGCGATCGGGAAGGAACTGGATATAAAAACGGAAGTCAAGGAAACAGACTTCTTTGATAAGGATGCCAATCCTTATTCTTTAGGAATTTCTCAAGCACTCCGGGATGATATCTTCCAGATAAAGGAGATCGGTTCAATTGGAGAAGTCGTGGAACACACTCTTGGATATGCATTTGCCAGGTTGGATGAGGTCCAAATGCCCAAACCCGGTCAATTCGAAGAATCCCGGGAACAGGTAAGAAAGGATTTTATCGAGACCAAATCCGGCGAACTCATGCAGGATGCGGCAAATAAGCTTTCGGAAGACGCGACAAAAGAGCAAAGCCTTGCCAACGCTGCCAGAAAATCGGGTTACAGCCTTAAAACAACACCGGATTTCAAGATAGACGAATCCCCCGCGACTGACATCACGGACATGAACACTTTTAATGCCATAGCTTTCGAACTGGAGTCCGGGCTCGTCAGCAAACCGATCGAAATGTCGGGCACAACAGCCATTCTCCAGGTAAAAGCCCGCTCTCCGTTTGACGAAAACGCCTTCGCTGAAGAAAAAGATGCGTTATACAGCCAAATGTTAAGCTCCCTGCAGGCGACCTACGTGGATGATTATTATCGCTTATTCAGAGAAGAGCTGGAAGAATCCGGAAAAATCCGGATCAATCCGCAGGTTTTCGAACAGGTGGAGCGTTACTTCTAATCAGGACTCTGAATCTTTAGAATTAAACGCTGTGTTGAACGGTTTTTCCTTCCGGCGAAGAATCGGTGGCTCCTTCACAGAGAGAAAACGCATAGCCGTGTAGTTTTTCTACAACCCGAACCATCTTCTCAAGCTCCGAATAGAGTTTCTCTATATCCGACCGCATCTTCCCCGTACAATGCGAGTTCAGCGTAAGAAGTTGGGTGGAGCCCATGATTACGGCAAGTGGATTATTCAGGTCGTGAACAAGATCCCGTACACGGGAACCGACATCTGCTTGTATCGACCCGAAGCCATCCCTGCTCGAATCCAGCGATTCCTTCGGTCTTAACAGTAGAAGGTACCCTGAATTCCGGTTTTCATTGTCCGAAAGCAGTATAATATTGCTTTTAGTAGGGATCTCCTTGCCGGAACGGTCCAGACAAAAAAATTCGCCTTCCCATTTTCCGTTTACTTTTACGGTGTCCATTATATACGGCATTTCATAAACCGTTTTATCGGCAAGAAATTTTGTTATGGGGCATCCGATCATCTCACGGCTCTTATATCCTGCAAAACCATCCGCGTCGGGCGATAGAGCCGTCACAGAAGCCTGTGAAGATAGGGTCACGACGAGCCAACCGGACGTAGTTATCAGCGATCCCATAGTATGCGCGCACCATCAGTGTAATTGGGTACACTGCTTCTATCGTCAGGTCGGTCGATCTTTATTAGGAAATTGTTTTCGAGTTGTAATGGCGAACAGGATCCCGTGGTCACGCCGGGAGGTTTGTCCGCCTCAAAGGTGCCTGCCTAACCGGCGAAGACTCTTTCCATATGACAATAATCTCCACGACCGCCGCCCGGAGCATGCATGAACTCCCCGAGTTTTCCCCAGACCGGATGGAATATTTCGGGATCCATGACCTTTAGTTCCGGTAAAATCCCGGGCTGGAAATCCATCATGTTGAGGATATCCCGCTGCAAATCTATTCCCGGCGCGATTTCAACCAGGAGCATAATCCCGTTTTCCAGTTTAAAAACACCTCTTTCCGTAACGTACAGTACAGGGATCCCCTTTTTCATTGCGTATTCCCCGCTAAAGGTGACCTGATCCACTTTTCGGACGAACTTCCTGCTTGTTCCTTCCCTTATAATCCGAAGTTCCCCGTTTGCCGCCTGCTCCTCGGAATCGGTTGTAAACATTCCGCAAAAGACGACCTTTTTGGAATTCTGGGTTATATTAATGAATCCTCCCGGTCCCGCCACTTTATTCCCGAAGCGGCTGACGTTGACATTTCCTTTGCAGTCGACCTGCGCAAGACCGACAAAGGC
>DKBB01000367.1 GCA_002451015.1 Acidobacteria bacterium UBA6911
TGAAACTGACCCTCCGCAGCTCCACTCGTTCCGAATGATCCTTTCGGTAACCGGTTTGAAAGGTCAAATCTGAAGACCTGAGACTGCAATGTATCAACAACAAGCAGTTCCGATGTCTTTGGATTAACGGTGATTCCTGTCGGCCGTTTGAAAATGCCGTGGCCCATTGTTGAAACAAATGTTTTGCCGTGGTCTTTAAAAATGTAAACAACAGCTCTCTTTGAGTCGGTCACATAGATGATGCCGTCTTNNGATGCCGGAGCCTTCCCGACTATATAGTTTACCAATCGCTTCAAAACACCAGGGAGGATATTCAGATCCTCAGGTTTTGAAACAGCCTTGACAAATTCTATCCGCTTGACCTCCGGTGGCTTCGGCCAGAAGATATCCGGACGTGGGCCGGATACATTTGCATGGGTGGCGCAGTTGCTCAGAACCATGCAGATAGTTGCCATAATGGCAGAGAGCAAGATATATTGACAAGATATATCAAAGGATCGATGGATTCTGATACTCATTTTTACAAGCGCGATAGGTGAAACCTCCCATGGAATCCAACAACTGAAACGGCTACCGGAAGTGTCTGGTTATCTTAATAATCGCCTCTCGCCGCCACAGGCTATTCCCATTTTGCTTATCATCCTGGTCTCTAAGCCTATAGGAAATACTGCCGGTCCAGAGCCCATATATCAATCGGGCAGTTGTAGCGAACTCTGTTTGGAGTTCATTCCTCCGGTCTGAGTAAATTTTGTTGCGCACATAGTTAAGGTTTAGATTGCACCACGATGTCGGAGTCCAGCCTATCCTGGTTCCCAAGGAATAGAACCTTTCTGTTTCATTTAAATCCGTAAAATCTCTTTCTCCTATATTTCCTGTCAAATTGACAAAATAATTCCTTGCAGGCATGAAATTGATACGCTGGGTAACGCTTCTGGTCGTGATTGAATTGCTATTGGTCCGGTCTTGCCGATTATATAGGAATTCCGTGTCAGACCATTTTGTGACCAGGCCGAGTCGCAGGTCATGGGATGTATCACCCAGGGGATCATTCGGAGACTCCCCGGATCGTATATCTTGATCGATGCGGGAAAGTGAATATGCCAAATGCAAGAAAGACCACATTGCCAGACTGAGTCGGTATTTCTGTCCGAAACGGGAATCATCATAGGGGGCATTTATCTGGTAATTGTAAAGCACATTCACTTGCTGACCATCCGCGATCGCGCCCATCAGGGTGCGGCTGATACGGACATTAGGCCCGACAATGTCTAAAATGTAATCGATATTTTCGGTATAAACAGTCACTCCCGTGATATCGGTCACCACGATCGACCCAGGTTCAATGTTTTCTTTACTCAAAAGCGTTTCCGTACCGGTTGACAAAGCAAACCGCTCCTGAACCGGAACTATTCTTTGAGTTCCACTGCGATTTGTCACGTCATAATCATAGGAAGCGCCGAGTTGAACGCTGCCCCAGGGGATGGGTTGGTAGTAAAGAAAGCCGACATTAGAATTGTAAAGATCTGTGTTACCGTCGTCAAATTTGTTAGCCGCGATTGCAACGCCCGCATCCGTCGTCAACCGGTCCATGTAGTGATGGGTTAAATCGGCACTGAGGCGGATTTCATTGTTNNGCGATTCGAGCCTGACTCTGTTGTCATCTGTAATAGAATAGGCATTGTTGAGTTCCGTGCTCACGGTTTTTGATAAGATATCAGTGGTCTCGAATGTGGTGCGGGTCGTCTCTGAATTATTATAGAGCATGTTCAGTCGGGTGACACTCTTTCTTGCATTGTGCCGGATCCTTACATGCACTTCATCCCTGTCCTCATGGGAAGGATAAAATCCAGTCTGGTCCTGTTTACGCCGTATCACCGCTATGGATGACGGTAGCGTCGGATTGTTAAAATTCAATCGTGTGCCCAATGTCTCGTTTGTAATATCGGAGTCTTGAGCATTAGTGAGGTCGATTTGCCCTGTTTTCCGATTGGCAAAAATATTTAGTGAAACGGGTTTCTGTTTGAGCAGCGTTGCCCCGGCGTCAAAGGCCAGTAGTGAAGTATCCCCGTACCCGTAGTAAAAGCGGGGCAGCGTCGTTGCGGTCTGATTCTGGCGAAAGGCTTCGTGCTGAAACTCGGGTTCAAAAGCGAGGTGGTAATCGATTAGATTGGGGTGATAAATCCATCCGTTCGTTTCGAGGGGAATACTTACTCGGAACTTTTGGTTTGTGAATTTTGTTTTAAGGTTCGGAGTCTGCCTTTCTTCATCCGTCAGTTTATAGTATCCACTCAATCCCAGTTTCGGCCGCTCTATAAAAAAAAAACCACGGTCATCCTGAGCATAGAGCTGCGGCGCCGATAGGTGTAGAATAAACCACAACAGAATAGNNAATGGTGTATCGGGCCAGTGCCCGAAGCCATAAACATTCAGCATGTTTTTGCCAAACATGTTGGTAACGTAAACCAGATACTCCAGTTTGAAGTCTGGGTCAGCGAATTTCTGGAAAAACGCCGTATTGCTGTAATCGATGGTAATTCCTGCCGGAAGATATAGATGGCCCGGGTCGGTTCCCGGGCCGCCGAAAAAGAGCAATATTTGACCGTGGTCGTCAAATACCTGAACATTTTCAAAGGCGGCATCGACCACATAAAGGCGGCCATCCTTATCCAGGCTCATCCCTTTGGGTCGCGCAAAGCTGCCGATTTGATCGCCAGGAACACCGATTGTGCCGAGGAACATGCCGTCAGGGGAAAACTTCTTGATTACAAAGTGAAATGTATCTGTAAGGAAAACATTGCCCAATGGGCCGACTGCAACACGGGACGGTTTGAAAAATTCACCCTCTCCACCGACGATTTTAATCACCAGGCCGGTCTCTTTGTCCAGAATAAACAGCTTCTCTTTATTCATATCGACCACATAGAGGCGATTCCCGTAAACAGCTACGTCAACAGGGTTTTCGAATATCTCCTGGCTGCCGTAGGCTTTCAAAAAANNCCGCTCCCGTTATCCTTTAGAAGCGACATTGTATGGCTGGTTAAATCTATGATCACAATTCTTTTATACAGCCTGTCCATGACATATATTTTCCCCTTGGCGGAGGCTACATCATAGGGTTTTCCCAATAATTGATAATGTTCCCTGCCGAAAATAAATTCATGAAGCATACTCTGTCTTTTCCCCAGATCATCCTCTCCCGATATTGAAAGCAAAAACTGCAGCCTGGGCCGCTGGGGCAGGGCCGGATAAAATATGGATGCCGGCTGCACAACCGGTGTTTTACGAATAGAAGCGCACCCCATAGAAATCATCAGCATGGAGAAAATAAAGATGCTTTTTTTCACTTTACAGTAAAAACTCCAATTTTTCCGTGTGTTTCAACGAATGCAGCATGTTCTATTTATTGTGACACGTCAAACAAAGCTCCGATCCGGCACTGTCCTTCACCAACAGTTTTGTTCCCGGTACGGCTATGGTATTGTGAACATCATGGCAGGAGGAGCATTCCATCCTGTTTGAAAAAAGCATATCCGCATTTATNNATTATTGGTTTCGCTGCTGTCAGCTACACCTGAAAGATAGGTCAACGGATCATAGAGGTCCCCGTATTTCATGGCCAGTTCTGTGTCGTATATAAAAGAAATCGGATGATTGTTGTTCTGGGTAATGTCCATGAAACCCCTGTCTATAGGAAAGGCAAGACCACCAGTATTGGGGCCGTAAGCTTCAGGGGCGAAGACCCCGTCATGGCACGAAAGACACATCTTAGACATACCGTCCGGCAGCCTGTTCCTCACCGCTCCATCCGTTGGCAGGAAGGTCCTGTCATACATGATGTAGGTTTGTACGGGCGAGTTAAGATCCCACAACGGGCGGGACAATGTCTTTGGACCACTCATCATATGACAGGGGAGGCAGATCTCTTCGCTGCGGTGTAGTGGATCCTTTCGAAAGTCATGGGGAGATTCGGTGAATCTCCCCGACCAGGCGATTTGCGAAAACAGAAAAAACAGTATCGCAACCGCCGCCGGGATTGTTTTTTTCATACTCAAACTGATAAACATATTCGGTTCTTTACCTGGTGCCATCGATTGCAGATTAATCCACTTTCCTTTAGAAAGGCCCTCCATTTTGACGCATATGGTCAATATCAGAGTACTCCGGATTGGCGTGGCAGCCGACGCAAGGCATCATGTAGGGCATGGTTTTGTATGTNNTGCGCCCAGTCACGGTTTCCTCCCTCTATGTTATAGATATCGCCAGCAGAATTGGTGCTGTGGAGGGCGTGGAGCCGGTTGGCGAGAGGTATGGCATGGTTGCTTGACTGGTCATGGCATGACAGGCACTCATCGGTGTCGAAGACAGATGCATGGCGTATCTCATGAAATGGAGCGGTTTCGGTGCCGTGACAGTTGATGCAGGCATTTCCGGCTACCTTGGGTGAAACCGTGGCTGTGCCGATCTGGATCGTGGTGAAGGCCGTCGATTCGGTCTGGTAATCTTCGTCGTTGATACGGCCATAATCACCGATCCGCACGCGCACCATGTAGGTTCCGGCCGTCATGTCGTCTGGAATCGCAAGCAACTGATAGCCGAAGCCGCTGCTGTCCGTGGTAACCAGTATATCTGTGCTGTCTACAAACAGGCTGTGAGCCTGGGTGGGCGTGTCCGCTGAGCTGTCGAAATCCGGATCGGTAACGGTATCCGTGGCCAGTACCGGCACGGACCACGCCCTCGGTCCATACACATACAGCCTGGCGACACTAAGGCCGCCTCCGCTAACACCCGGGTCATCCTGGCCTGTGGTGTAAATCGCGGAATCCACAGGGTTATCGGTCGCATAATCGGTCAGCGTGACACGCACTTCAGGTTCTTCACCCTCGACGTAATAGCCGCCGTTGGCCGGTGCAGTAATATCAAGATGCACCGTGAATTCCGGAACGTTCATCTCGTCAGGAGGCGTCTTTTCATGGGCCTCGGTAACGCTCATACCAAAACCAATTCCGGTGGCCGGGTGGCAGGTGGCGCATTGGCTATTGGGGCGGGCTCCGCCCTCATGGTTTTCACCTGTGTCAAAGTCCACATCGACATGGCAGCTGCCGCAGGCTTCTGCGGTCGGGTGGTTCTTCCAGTTGTCGATCCTGTCGCCGCTTCCCAGGGGAAGATCGTTGGGGTTGCTGTGGCAGACGACGCATTCCTTGATGTTTCGGGGATAGGTGACATTTTCGTATCCCAGGCCACGGACTCTATCCTCGAATATGGGTTCGCCCGTGCTTTCCCGCGTTATACCTATGGCGGCATGAATTTTGTGTATGAGAAGCGGAAGGTAAGCACTGTCATCCTGCATTCTGTCCCCATAGTGACCCAACGGGCTGTGGCAGATGACGCAGGCCCGGGTATCGAGGTACCTGTCGGCGTGGGCAGCCATTTGAAACGGCTCCCCGTGGCATTTTGTGCAGGTGGCAGTAGTGACTACCATATTCTGGGAAACAGACGTCGTGACAGCTCCTCCGGCTGCAGGGGTGACAAAGTCCAGGAATCCGGCAGTATTGTTGGTGGCCGCATAGCCGTCGGCGTCGTAATGGCCGGCGACAGTAAAAACCAGTCGCTGGGTGTGGGTTTCATTGTAGTCAGGCGCTTCAGCCAGCGCCTCCGCGGAACCAAAGCCGGTAACAAAGGTATAGAGGTAATTGCCGTTGGCGGCATCAGTGGTGTCAAAAATGCCCGTGGGGGTGCTTGAAGATGCACTCTCATCGGCCCAGCGCTCGAAATAGGGGGAGGACCAGGTTCCCCAGCTGGCAGTGGGAGTGTCCGCCGGTACGAGATCGGCTATGTAGAACTGGATATCGTCGAAGACGAGATCCGTGACCGGCCCGTCGTCGGTGGCCGCATTGAAAGATACCGCGGGAATACCCGCCGTGTTGGTCAGGATAATATCCGACAGGTCGACATCCATTCCCGTTTCAGGGTGGGCTTCCGCGACATCGGCGATTTTGCCTGTCCCATGACAGGCCCTGCAAGATTCACCGGTGGCGGTTGGTCCACCGTCCGGGACGGTTGGTCCGGCGGGTCCGGTTGGTCCGGTTGGTCCGGTTTGTCCGGGTGGTCCCATATCCCCTTTGCGGCAGCCAGCAAGCAGAATCGTACCTAAAATCATGATACAAAAAAGTGCATAACCTCTATTCATTAAATAACTTCGTTTCATCTCTCTATTCCTAACCTATGGACTCAACTCCACAAGGCAATCCTCCAGTTCTTTTCCTCGATCCTCGGATGCTGCAGGAAAATTGACGGATAACAGAAACAAGAGCACCAGAAGTCCATTGAAACGGATCTTTTTACATTTCATTGGACACAACTCCAACCATAGCCATAGCATTTTTGGCACCAAAGCTACAACTAAAGATTCATTTTATTTTAAACTGAGACATATTGGATTGATATCCGTATAAAAGCGGATTTCTGCATCCGGTTCCATCCGTGGAAAGTACGTATAGAAAAGTGAATACCCTCCTTGGTGAAAGGAGGAAACCCTTCCTGGATTCTGGATATTGAGGAACAAATAAAAAGAGGCGGACCAAAGTCCGCCTCTTTTTTTTGATTAAAGCCTAACTTTAATCATGATTTGAGGTGAGTGTACACTCNNGCACCGGCTGCATCTTCTTTGATAAGGTCAGCCCTGTGGCAAGCACCGCAGTAATTTGAAGCAGGACCCACGACATATCGAGGCACTGTACCTATCTTCCTGTCCATGGTGGTAACCGTATCCGATCCTGAAATTTGTCCCGGTAATGCGAACATCTGATCAGGAACTTCATACCTGTAAGCAAAGTGACAGGATTCACAGTTTTTGATGGTGAAATTCGGGAAAACATGCTCGATATGAAGTTCATGCTTTGTCTTCTCAACCGGATCTGTAAAATCGATGTCTCCGATATCAAAATCCTGGAAAGAATGGATCGCATGAGCATAACCTGCCCTTGACTGCATTTCCATATGGGAACCATCATCAATTGTTGTATGGCACAGCCTGCAGACAGTGTAATTTCCGCCTCTCTTGGGTGAATGGAATGTCGTCGCAAGCGCGTCATGGCAAGCGTTACATCCCATTTCAACATCTACGATATCATCGTCAAAGCCACCATCAAATGCATTGGCAACCAGATCAAATGTNNCTGGAAGGAGCAATGATTGCAATCTCGTCGCCATCGGCATTGTCCAGAGCTGCCGTAACGCCGATTTCCGCTCTCCTGACAGTACCATCTGCTATCATGTCTGCCCAGTGCGAAAGATCTGCAGTCGCCGTAAAAGCGCCCGGTGTGGCTGTTGCCGTGACTGAGACGCGGGGATGGTCGTCACCCAATCCAGCTTCCAGGTCTCTACTGTCGTCAATGGTTCTTCTATGGGGACCCACAACATAGTCCTTGGTGTCAAAACCATATAATCCGACCAGTACGTCTGGATCAACATCAGCTACAGAAATACCTGTCGCATTTGCAGCCGCTGTTGTGCTGAAGTTAAAGGTGAGTATGTTGCCGGTTAAGGAAGCACTGTCAATGGTAGTGGTAAAGATGTCGGAATACTTTGTTCCGGCAGCGTCCGCGTATATAACAGAGTCATAACCGGTATGGTAATCAGCAAACGTCCCAGCGGTGTCTCCATCGTGACAGACAATACAATTACTATCTATTTTGTGAAAACCTACAGGAGTTACCGCTTCCCAAAGGCCTCTCAGTGGAGGTGCCCTGTGGCTATCGTCATATTTTGGATCGCCGTCTATGGGATGGCAGCTCCTGCATGTCGTACCGGTAAAATTGCTGTTATCCAATACAGCAGCAAGTTTTCCTTCATGGCATGTGGCGCAGTTCGCCATAGACTGAGGATAGGGAAATTCCATGGCATGGGACATGTGGGTGTCATTCATGACATTGGCCTTATAAGCATAATAAGCTTCTTCCTCAGGCGTTAAGTCGGCACCTGCATGGATTTCGGCGTACCTTACAGGATTATCAACCAGTATCTGCCAGTCCTCATGACCGCCGTCTCTCGTATCGTAATGGCATGTCTTGCAAGCTGAAAAATCCGACAGGCCAGCTACCGCCGCCGCCCTGTATCCATGTTTCATATAGGGAGTACCATGGCACTTTTCACAACCGGTTACATTGGCAGCAGATGCATAGGTATCCGAATCACCATAGGCTACGGCTGAGTTGACCACGTCTCCGTATAAGCTCATGCCCTCAGTATCAAGTTTGCCCACGGCAGCATAGCCATAAACTTGAGCATTTGAAAGTTCAGGTGCTATAGGTACCGAGTTTTCAGTTGCTGTGTATTGGCCGGGCGTTGCTGTTGCTGCAACGGTATCGTTGATGTATCCGGCTTGGGGATACGTTCCAGTTACACTGTCGTACTCCGCCCAACCAAATCGAAGTTGATCCAGGCTGCTCGTACTCGTAACCGGAGCGCCACTTAGTGCAACGGAGAAGGTCGCGACTGTTGTAAACGTGCCATCACCGTTAGCGGTACTCTCGACATTATCGATCGTCAATGTGAGGTTGCTCGCATCCGCATATTCATCATAGACAGACTGATGTTTATCAAAACCCACAGGTCCATGGCAGATATTACACGTCTCCAGTTTTGACAGACTTGCGAGCTCATCAATCTGTCTCTGAAGATCGTCCGTTACAGCAGGATCTGCATCAGCGCCATCAGCACCGGCAGGGCCTTGAGCACCGGCAGGGCCAGCAGGGCCGGTAGGGCCGGTAGCACCTTTAGGGCCGGTATCACCAGAACAGCCGGACAAGGCTACCGTGGCTGCCAACAGACAAATAAAAATAAGATTTTTTAGTTTAAATCGGTCCATATTTTCTCCTTGAAAGGATAGTTCCTGTCGCGAAACTGCAGATTCTACAATTCTTTTGATCTTTTAGCGTTTTTTTTGGAG
This sequence comes from Acidobacteria bacterium UBA6911, assembly GCA_002451015.1. Lineage (GTDB taxonomy): Bacteria > Acidobacteriota > UBA6911 > UBA6911 > UBA6911 > UBA6911. The sequence continues at coordinate 8,948 of DKBB01000367.1, forward strand.
TGCGGCAGCTTGCTGCCGCCTTCTTTAAGTAATTCATTTGAGCGTCTAGTCTGAGAATCCGACCTGCTCTGAATATCTCAAGTAATGAAAGTTTCCTTAGTACCTGATTTTGGCATAAAAGTCTATAAATTTGTAATACCTATGATTACGATCACATTAAAGCATAATCAACGAAGAAGAGGCATCCGTGGTAACCGTCGATTTTAACGGGAGAAAATCCGTAGAAAATACGGAGTATTGTGGCCAGTCATCAGGTTAATCTGCATTTCTTATAGGATTTCAGTTTAAACAATACATTTGCTTCTATGGCGGGACCCGGTGAAAAGGTGTTTTGGTGATCCAAAATTCGGGAAATTGCCGTTGTATCGGGTTTTAGGGAGAATAAAGGCCTCGCTAGCCAGCCGACTTAGGGGGGAGCTAAAAAAACAAATGGTCCGTTACGATTCGATAATATTGCAAAACAATGGTTTATGAGAGATTCTAGCCGGGCTTCGTCTACTGCTTTGCGACAATGGCATCCTCAAGAATAACAGAGAACACGTAACCCATTCCGTAATTCTTGTCTGTCTGAACGACGCCTTCGACCAGGACCGTATCCCCAACAGCCGGGGTGTCCTGGGAAGTGACGACCAGGTCAATGGTCTTTTCCTGGGTATCGCCGGTGCCGTCCTGAATGTGAATCCTGGCTTTGCCCATAGTATTGGCGTTCCCCTTGGTCACTTCGCCTCTTACGGCCACCTTCCTGTCTCTCAAGTCCTGCTTTTTGGCGAAAACCTCCGCAACCCTGTATCCATTGGGGCCCGAAGCTTTGTCCACATTGATAGGCCCGACATTTTCCACTTCAGATACACCCGAATGAGCATCCATAAGCATTTTTTTGGTTTCCTGCTCATCCGCCAGGGTTCCGAACATAATCCGTTCGAACGTACGGAATTTGAGTTGAAAAATTTGTGTGTGATGTTCAAATATTATAATGTANNATTCCACCTATCCGCGGGGGCGCCGAAACGGAGGAAGGCTCCGCCACCGTGCAAGAGTACGATCCGGCTATCGAAGCCCGACCTCAGGTCCGAGCCCGGACCACGGTTCCGGTCAAACGGATGCAATACACGGTTGAAATGACCGGGCCCGATTCGCCGGAGCCTATCTATCAACTGCAGACGCTGAAACTCGTCAACGCGACACGGGAGGATCAGCAGCCGGTACTGCGATAATGATTTCTGAAAAAAGAAGGACCATCCATTCCGAAAAAGGCTTCACGCTCCTGGAAATGATTGTGGCGGTGACTCTTGTCGCGATGATGGCCGTGGGTATCTGGTCGGTTTTCAGGACAAGCCTCCGAGCCTGGTCCCGCGGCACGGAATATATCGATGCAAGCCAGAGCGAGCGCAACATCCTGGATATGGTGCGCAAGCAGCTGGCATCGGCCTACCCTTTGAGCGCGCCGCCCGACTTGGCTTCTCCTGTCGCAGTCCATCCGATTTTTTACGGCACCGAAACCCGCCTTAGTTTTATCAGTCTGAACTCGCTCCGTTTTCACGACAGCCCCGGTCTCACTNNGTAAACTACGAAGTGACCCAGGATCCACAGGGAGCCTATATCCTGCATGAAAGGGAAGAACGCTACCTGGGCCGCATACCGGATCCTGAGAGCGAAATCGACCTCGCCGGAATCACCCCGCTTTTCGACAATCTCGTCCAGTGCTATTTCGAATACCGCAGCCAGGAGGGCGAGGAAAGCTGGGTTAGGGAATGGGATGCCGAGGAGCGGGGTCAATTGCCCGAGGCCGTTGCGGTAAACATGGCGGCCGTGGATACGGAGGGCAACACGCGCAGCCATCAAATTATCGTTCCAATCCACGCGACGAGAGGGGCTACCGGAAGAGGAATGGGGATAGACATGGAATCCAATATTGACGACCGGTTCGAAGGGGCGCTGGGAAGAAGGTCCGGGTATATACTCAGAAGAAAATTAGAGAGAGAGGGTAGACAATAAAAAATGAGGATTGTAGGGGCGAACCTTCAGGC
>DKBB01000176.1 GCA_002451015.1 Acidobacteria bacterium UBA6911
TTGGGGGCAGAAGCCCCCATGGCTATTTCCTTAGGAAAAAGCTCCGACCGCAGGTCGGAGTTCTTCACTGATGCCTGATTCCTGACGACTGCCTACTTTTTGCTGCCAGCCTTATATTTCGACCGGATCCATTTGTCGAGGGTGGACTGGGGATCCTTCACGACCTCCGGAGTTATTTCGAATTTCTGAATGTCCTGAGACTGGCGGATCAGGTTCAGGCCGTGTTCGAAATCCTTGAAGATTTCCGAGAACACCTCCCCCAACTCGCCGCCGCTTTTAAGTGCTTTCTCGCTTAGCATCCGTGCCGCTTCAGGCTGCAGATGAATCTGGACGCCGTTTTGTTCAGACCATTCTTCGGCAATTGTGTTGAACTTGCGATCCATTTCCTCAAGGCGTACATCCTTGACGGATTCCAATATTTCCTTCAGCACTGCGTCGGGTTCATCGACCAGTCGTGCGCTGATTTCGAGGCGTTTAACCGGGGAATGGGGCAGGTTGTATTTATATTCACGAAAGGTTCGTTCGCAAACTCCCACAAGGCTGCGGGCGCCTGTATGTTCCTCGTACGCTTTCTGGGCGATTCTGTAAAGTCCCTCATCGGCAGGTATCAATTCGATTCCATAGGCTTCAAACGCGTTTATGTACTGGCTGATAATGGAGCCTTCGGAATGCTTCAGGATCTGGAACAGGTCTTCAACACTCAATTCCTGGCAACTTACGATGACGGGCAATCTGCCGACAAATTCAGATTCAAAACCGTATTCAATGAAATCGTTGCTCTTGGAAAAACCTAGATAATCCTGGTCCTGGGCCAGTTTCCGGCCTGCTGCATGGAATCCGATAGCCTTGGCTCCCAAACGTTTACGGATGATATCCGTCAGTCCGTTGAACGCCCCGCTGACGATAAACAGTATGTGGCGCGTGTTGATTACCGATCGCGAGACTTTTCCCTTGGATTGGAATTCCATCGCCGCCTGCAGCTGGGATGTAAGGTCGAAAGGTGTACGAAGGCTGACCTCCGTTTCTTCCATCAGCTTCAATAAACCGCGCTGAACCCCTCCGCCGCTGACATCCCGTCCCAGTACATTTGAAGGTGCGGATATCTTGTCGATTTCATCCAGATAGATGATGCCATATTCCGCCAGGCGGATATTCCCGTCGGCTTTCTGGACCAGCTCCCGGACCAGGTCTTCAACGTCACCCCCCACATATCCGGTCTCTGAGAACTTGGTGGCATCGGCTTTGACAAAGGGAACTCCGATCAGATCCGCGATTGTCCGCACCAGGTAGGTTTTCCCTACTCCCGTCGGCCCGAGCATAATGATATTCTGCTTGGAGTACTCCTTGCAGGGTCCTTTCAACGAACAACGTTTGATATGGTTGTAATGATCGCATATTGTGGTGGCCAGGACCTTTTTGGCATCATCCTGCTTTACAACAAAGCGATCGAGATATTTTTTTATATCACGTGGAAGATAATCAAACTGGATGTCTAGAGGTTCGTCCTTTACGTCGGTGCCTTCATCCGCCGTGCGCGCCTGGTCGGGTTCGCTGGTCAGAACTCCGAGTTTGACGCCGTTTCCATACTTCTTTGAAAAAAACTCCTCCATATCCTTACGTAACTCATCGGGATTCGGCCAACCGGGACCGGCATGTTTCGACAATACATTTTCCTCCTGTGATCTTATGGAATCAAATCAATACGGCTATCACTCTATCCAAGTATGAGTATAACAATCCTAAAAATCAACCGGCCTTGTTTTCACTGCCTAGATTCCATGAAATACCATAAGATCGGCTAGGGATATCCGCCATAATTTCTTTCGCGGAACCCGAACGGGTATTTTAACCGGTATTTAGAAGTGTCTTCGGAGGTAAGTCTTTGGTGAAACGGAGAAAAACTATCAACAGTGCCGATATATAGACATCCGGGTTTGCAGCTCCGGATTTACCTCCGGGCGCGCCGGCGACGGATTTCAGCTTTTTCAACCAGCGGTTTTGGGTGGTTGCGGCGTATCTTGGAACGACTTATGGGGGATTGGCTCTGCTTCTGAGGTTTTTTGGATTTTAATTCTGCCTTTGCTCTTGTCTTTGTTTTTGGCTTGGTTTTTGACTTGGTTTTTGTCGTTGCCGTGGCCTTTGACCTGGTTTTTGTCTTCGGTTTGGGTTTTGCTTGAATCTTGGGTTTTGGCTTGGTTTTTGTCTTCGACTTCAGTTTCGCTTCTGCCTTCAGTTTTTTCTTTGTTTTGGATTTTGCCAGTGTCTTGGGTCGCGGCTTTTCCGTTTTCTTCCCCCGGGAGGCGGGCTTGCTTTTACTGGCGGATTTTATCTTTTGGATTATTTCAACTTCCGGTTCCTGAATCTCCTTTTCAAACTTCTGGAACAGCAGGGCGGCATGTCGCATTACAATGGGATCACCTGAAAAGGCTTCCGCAACCCTTTTGATTCTGACAATATGCGCCTTGACCATGATGTAGAAATTCAGAGCCTGCCCGGTCCAGTTCTTTCTCAGATTCCGGATCAATGGGACATAAATTTTCAGGATAATGGCTTCTTCCGATTGAATTGCTTTATCAATAGAGTCGCTGAGGGAAATATCTCCTTCAATTTCAAAGCTTTGCGGTTTTATATCGGTTTTGATTTTTTCGATCAGTTCAACCTGGTCCTTCTTAAATCGGATCCAGAATGATTTTGGGAGGTCGTGCAGGCTGTGGACCTGCTGAGAGACATTCTTGGCCATCTGGCTCCAGAGATCACGGATGAGTTTATTTTCATTAAAACGTTGTTCCAGATTGAGATAGAGCTTTTCTATGTTGTTTTGAACTTCCTTGATGGACCCGTAGAGGCTCATGTCTCGCTCTCGTTTCTAAAGGATGCGGTCCGAAAACCTGACTAAAGGAGCGGAACTGCCAGGTGCTTCAATGTATCAGACTCAAACCGCGCATGTAAAGGTTCTTATTGCCTGTTTGAGCCCTTTCCATATAAACCATTGTTAGATATAGCGATATGGAGCATTCAATCCAAAAAGCTCCGTTGCCGCTCCTAGCCAGATACGCATAGGGAGTCAGTTTGTTTCCGGGAATTTTCGGGGCAATGTCTATTTAAGTCATTGAAATGTTTGATGATAAACTGGTCTGCATGTTTTATGAGACGGTTGGCTCCAGGAATTCTACCGATCGGGCTTCGGAGTCCATTCGCACCCGGACACCCAATGGAAAAGGCCAGTTTTCAGGACCGTGTCCCGCCGGAAAATTTGCCAGGATCGGCACATGGAGTTCCTGCAGCATTTCTTTCAACACATCTCGAGCCGAGTATCCGCCTTCGGTGGGATCACATTCATGAAATGTACCGAGAAGTACTCCGGCGAGGGATTGAAGTTTTCCTGAAAGTTGAAGCTGTGTGATCATTCGGTCGAGCCGGTAGGGTTGCTCCCCAAGGTCCTCCAGGAAAAGGATTTTGCCCCCGGTTTGGATCTCATAGGGAGTGCCGATGCTGGCTGTAATCATGGAAAGGCAGCCTCCGGTCAATACGCCTTCCGCTTTTCCTGCTTCCCAGGTCTCAAGCTGAGAGAAACTCAGAATCGGTCGATATGCGGGATCCGTCAGCAGGGACATGAGGTGTGGTCCCGTTCCAACGGGAGAATTGCCGCTTCCAAGAGTCATCGCCACGGGCCCGTGCAGTGTGACCCAGCCATAATGCCTGTTCAGAAACAGGTGAAGAGTGGTCAGATCGCTGAAGCCCATAAAGATTTTGGGCCGGTTCGGCTTATTCATTTTCAGCAGTCTCGGAATCAGCCTGGAACATCCGTAGCCGCCGCGCAGACCGACAATCGCCTTTATGGAATCGTCCTCCAGGGTGCGCAGGAGTTCTTCGGCTCGCGCGGTGTCATCTCCCGCCAGATATCGGTTGGACTGAAAAATGCGATCGCTGTACCGAACCCTGAAGCCCATTTTTTCAAGGGAGGCGATTCCTGTCTTTAACCCTTCACTTCCTTTAATCGGCCCTGCCGGCGCAACTATAGCGACCGTATCGCCTTTTTTTAATCTTGGAGGATGTAAGGTCGGAATATCCATGACGGAATGTTAAGATATCTTTCTGTTGTCTTGCCAATCTTGGGCCTGAAAACTCGGAGACCACTTATGCTGAACTATATTTGGCTGTCCATGATCATTCTTGCCGTAGTCGTGGGAGGAATCAACGGCAAAATTGAAAACGTAACAAAATCCGCGATTGATTCGGCTGCCAATGCCGTCGTGATTGCCATCGGCCTGATCGGAATCATGGCGCTCTGGCTCGGTATCGTAAAGATAGCGGAGGATTCCGGACTAATGAAATTGGTTGCCAGGGCAATTGCTCCCTTAATGCGCAGGTTGTTCCCGGATGTGCCGGAGGAACATCCCGCATTGGGCAGCATGACCATGAATATTGCTGCAACCATGCTGGGTTTGAGCAATGCCGCGACACCGCTGGGATTAAAGGCGATGGAGGATCTGGAGACGCTCAATAAAAACCCGGGTATTGCCACAAACGCCATGTGTACCTTTTTGGCCGTCAATACAGCCGGATTTCAGCTGATCCCGGCTACTATGATCGGAATTATGGCCTCATCGGGCTCCAAGGATCCCACCGCCATTATCGGAACAACCCTCACCGCGGGTTTTATCGCTGTAGTGACGGGCGTGACCGCTGCGAAACTCCTGCAGAAGCTTCCCCTCTTTTCCGTTGAGCGTGCCGGCCGGAAAGGGGAATCCCAATGATACAGAACGTATTGAGTAACATTTCAATCTGGGCCATCCCGCTATTTCTGGTGGCTGTCCCGGTCTACGGCGCCTTCAAGGGCGTGAAAGTATACGAATCTTTTGTAGAAGGGGCCAAGGGAGGTTTCCAGATGGCGATCCGCATCATTCCCTACCTGGTAGCGATTCTGGTTGCCATCGGAATGCTGCGGGGAGCCGGTGCAATCGATATGCTGGCGCAGTGGATCGGTCCGGCTCTTCAAAAAATAGGATTCCCGGTTGAAATTCTCCCGGTAGCTATCATGCGCCCGTTGTCCGGTAGCGGGGCGCTGGGCTTGGCCACCGAATTGATTCAAACCCATGGGCCGGATTCATTCATCAGTCGTCTGGCTGCTTCCGCCTACGGCAGCACCGAAACGACATTTTACGTTTTAGCCGTTTATTTCGGAGCGGTTGGAATCCGCAAAGCCCGACATGCGGTATTGGCCGGGCTTCTGGCTGATGTTGCCAGCCTGGTTGCGGCCGTAATCGTCTGTCGTCTGGCTTTTACTTAAATGGAAAACCGAAAGGGATTTTTTAATAGAGCCCTTCCATCCTCTTTTATTGAAAGTATCTACGGCTGTCCGATATCCCCTGAAGGCGTCACTGTGCTGTAGGGAAACCTTGTGAGAAATGCAGGCTAGACGGAGTATAATGCCGATGATACCATTTATTTGTTGGATTAGTCGGATGGAACAACTTTTTTCCGAATGGGGGGCCTGGAGAAAAAATCTATAACAGCCAATCATTGAACCGCTGTTTAGAAACCTTTTTTTGAAACGATGCAGATTGGAACGCGTCTAACTAATTGGATGATGGTAATATCACTGAAGGGTAAAGCGGAAAGTTTTTACATATGACGGAAAGTAGTAACAAGATCAAAGATTGGATGCGCCGCTTTTCTGGACCCCGTACTCAAGCCTCACTTTTTAATTATATAAAAGACGAGCCTGAAGAAAGTATCTGGAAGGGCATGGACTGGGAATTTCTGCGCCATCCGATCCGGACAGCCAGGGACGCATGGAAGCGTCCGCGCGCAAAGCCTTCATTATTCCACTATATTGAAGAAGAACCTGAAGCGCCTTTCAGCTGGAAAGAGTTTTTCAAGGATCTTTTTACCGGGGCCAGGAATCCCTTATTTATCCCTTCCGTTTTTACGGATCCTGACGGAGTGGTTGCAGAACAAGCCAGGGGACGTTCACGGAAGATGGAATTATTTTTCCTGATACTATTGGGCCATGTACTTGCTGTACCCCTTGTAATCCTGATCACGGCCCAGCTCCGGCAACCTCCTGAGCAGGAAGATAATGTGGTTTTTATCAACAGCCCCATCTACATTCCCTATGAAGGAGACGGCCGGGAAGGGGGCGGTGGTGGCGGAGGAGGAAGGAAAGAACTTGCACAGCCTGCTTCAGGACGAATGCCGGAACCAACTCCCTCTCAGATGATCGCACCCGATCCTGAAAATCCCCAACCGCTGGTTCCTGCGGAAGATCTCCTTGCCCAGGTGCGGGTGGAGATGCCGATTGACATTCCTCAGGATTTATCTCTTCCCATCGGGGATGTTTTTGCTCCGCCGAACAATTCAACGTCAGCCGGTCCCGGATCCGGCGGAGGAATAGGAACCGGCAGGGGGTCCGGTGTGGGTTCCGGGACGGGAGCCGGTGTAGGACCCGGCAGCGGCGGCGGTATGGGTGGCGGTTCGGGTGGAGGCATCGGCAGCGGCATCGGTCCCTACGTTCTTGGGAGCGGAGTCAAGGAGCCGGTGGTATTGCGCCAGCCCCTTCCACCCTACACCGAAGAGGCCCGAAAAATGCGCGCCGAGGGAATTGTAGTTCTTCAGGCGATTGTACGGAAAGACGGTTCGGTAGACAGCTTCAAGGTAATAAGGGGACTGGGGTACGGCCTGGACGAGTCGGCCATCCGGACCATTGCATCCAAATGGCGCTTCCAGCCAGGCATGTATAAAGGTAAACCTGTCGACGTATTGGTCGATATAGAAGTAGCGTTCAGTATTTATTAAACCGGATGCGATCGCGGCGAAGGGCCGTAAAGGAATCGATTCTTTGCTTGATTCCGGGAGTGACTTTTAATGTCGATGAGCGTGGGAAAAAAAGGATACCAATCGGAGATCAATATAACTCCATATATTGACATCCTGCTTGTTCTTTTAATCATTTTCATGACAACGGCTCCCATGCAGCGTCACGACCATCCTGTTCGGGTGCCCCAACCGCCTTCCGCGGATCAACAGATAAAACCGAAAACCGATTCTCTCATCGTCGAAATGGACCTGGAACGGAAGGTCAAGCTCAACAAGCAGCCCATCACGCTGGAAAAACTGGAAGCCACTCTTACGGAAATGTTCAGCCGCAGCGCCGTAAAGGATGTATTCATCCGAGGGGATTCCTCTCTTCCTTACGGGGATATCTTTGTGCTTCTGGATATCGCACGGAGGTCCGGCGCGAACAATATTGCCCTGCTTAAAATGAACAGCCCGCCCGCTCCAGACAACGTGCAAGCAAGTCGTTAGCCCCAATCTCCCTGAATCCCGCATAGAACGTATGCCCGGATGTCGAAGTACTTCCCATCTGGAGGCGATCGGTATGTCTGGGCAACGCCGAACAAGGACTGTAGAAATCCCAAACATGTCTTGACGATTCATAGAGCAGGATACAAGCTTAGCCCATGAAATTTCTTTTCAATCTTTCGGGTGTGCTTGTCTTTCATGCACGGGCTCTTCAGGAGCAAGCCGAACGTCAAATGGTCTTTGGCGGCATAGCCTGTTTCTGCGCGGGTTTCCTCGCCTACGGCCTGGTGAAGAACCATGTATACGCCGGATTGCCGGAAATCTCCGCGGCGACATCCGGATGGATTTATTCCCTTTTACATCTGAATCTCCTACAGACTCTTTTCTTTCTTTTATTTGTATTTGTACCCGGACTGATACTGCTGACCAACTCAATTCCCGGTGAAGGTCCCGGACTTGTAATCTCCGGCCGGGAATACAGGCATCATATTTCTTCCCTGTTGCCTCTGTGGGGATTGCTGTTTTTGATAACAGCTCCGGTTCAATGGATTGTTCCTCACTTTCTTCTGATCGGCATGGTTGAAATCTCCATAGGAATGTTGGTACGTTCGATTCTGCTTGCGGTTTATACTGTGTGGGCTGTCAAGCAGTTGAATTCCCTTACTACAGTGCAGGCGCTGGGAGTATTTATCCTTTCCTGGGTTACACTACCCGTATTATTTATCCTGACGTGAACATCGTAAGCCATCCCTTATTTCTCCAGGCCGTCGGTTCTGTGAACGGTCTCCCCCTGATTCCGGGGAAGCCTGGAATATCCCTTGAGAGATCCTCGAATAAGGCTTTAATTCATGCTATTTTGTAACAATGAGAAACTATACCGAAGAACATGCAACATCTGGTATCCAGGCGCCCCTTCCCGGTATCGAGTGCTGGGAGAACCAGTTCCCCGATTACGAAATCGAAATTGTTATTCCCGAATATACGGCGATCTGCCCCAAAACGGGCCTTCCTGATTTCGGCACCCTTTACGTGAACTACGTGCCGGATCGCTGGTGCCTTGAGCTGAAATCGGTTAAGGAATATATCAACGCCTACAGGAACGTGGGAATTTTCTACGAAAATGCGGTGAACAGAATTCTTCAGGATATGGTTGCTGCCTGCAAACCGGTTTCCATGCGCGTTCGGGGAGAGTTTACCCCCCGCGGAGGAATCCAGAGCAAAATAGAGGCGAAATACGTCAGAGACTGAAGATTACAGATTGGCAACGGGTCTGCCGCTGGAGCCGGAAATCTGATGGGCCAAGTGGACCGATTGCAAGAAAAGGCCTGGAGAAAATCTTTAAGTCTTTTCCCCGCGCTTTCCCCCCGGATAAGCCCAGTCGGCCCTTCGACCTTCAGTTACAACGTCAAACCAGCTGACAACCTGTAATCTTCAATTACTCCTTTGACCTGCCCCAGCCCGGATCTTACCTTGATAGTATGGAAGATTATAAATACACGAATGCTTTGGTGAATGAAACCAGCCCATATCTGCTGCAGCATGCGCACAATCCCGTAGAGTGGTATCCGTGGGGAGAAGAAGCCCTTTCCAGGGCCCAGGCAGAGGACAAGCCGATTCTTCTTAGTATCGGGTATTCCGCCTGCCACTGGTGTCATGTCATGGAGCGGGAATCGTTCGAAAACGAAGACATCGCAAAACTGATGAACGAGCACTTCATCAATATTAAGGTGGACAGGGAAGAGCGGCCGGACCTGGATACGATATATATGGCGGTTGTCCAGATGGTGACCGGCAGCGGCGGTTGGCCGATGACGGTTTTCCTCACCCCCGGCCAGGAGCCGTTCTTTTGCGGGACATATTTCCCACCCGTCAGTGGTTTAGGGAAACCGTCGTTCCCTCAGGTCATTCAGAGCGTGGTTAAAGCCTATCAGGAAAAAAAGCAGGTTCTCAACGAGAATGCAAATTCCATTGTGGGGGAATTGCAGAATTTGAACCGACTTCCCGACAGGCAGGATGCACTGGATCCGAAAATTCTGGACGATGCCTCTTCGGAAATTATCTCAAATTATGACGCCCGTTACGGGGGATTCGGATCCGCTCCGAAGTTTCCGCCTTCCATGGCTTTAAGCTTCCTTATGCGATCCCATTCGCGGAACCGGAAAGAACAGTTGATCGAGATAATAGAAAATACACTCTTGCATATGGCGTGTGGCGGCATGTACGACCAGATTGGGGGTGGATTCCACCGGTACTCGGTCGATGAGAAATGGCTCGTTCCTCATTTTGAGAAAATGCTGTAT
>DKBB01000234.1 GCA_002451015.1 Acidobacteria bacterium UBA6911
ATCCCGCATCTCGTCGATGAAGGAAGTTTCGGTCAGAAGCGTATCGAACGTCAGCCTCCATGGAAATATATTCGACTGGCCCATTTCCCTTGCCCGCTGGATCAATTTCTCGTCGCGGGACGCGAATACTTCCAGAGGGAAGCGGGGCTTTTCGTCCACCACTTCCTCGAACCATCGGGAATCAAGCCGGTTCGATCTGAGATCCAACACATCGACGTGCTTCTGGGAATATTCCCTCTGCTCGTGCAGAGTCCCTTCAGGCCGGTGTGTCGGAGCGTTGAGCGCCGCAACCCGTGTGTAGTCTCCCTCGAACGAATTGACGGCCCGGGTGCCGAGCCCGAAGACAATCCGCAGCAGCCCGGCGGCCGGATCAATCTGTTCGCTCCAGGCGTAGGGATTGAAAGACAGCCCGACGCCGGCAGCCTGAGGGAAGAAAAGCTCGTCGTACATGGCGCCCGACACCCGCTGGACCAACAGCGCCATCTGCTCNNATCTGCTCGTCCTGCTGCAGGAGGCCGCGCCGGGCCCGGTAATGCAGCGCTTCTTCTCCCATCGTGCTGGCGAAAACTCTCCGAACGGCATTTTCGAACGCCTCCAGGCGCTCTTCGGGTGTCCCCTGGTTGACGCAAAACACGCTCTCGTATTTCCCGGCGAAGGCGTTGCCGAACGCGTCCTCCAGAAGGCTGCTGGAACGCACCACGATAGGCGCCTGCCCGAAGTACTCGAGCATCTCGACGAACTGGCTCCGGATAAAGCTGGGGAAGGATCCGGAAAGAATCCGCTCCCGGGCTTCCGTGGCGTCTTCCAGGTATTTTTCCGGATCCCTCTGCTGCTGGCGCAGACGCCAGCAGTTATTGCGCACCAGGTAGGTGTAAAACACATCGCACCCTATGTAGAAGGAGTCGTGTGTCTCCAGGAGGTTTTTCCACTTGTCGTCGCGATCGTTGAGGATCGCGCGGGCCAGGATCATCCCGACTGATTTGCCGCCGATCAATCCCGTGCCGAGCATTCTCTTCCGGATATCGAGAAGGTCCGGCAACTTCAGGTACCTCTTGGCAAGCTTCAGGAGGCGCACATCGCGCGTCACCATCATCCGCAGTAAACGCTCGAAGAGCTCGTCGGTTTCCAGGAACAGGGCTTCTCCGCGCGCCTGCCGTGCCAGCGCATCCTGTGCCTGAAAGAACACGCGGTTCCACATGTCGATGACCCGTGCGGCGGAACCCACCTCGGGCCGCGAGGTGGAGGCGAAAAGATCCGCGATTGTGGCGCTTTCGGTCACCGTCCGGAATTCATCGCCCGCCCATACGTGCGGAAAGTACATGGTCGGCGAATCCCGTTTCCAGACCTTTAACGGGTGGACGTAAAGGTTTCCGCGGTGGCGGTGAACGTCGATCAGCAGCTGGGTCGTGTCACGGATCGAGGCGACCGTTTCGGCCCAGTGACGGTGCCGCAGCAGCGCGAAATAGGTGATGGTGTCCAGTTCATAGAGGTAGGGGCAGGTGACCATGAAAAAGTTGCCCAGCATCAGGTCGCTGTACCAGTCCGCGGCAAGATCGGATAGACAATCGAAAACGTAATAAGCCCCCCGGCCGGCTTCCCCGATTTTCTGGTGAATTTTCGCGGCGAAGGACTCGAACCCTACCTGGGGGTCGAGCCGGATTATCTCGGCGCCGCAGTCTTCTCCCAACAGCTCCTCGTGATGGGCAAAGCGAAAATAGATGATCTTCCTGCCTTCCCGCCGCGCCCGTTCGCAATACGGCTTCACGAAAGGGACGTAGTCGTCGATGGAATCCACCTGCAGCACTATGTTGTCGCCAAGCCGCAGTCCCTTGAGAATTTTATCCAGGCCTTCGAGACCCGTGCTCGGTGGAAGATTGACACCTGCCATAATAGATCCGCTCCTCCGCTACCGTGGGGGTCGATCTTAAATCCCGTTGCCTTGCCGGGACCTTCTCCTCTTACCCCGTTTCCATTATTATGAATGAATACCGTTTATTTTAATAGAACTCCTGCCCGGACTCCGATGGAGCCATCTATCCAGGCATTATGTGTGCACTCCATTGTTTTCAGAAAAAGAATGCATCCTGTTTTGTTAAATAGCAGCTATAATCTTACTATGATGCTTTCGATTATCGAACCCTGAGGCAACAATCACCCCGGAAACAGTGAGACAACAAATACCGGATTGATGAAAGGAGACCGCCGATGATTGCACGTTTCTTAGCCTGCATGATGATCCTTGCATCCGCAGCCGCCTTATCGGGCCAGGAAGCAAGGGACACGGCAACGGCGACAATCGAGGGGAAACCGGTAAGGATCGAGTACGGCAGCCCTGCGCTGAAGGGGAGGTCCCTGGCGGAACTTATGAAACAGCTTCCGGCCGACCGCATCTGGCGGGCCGGCGCCGGTGCCATTACAACACTTGAGACGGAAACAGACCTGGCGATCGGCGGAACGAAAGTGCCCGCCGGCAAATACTCTGTGTACATGTACTGCCCCGAGGGCGGCGACTATGCACTGGTCCTCAACAGCGACCTCGGACGGCCGCTGGGCAGCATTATTCAAAATGCACCGCCGGAGAGGGCCGAACAGCCATACCCGCTTTTCTGGAACTACAGCGGTGAGATTGCTGATAAAGAAGTGGCACGGACTTCTCTTAAGGAAATAAAAGCCCCGAACACAGAAATGCTTCGTTACGTCTTTCAACCCGAAGGTGAAGGAGCGCTTCTGACGATTTCCTGGGGAAACCAGGCCTGGACCGTTCAATTCCTGCCGGCAAATTAAAAACACCGTGTGGTTTCCCATGTCAAAGATCCCCCCCGGTTGAAACCCGAGTCAATTTTCCCTTAAGGAGAAACCTATGAAATCCAGAAAGAGGATCTATCCGGCGCTACTCGTACTGATCGCTTTCACCTGCGTCTTCCTGCAAAGAGGATTCACCCAGGAAGAGACGGCGCCTTCCGGCAAGCTGGCGGTGCTATGGACAAGCGCTGATCCTGATGTGGCCCACAATGTCGCGTTCATGTATACGCATACGGCCAAAAAAGTCGGTTGGTTCGACGAAGTCACCCTTATCGTATGGGGCCCTTCCCAGCGCCTTCTCATAGGCGACAAAAGCCTGCAAACCAAAATCAAAGCCATGCAGAAAGACGGAGTCATCGTGGAAGCCTGTATCGCCTGCGCCATGAATTACGACCTAGTGGAGGAGCTCAAGGCCCTAGGCATACCGGTACGCGGAATGGGCATGCCCTTGACTGACTACCTCAAAACCGGCTGGAAAGTCCTGACCTTTTAAAAGCGCCCT
>DKBB01000265.1 GCA_002451015.1 Acidobacteria bacterium UBA6911
TAATCGAACCATAGCGGTTCGTTCTTTAAAGTCCCGGCTGCATAATTATTTACAACCTCTGCGGCATCCCCTCTTCCCCAGGAAATATCGTGGCTGTTGATGTCCCTGGAATCGAACAAATTACCGTAGGCCCATTCCACTCCGGGCATGGACCAGTGGTCCTGATAGCCCCACATCGTCAACCGGGCCAGGGTTTTAAAGTCTCCTGTCCGGCCCAGCTTTTCGGCAAAGCGTGCCGTCCCTTCCGCCAGCAGATCGCCGATACCGTGACGATGTGCCACTGCTTTGGCGTAGATTTCCATGAACTCGTTCGTGTTGAACTGCTTCATGTTCAGCGGGGCCATATCGTACTCGGTTCCCGGACCTATGACGCCCATGTCGTACATTTTTTTCATATACCAGCCGAGGGCTGTGTAGGCGGGAACTTCGGGCTGAATCGGGAAATCCGGGTTATGGTCCGTTTTGAATGACATGGGTCCCTGGAAGCAGCATTCCATGCCGTTGATACCATACTCCTGGCACAGATCCATTCCTCTCCTGTTGGCATCCGGGGGAATCTGGTTCTGGTTCCCTAAATTCGAGGGGGTTTGGCTGAAGAGTGTCGATTCGGCACAGTCGTCCGAATCCTGGCCGAAAACCCGGTTCCGGTTGTGGCACTTCCTGCTGCCCATGCCGCAACCCGCGCAGCACGAGGAAACATCTCCGCCACCGCCGCCGAAACCGCCAAAGCCGCCACCGCCGCCGCGGAAATATTTTTCCTTGGCATCCACCAGCGCTTTGGGGTCGGCTATCTTCAGACTCCTGGAACCCACGACGGCTACAGCCTTCAGGTTCTTGGAGCCGAACACGCCGCCGAATCCTCCCTGGCCGGCGCCGCTGCCGCCGCCATGAACGAGAGAAGCAACACGCGTCAGGTTTTCACCGGCCGCCCCCATGGTCACGATTGCGGGTCTCTGGATGGTATAGCTGCCGTCCAGTTCCACCCATTCCTGGCCATAGCGGATACCGGATCGTTTCCAGATCTCTTCCTGGCATTTCCAAGTCGTCAGACCCCATAAGTCTTTGGCGTCTTCCAGCGTGACCTTGTCATCGACAATATTGATATAAACGGGGGAATCGGCTTTACCGATTGCGGCCACTCCGTCCCAGCCGGCCAGTTTCAGCATGGTGCCGAACGTACCGCCGAAGTTGCTGTGACACCACCACTGGATGGGGTAACACTGCGGGGACATCCCCGACACGCTTGTCCTTGCGCCGAAAGGGATTCCCGTTCCGACTACGGCTCCGGTCATCAAGGAAACCATATTCCTGGGATCGAAAGCGTCCTGCATATTCCAATCCGGATTCTTTTTAACGACAAAGTCCCAGAAAAGGGCCGTGGAGGTACCGTGCCCGCCTCCATACATCGCGTATTCATCCGTATCCAACCGGATAATTTCTTTTTTTGTCAAATCCACCAACAAAATCTTTCCACCAAATCCTGACGTTGCCATAAGTATCCTCCTTCCCTATATTTTTTTCGGTGCCGGTTTTTTAGCATCACCCTTCGAAAAAGGGAATTTCGGCATGGGTTTACGCGGCGGCTGAAGGTCGAGGTCATATCCGCTGATATCGGTCTGGTTCGGAAGCTCGGTCACAACCTTCAGAGCGTCTGAGGGGCACGCCTCGACACAGGCCTGGCTGGCGCCGGGGCCGCCCTGCCTGTTGAAGAAGGGCGTGTCCACGCACAAGTCGCATTTGGTGGCTTTTTGCGTTATATGATTCCATATAGGACGATGCGGGATGAAGGGGCAGGATTTCATGCAGGTCTTGCACCCGATGCACACCTCCTTGTCGATCATTCTGATGTTGCCGTTTTCTGCGCTTATGTGGGCTGCGCCCGTCGGGCAATTTTCCACACACAGGGGTGTGGGGCACTGCCGGCATACATTGATTGAAATATCGAAAGGATATTCGTCCAGAACGGCCCGGTGCATCTGGATCCGGGCAAGGGAAAAGTTGATTTCACCTTCGTGTACAAGCGAACACGCAGTCATGCAACCGTAGCATCCGGCGCAGTGTTTGCTGTCATACACAAGGTAATGCGTCGCTAGCGCATAACTGTCCTGTTTTTTGGCGGCTTCCGCCGCCCTGGGTGAAACAGCAGCCAGGGCTCCACCCGCAAGAGCGGTTCCGCCACCGACAACAAAATCACGCCGTGAAAATTTTTTCTTGTCTGCCTTCTCAGGCACGGTCTTTTTTTCTCCAGCCATGAACGACACCTCCATTGGTTCCAGACATTCTACAATAAGTCCCCAATCATCACAAAACACTTCCCCAGCATTTTTCGCGGGCGGCTATCGTTTTGCGCATGTGCGGAACGCAAATGTCTGCATTATCTTCTACGCCTGGTGGCACTATCTCGTTACACGATCCTCCAAGAAATACCGACGAAAAAATTCTTTTCAGAAGGCTCCACCACTCGATTTCACTCCGGATAAACCGGAACCTATTTATTTACAACGCCCTAACGATTACTGGCTACTGACTGCCGACCGCTTATTCGTCCCAAACTTCCGAGTCCATTCTATAAGGCACGGAATTGATCACGGCCTCAATCTGGTCAATTTTCCCTTTTCTGATCTGAAACAATTCCGATATTTCGATGGTCTGCGGATACGTCAAAATATTTGGAGTCATCGTACCGTCCGCAAGCGGGTAACTTCGGACTGCCGCATCATGATCAAAAAAACCGAAAGCGAGAACCAGGCCGCGCTCGATATCCACCACAGGGAAGCGGCGATTCCGGATCTCGGTAACGAATGCAAACCAGCCGGTTTTCTGTTGTTCCTTGCATCCCATCGAGAGGATGTCCAGAGTGCCCGATCGGGTATATGGATCCGGCTTCAGGTTTGTCGATTGCGTTCCATTCTCCAATCGCTCGCAGGTATCGGCAAAGGGAGCGGTAAACTTGCCTGTCTGGTTAGCCAGTCCGGTAAAATACCAGTTGGCAACCTTGACCAGGTCCTCCCGGTTCATCCGTTCGTCTTTGGGAACTGTTTCCAGGAACTGCCGTCGCGGTTTTTGCTGATCCACAATCTGGCCGACCGATGGGGCAGGCTGTCCGTCCGGACCGGACATGGCTCCGCCGGGGCGTACGACAATCACTTCAATTTCTTCTATCAGCGCCTCGTAAACCTTCACCCTGAGCGCGATGTAATCCATGTTTCCCAGCTCTATGAGAGTCCCGTAGAATCCGACCTGACCGGCTTCAGGATCGCAAACGTATAAACTGTAATTCCCTCTGGCACTTGCAGTTCGCCATAATCCGTCCCCCAGGATCAGTTCCACGCCGTTTTCCGTATAGCGGACGCCTTTAGCGAGCATGAGTTGCCCCGGATCGTGCGCGGTCATGGCATCCAGCACTATATCGATATAGCCTTCCAAACAGGCACGATCGCATGGATCTGCGGCGTATGCCGAACCATAGCCCGTCAACATCGAAGCACAAATCAAGGCCGCTGCAACAATCTTTATCCTCAACATAAAGCCTCCGTTGGAACATTTTTAGGTTACAATCAGAGATCCGTTCAGTGCAGGATATTGAAGAAACGATAATAGCATGGTTTCCGCTTTCCGGCTGTCACCGGTGGAAGTACAACAGGCCGCGTCCCTGTGCCGCAGTATGAGGAGATACAAAGCGGTGAGAATTATTGTACTTACGCCGCCGACAGCTTAAGGCGAGGTTATCCTATAATCGGTCGAGGGGATGAATCAAGGAAATATCGGACACCTTAATGCCGTTGCAAGTCGAACGTAAACGTTGCAACGTATATAACGCGCAACAGCAGTATTCAGAGATACAGGAGTCATCGTCAAAATGGATGAAAAACAAACACCGGAACAGAAACAGGAAGAAAGATTCAAGCAATGGCTGGCCGCACCGGGAATAGAATTCAAGGATACCGAAGCAAAAAAGTCCTACCAGGAAAGGATTACCCGGTTTATTAAGGTTTTCCGGCTAGAACAGCCCGACCGGGTGCCGTTTATCCTGCCTGCGGGTAATTTCCCGATATATCATGCCGGTATGACACTGAAAGAAGCCATGCACGACAACGAAAAGCTTTGTCAGGCGTTCAGGAAATTCATGAAAGAATTCGAGTCCGACACATTCGCCGGACCGATGATGGTGCCCTCAGCCAAAGCATCGGAGATCGCGGATACCCGGACCGTAAAATGGCCGGGACACGGACTGCCCGATCATGCCACGATGCTGCAGTTTGTTGAGGGGGAGTATATGAAGGCGGACGACTACGACCTGTTCCTCGAAGACCTGACCGATTTCTGTCTCCGGCGCTATATTCCCCGAAGCATCGGGGCGCTGGCTCCTTTCGAGCATTTCCCTCCGACACCCTTCATACTCGGCATGGCGAACAAGTTTCTGATGCCTGCCGTCATGCCCCAGGTACGTGCCGCTTTCCAGGCGATCGTCGATCACGGGGAAGAAACCGCCAGGTGGATGGGTCCGCTTATGAAGTTCAGCAAGGAGGTTACCGCGGCCGGATATCCGTCGCTCTTCGGAGGCCAGTCGCACGCTCCTTTCGACATCCTGGCGGATACCCTCAGGGGAACCAAAGGCATAATCATGGATATGTACCGTCAACCCGAAAAGCTCCTGGCGGCGATCGAAAAGGTCACGCAGATGAATATCGACTGCGGTCTGGATGGGGTCAAAATGTCGGGCACGCCAGTAGTCTTCTTCGCCCTGCACAAAGGAGACGATACTTTCATGTCCCGCAAGCAGTTTGAAAAATTCTACTGGCCCACCTTCAGGAGAGTCATTCTGGGGCTGATTGAAGAGGGCGTCGTGCCGCTGTTGTTCGCGGAGGGCAGATACAACAACCGCCTGGACATTATCAAGGACCTGCCCAGAGGGAAAGTCGTCTGGCACTTCGATCAGACGGACATGTTCGAGGCGAAGAAAATACTCGGAGACAACGCCTGCATCGCCGGCAACGTACCTGCATCCTTGTTGTGCACGGGTACGCCCCAGGCCGTCAAAGATTATTGCCGCAAATTGATTGAAGTCTGCGGTGAAGGCGGCGGTTTCATCCTGACCGGCGGCGCCAGCGTCGACAAGTGCGACGCGGCCAACCTGCACGCCATAACGGAAGCGGTTATGGAGCATGGTGTTTATTGAAATAATGCCGTTGAATTTTAAAAGATAAAGCCGCCGCCGAACGTTGAAATCCGCGGG
>DKBB01000334.1:0-4258 GCA_002451015.1 Acidobacteria bacterium UBA6911
GCCTTTGTCGGTCTTGCGCAGGTCGACTGCAAAGGAAATGTCAACGTCAGCCGCTTCGGGAATAAAGTGGCGGGACCGGGAGGATTCATTAATATAACCCAGAATTCCAAAAAGGTCGTCTTTTGCGGAATGTTTGCCGCCTGCTCCTCGGAATCGGTGGTAAACATTCCGCAAAAGACGACCTTTTTGGAATTCTGGGTTATATTAATGAATCCTCCCGGTCCCGCCACTTTATTCCCGAAGCGGCTGACGTTGACATTTCCTTTGCAGTCGACCTGCGCAAGACCGACAAAGGCCGCGTCCAATCCGCCCCCTTCATAATAGTCGAACATGGAGGAGTGGTCGATCATCGCTTCAGCGTTATAGGCGCCGCCAAAATCGAGCCCGTTAGCCGGAACACCGCCGAAAACACCCAGTTCTGTCGTAAAAGGATCCATTGTCCAGACGATAATTTGCCTTTTGTACGGAGACAATCCATTGGATCGTTAGGTTTAACAACGGGAACGGGAATCAGGAGAATTCCGTCAGTGCCCACGCGTTCAAGCACCCCAAGAAATGTCTATCGTTCCGGCTTCTCTTGCAGGCAAAACGGCTATCGGCTATACTGTCCCGGATCTCAAATGCATGGAGATAAACGACCGCAAGCTGTCAAGACAAATCCTTGATAGCTGAGTTTTTACTGATTGGAATTCCGCCAAAATCAGTTAAAAATTTTGATTAAAATAACGAAATCAATAAAAAAGGCGGGTGACAAAAACCGGGGACCTGAATCTAAAAGCCCACCTTAATTTTTGAGGAAAACTATGTCAGATAAAGTTCTCAATCTTTTTTTCCAACCAAAAACCATTGCTGTTTTCGGCGCCTCCGAGAGTATCTATTCCTATGGAACCCGTTTTATTCAGGCTCAGCTTGATTTCGGGTACAAAGGGAAAATATATGCCATCAATCATAAAGGCGAGAAAACCCTGGGACTTAAAATTTACCGAAGCCTTGATGAAATTAAGGACAACATCGATCTGGCATTCATCACCATCCCCGCGCGGTTTATCCTGGACACCCTGAATCAATGCATGGCCAAGAACATCAAAGCCGTCGTTGCATTCACGGCAGGATTTAGCGAAACAGGGGCGCAGGGCCGCGAATTGGAAAAGGAAGTAATTAAGACTATCGAAGGAAAACTGCGGCTGATCGGCCCCAACTGCTTCGGTCCCTACTGCCCCAGCGGCGGAATAACCGTGGTCACGGGAGGAGAATTTGCCAAGGAATCGGGTCCGGTCGCCTTGATCGCCCAGAGCGGGCAGCTATCGGAATGCATCATCGCCCGCGCCCAGGGAGAAGGAATCCGGTATTCGAAATTCGCCAGCTACGGCAATGCCATCGATGTCAACGAAGCGGATCTTATAGACTTTTTAATGGACGACAAGGATACGAAGATAATCACCCAGTACCTTGAAGGCGTCCGTGACGGCCGCCGCTTCTTCGATATCGCCCGCAGAAACGCCGGCAAAAAACCCCATATCATCTGGAAGGTCGGCCTGACGCAGATGGGCGCTTCCGCTTCATCGTCCCATACCGGTTCTCTTGCCGGAACCGGCGCGACCTGGGACGCGTTCTTCCGACAGACCGGGGCCGTTCAGGTATCCAATCTCGATGAAATGACCGACGCCACCGTTGCTTTCAACCACCTGCCGAAGGGATGCGGCCTGAGAGTCGGGTACATCAGCGGAGGGGGAGCCGGTACCGTATTGGGCGCTGACGCCTGTGACAACGCCGGCATGGAGATGCCGTCCTTCGCAAAACAGACAGAGAAGAAACTGGCCGAACTTCTCCCCGGAGTCGGATTATCCTTCAGAAACCCGGTCGATGTCGGCAATCCCCATCCGCCGAAGGAGCTCCTGTATGACCTGCTCGCTACCATGTCGGCCGACAAGAACGTGGACGTCGTCGTCGTGAGACGGATACTGTTCTCGGTCAAGATGAGCAAGATATTCAGCGGCTCCACAGCGCCCTCGGAAAAAGATCAGCGGGAACTGCTGGAAGTTCCGGTCAAGGTATTGAAGAAGTACAAGAAACCCATCATCATTATCCTGCCGGACGACATGACGGGCGCCGAGTCGATCTATCTCGAAGAGGAAAGAAGAAAAATCCGTGACTTCTTTTTCGCCAACGGCATTCCCGTATTCATGTCCGAACAGCGGACATTCACGGCCCTCTCCCATCTCGCAAAATTCCGACTGAGAAACACCCTTGGGAAAGCCGCGGACAAGAAAATCCCGCTGCCGGCCTCCGGATCCAAATCCAGGAAACTTTTCCAGGGTGTTCTGAAAAAGAGCCAAACGCCCGTCCTTGATGAAATCCAGTGCAAAAAAGTGTTGAAGAGTGCCGGCATCAAGGTGACCCTGCCGGTTCTGGCCCCATCCAAAAAAGAGGCCGTCACTGCCGCTGAAAAAATGGGATATCCCGTAGTCATGAAAATCGTTTCGCCCCAGATCACACACAAGAGCGACATCGGGGGCGTCAAGCTGAAACTCCAGAACAAGGCGGATGTGGGAAAAGCTTATGACGAAATCATGGCAGCTGTCAGGAAAAAAGCGGCCAAAGCACAGATTGACGGCGTTTCCATTCAGAAAATGGCGGTACCCGGACTGGAACTGGTCATTGGCATGACGCGGGATCCGCAGTTCGGGCCGATGCTGATGTTCGGTCTCGGCGGGACATCGGTGGAAATCCTGAAGGATGTAGCCTTCCGGATTACGCCTTTGACAAGGCAGGACGCCAAGGAAATGATCCGGCAGATCAAGGGCTACCGCCTGCTTGAAGGATACAGGGGGCAGCCGCCGGTCGATATCGAATACCTCGAAGATATGCTGATCAAACTGTCCGCCTTCATCGAGGAAAATCCCGAAATAAAAGAAATGGACATCAATCCGCTTTTCGCGTACAAGAACGGTGCCGTGGCGGTGGATGCCAGAATCATCCTTGACGAGAAATAACCCGTAATCGCGCAGGGGCGAGCTCTGTGTTCGCTCTTTGAAAGATTAAGTAGAAAAGGTGCAGAGTTGAAAGATCATCTCTGTGCCTTTTTTTTGGTATAAAGGCGCTTTTCAAAATGGACCGTTGTTATGGATCCAGGGACATGAACGGGATTTCGTGATGAAAGTTCCGGCAGCAAACTTCATGCGGCTCCATCCCGGGCCGGTCCGTTTCGGAACGCGCCACAACGCAGGGCAGCCGCCACCCTCTTCTACCCTTCTAATGAGTGGGCTAGTAATTGTATCCATCCACACCCAGGTCATCGAAGCGGCAATGACATATTTCAATTCGGTTTTTACCCGCACTGATATTAATCGTGCACTTATAAGTACTTGGATTTAAGTCAACTCAGGAACCTGATGCAATAGCGTAAGACTTAAATTGTCGCATTTGGGCTAAAGTTGAATGCCGATTTGATCGATATGGTTGGCAAGGTTCAATATAAGGGCTGATAGCTATGACTATATCAAGGTTTAAAACACTCCATACACGAATGAGATCTCTTTTACGGAATAGTCTTTTAATCATTGCATTTTTGATATACCCGTCATTCAACCTTTTAGCGGCTCCTTCGCAACTGAAGGGCATTGATGTGTCCTACGAGGATGATTCGATAACTGTTTACATAAACTGCGATACGGTGAAACACTACGATTTCCATCAGTTGTCCGGTCCTACTCGTTGGTACATTGATCTCAGAGATACCCTTGTATCTCCCGAGCTGAATAATATTGAATATTCTATTGAGGGGGATATAATCCACAGCATCCGCCTGTCTCAAAATCGCCCGGATGTAGCTCGCCTCGTGTTTGATTTAAAAGAAGAGGCTCAACCGAATATCAGAACCGAATCCGACCCGCCACGACTGCTTTTAACGTGGAAACCTAAAACATTTGCTGCAACCGAGAATCTCTCCCCCGATACGGATGGCTCTTTAAAAGAACAGAAATGCAACTGCGACACAGCGGTTATTGACGCCACGCTGTTTTCAGAAACCGACGATACAGATGGTGCCGAAGGAGCAGCTTTAGCCGGTACCGGCGCTGCAACTGAAAAGGATCTCATGGAAGGATCTTCACCTGCGCCTGTTCCTGCTGAGATCACTGAAACCCAGGCCCCAGATTCCACTCGTGGCAAAGAAAGCGGACTTGGACGTATCTGGCCTCAGGACAACCAGGCAAATATCCTTCTATCCATTATTATGGGACAGGTCATTTTCCTGATA
>DKBB01000334.1:4329-6803 GCA_002451015.1 Acidobacteria bacterium UBA6911
TTAAATTTTCAATGAAAAAAGGCGCAGGAATTGTTCATTATTCCCATTATATCGGTTTCGTGACCGGCATCTCAAATCTGTTCCAGGCGAGACGCTCCTGTTCATAGGGAGCGATTTCAATCCGGCACTCTTTATCCAACACCATTACATTTCTTCGATCGCCATAGGGCTCCCAGGCACCGAGACTTTTGCAGGCGGGATTTCCGGAGCGGGCAAACGCTGTCCAGGCATCCTGCATTTTTTTCGAGAGCAGATCGGCATCCGGATCGGCGCCGTGAAATCTCTCATCGTAATTGCCGAAAACAAAACCGATTTCCAAAGTATGGCAGGAGCCGAATTTTCCCTTCATCAAAGGCGATTTCCATGTAAAAAGGTAGTTAAAAGCAGGCTGTCCGTTCCGGCACTGCGCGTCTACAAGCCGGAGCACGGGCATGCGGAACATATAATCCGATTGAATCGCGGTTAGAATATCGCCGGCTCCCGTGTCCTCCCCGCGTTGACGCCTTCCTCTGCGATACGCCGCAATTACCTCGGTAAGATGCTCCGGCGGGATTATGGTTTCCAGACGAAGGGCCATGCTCTCTTCATCCATATTTCGAAAGCTCCGATCGATGGCGTTGAACAGCTTGAATTCGTCGAGATTTGTGCCGGCCAGAGTCGGAATACCTTTCGCTGAACCCTTTTCTATGGCATGGATGGGAATTTCAGGCATTACATCTCCATCGACGACCGGTTGGAAAGGAGTAATTCTATTGTCTTTTTCGTGTAAAACCGCGTTCAGCTTCTGCTGCGCCGAAAGGATCTGCGGCACTGTCATGGAGTAGAGCGCATCCGCATCCGTTTTCTTCAATCCCAGAATTTCAAGGAATTGGGCAGCCGTGGCTACGCCGTCCTCCAGTAAACCCACCGTACCGGCGCCGCCGCTTTCCAGAATGGCTTTCTGGAATTTTCCTTGTGCTGCAGGCATGGCCATAAGGTCTCCGATGCTCATCGCACCGGAAGATTCTCCAAATACCGTAATGTTGTCGGGATTCCCTCCAAAAGCTTCGATGTTTTCACGAATCCACTCCAGTGCGGCAATCTGATCCAGCAATCCTTCGCAACCGGAGGCAGGAATCCTTCCCTGAGTGATTTCTTTCAGGTTCATGAATCCCAGCGCCCCCAGGCGGTAATTGATCGTAACCAGAACAATGCCGCCGCGGCCGGTAAGAGTGTTACCACGAAACATCTCCTGGGACCCTGAACCGACAATGAACGCTCCTCCGTGAATCCATACCATGACCGGGCGAAGAGACTCCTTAGTATCCGGCGTCCAGATATTCAGATACAGGCAATCCTCATCCTGTGGTTCCGTGGTTGCCAGATCGGCCATTATCTCCATACCCAGCATAGGATTCTGAGGGGCAATGGGACCGAACTTAAAGGCCGGCCGAACACCATGCCACGGTTCGGGCGGCTTGGGCGACTGCCATCGTTGCTTGCCGACGGGAGCGGCTGCAAAGGGAATTCCCTTGAAGACATACTGTCCGTTCTCGTGGTTCCCTTCAACGGAACCGTATTTAGTGCGGACAATTGCGGGTTTGCGAACAGCCATAAATCTCCTGTGAAAAGTTGCAGCTTGAAAATCGGTTTACAGGTTGAAAGGCTGCAAATTGCAGCTTAAAAGGTGCAACCACCGGTACCATAATATTACCGATCCGGCGAGGGGGTTTTCCCGGTGCCGGAGCGCAGCACCGGTTTTCCCGGCCATGCGCATTCCATTCGAACAAGCTCGGGAGGCTCGTGCCCGCCTGCAGCTCTTGGGCAAGCACCAGGCGCGCGATCCGCGAAACTTTTCCCACGGGCTTCTAGAGTACGAAGAGATCGAGGCCGCCCATGAGGTTGACAATGGTGCCCGTCATGTACCCGGCCTTCTCGGAGACGGTGTAAGCGATGGTTTCGGCGACTTCCTGGGGTGATGCGGCCCGCCGAAAAGCGATCATCTTCTCTATGTTCTTCCGTACCTCTTCCGGGACGGTTTCGTCGTACGCCTCGGTCTGGGCCATGCCCACCAGGACGCAGTTGGCAGTGATATTGTATCTTGCGCCTTCCAGGGCCACGCACTTGGCAAGCCCGACCAGGCCTGCCTTAGCCGCTCCGTAGCTAGACTGCCCGAATCCGCCCATGACGCCTGCAATAGAGGTCATGTTGACGATGCGTCCCCACTTGTTGGCCCGCATGTCCTCCCACGCTTCCTTGATGCAGTAAAAAGCGGAGTTAAGGCAGAGCTTCATCTCGTTTTCCCAATCCTCCATGGTCGTCTTGGCGATGGTCACCATCCGGCCCATCTGGGCGGCATTGTTGACCAGGACCTCGACTGTCCCGAGTTCCTTCTTGATGGTGGCAAAGACCTTCTGCACATCGCCGTAATCCCTTCCATCCATCTTGAGGGCGAGAGACCTGCGGCCCATTGCCTTTATCTCATCCGAAACCGC